>JAKABN010000078.1 GCA_021796895.1 Thermoplasmata archaeon | reverse complement strand
TCATAGTCAGAACACTGGATGCAATCTCGGCCATATTGTTTTACATAGAGGTGGAAGTGTCAACCAAATACTGGCTCGAACTGAGAAGGAAGAAGATTGAACGCGCAGTAAGAAACAAAGCGACGCCTGTCTTTGTCTTTGATGATCCGGCACCGGTGATATCTGCTCAGAATAACGAAGAATTCAAACACGCGGTGCTCCTCTGGCTCGACGGCAGGAGTCTGAAATGTCACGTCAATGGCCAGTGGGTCGAGTTGAAGGACAAAGAGCAGTTCATCAGATTTGCGGCGTCCACGTCAGACTGAGAACGCACCTATGCACCTTGCAGGATGGTTATCCTCAACATATTCATCGGGTGTTTCAGGGAAGCGTATCTCCTGCTTTCGATCGGTGACGTTTACGTATGAATCAGGTATTGGGCAGATATGTGGTGCACATTGGAAAAAGTGTGTGAATAGTGCCGGTAATTGCGTTCGGGAGAGGGAGTTTTTGCACAGCAGTTATAGAATCCGGGTTTTTCATTTGCGGGTCAGGGTCACGCGCCAGATGAAAATATAATCTCAGATGTGTGCGCATATCGCTGTGACTATGGTTAAATCTGCTCTGTCAAAGCCTTTGAAGATGCTGTGTTGCTTACGATTTAGCGAATGGAGGCGGGCCATGGTTTCAGGCAGCCACATTCCCTGTATTTGCAATCCTCATTGAAAACGAGGGTATCTTCATCATATTTGCTAAACAGGTCAAAGTGCAGCACCGGTTCACGAGCAAAGTGTAGCCGGATAGTGCTGCCGGCCATAGTGACATCCGTGAAATCGCGGCGGAACAAAGTCGCCACATGGTGACCGCAATAAGCGCATCTGTCAATTTCAATCTTCTTTCCATTGTAAAGTGTGAGCACGGACTCAACTGGCTCACGATCAGCCTGCCCTGGCCCTGCATTCGGCATGGAGCTCATTTCTCTTCACTATGCAGATAGGAGCTAATTGACTATAAAAAGATAACCGGAGGGTGCCCGAAAAGCGATGGCAAAAGTCTATGTGGCAACAACAAATATCGATGAGCGATGAAAGCACTCGACATGAAGTACGCTTTTTCAGTTCTGAATGCCCTGCTGGATTCTGAACAGTTAATGAAGTCAGACCTGTTCAGCATAGTCAGGAACAACAATACGCTGGACAAGTTGATCGATGCTCTGCAGATGGAGGATATCATCTCTGTTGAGGAGAAGATGCTTGGAAGGCGGACGTATGCGATATCACTCACTGAGAAGGGCAGGTCCATAGCTACTTACCTCAAACTTGCTGAGAAGGCAAGTTTACAGTCACACCCACCATCGGGAAAGAAGGAAAAGTCGCGCAGACGAACCGGAAAATAGGAAGAGCAATAGTGCATATTTTCATCTTTTTCACTTATTCACTTATGTTGAATGGTTTCCCGGCTTCACAAGTCAGCACAGGATACCAGCCTCGCTTTTCACAGTCTGCGATTAGCCGCCATTTCTGCTCCATTTTGCCCGGCCGAAATAGGCAAAAATTGAAACGCTATGCCCATCAAACTGCATTTCCTCGCTGATTATGTCTACCTTCTCCTTGGTGTGTGAAAGAACGCTTGATTGTCATTCAGGCAACTCCAGGGCACTGTTGTTCTCACTCCTTGATACTTCCATTTCCATGTCAATTACCTTACAGAGTCTCTAAAGGAGAGATGTACGGTTCTAGAGGTGTGCAGGGCAGCATTCTACAACCATAATAACGTCAAATTTTGCCCATGTCTTGGATATGCGGCACCATGCGAGTTTTATAGGAAATGGATTAGAGGGCATAAAGAGAAAGTGGAATCACAATTCGCCATCTGACAATCTGACAGAGTGATTCAAAATACAAGTGTCCATTCCAGTTATTGTAAATTAATTTCACTTATAACGTACTCGCTCTTAAGACGATCGTTAACCCGGATGCCAAGCCCGGGTTCGTCGGATATTTCAACCTCGTTTTTCTTATAATCAATCCAGCAGAATGGATCGTCAATAAGATGTCTACTTGGTTCCAAGAAGTCTAGGCATTCCAAATTAGATATACAACAAGCTAGGTGAGACTCTGCGGCTACACTCAGACTACTCTCCATTGTTGAACCGATCATGCAATTAATGCCATACAGACTGGCGAGCCTTGCAATATCTATTGCCCCGCAAATGCCTCCTGTCTTCATCAATTTGAGATTGAACAGACTCGCTGCCGAATTTCGGATGAGTTCTAGCGCCTCCCGTTTTGTAACCAGCGATTCGTCGGCCATTATGTTGAACTTGCCTTTTCTCGAGAGAATCGCCATTCCGTTAATGTCTTCCTTGTAAAACGGCTGCTCAATTGCATAAATTTTCAGGTCGCTTAACTCGTCCAGGAACGGCAGAACATCCTGTAATTTCCAGCCCTGGTTAGCATCGAGAATGAGCTTCACGTCTGATTTCAAGAATTTCTTGATCTTGCGGACGGTTTCAATATCATCGCATGGCTTTCTTCCCACCTTAATCTTGAAGTAGTCGTAGTCACGAATATCTGATAGCGCATGGTTGAAGTTCTCTGTATCAATCGCCTCGGCTAAATCCAACGATCCACATCTCGGCAATTTCTTCGGATACCCCCCGTAAATAGAATAAACCGGAACATTGTTAAATTTTGCATGCAAATCGTCAAGTGCCAGTTCAACGCCACTTTTGGCACTCGAATTAAATTCCACTAAACTGTTCATTTTTTGCCTGATTTTTTCCCTTTGAATGACCTTACAGCCCAGAAGTGTGGGGCATATCAGTTTGGAAAGCGCGTGTAATACTGATCCGGTAGTTTCTCCAGTGACATGCGGCTTTGGCGTACACTCTCCATATCCTATTTCACCATTGCTTCCTGTTATTTCCACAACAACGATTCCAGCATCATTCTGGACAGTCCTTGCGGTCCTGAACGGTTTCTTGAAAGGAATATGGAGTTCAGTAAGCTTTATTGATCTTATGGTAAGGCATCCGTTGGATATCATCCTACCTCACTCTGACCATAATGCAAAATAGCATCGGTCACTGTCATAACTGCTTCTAGAAGCGATTTCTTCGCCTCATTGGATCCTGCTGATTGAAGAAATTCCTTTGAATGCAGTGGCGTTCCTGCCTCTGCCACTTTAACTATCAGCTGAGTAGTCGGGACAATCGAAGATACGTTGCCTATGTCGCTTGATCCCATTGGTCTCCTTTCATCTTCTCTTGTTACTTTGAGCCCTTGTATGTATTTTTCTGCACTATTCAGCATTAGTGAATCAAGCATTTCGTTTCTGATAAATGAGCATGTCACAGGTGCCAGGCTCTTGATTTTGAGTTCGCAATTATAAGCAGTAGATATTCCCCGTGCTATGGCCTCAATTCTATCTCCCACGGCAAGAACTTGACTGTTATCACGCGTCCGAACGTCGACCCAAACTTCGGAGATTCCAGGCACTATATTCACTGCCACTCCACCCTCCCTTATTATTGAACTTATGATTGCTGTTTTGTCTGGAGCCAAGGTCGACCTGAGCGATCTTACCGACTGATAAAATGACACTGCGGCGTCAAGAGCGTTGATTCCGTCTTCAGGAGAGCCAGCAGCATGGCTCTCCCTGCCTATAAAAGTGAACGATTCTCTCCATCTTGCATATAGCCCGCCAAACACTTCCCATCTGTCACCGGGATGAATGGCAAATGCGGCCTCAATGCCGATTTTCTTTAACTCCCCGGATATTCTCACTTTGCTTGACGCAAAACTTCCCCTTCCTTCCTCAGCCGGGGAACCAAAAAGATACAGAGTACCTTTGAAATCTGGCAATCTTGATATGGAGAGGAAGGTACCAATTGCCCATGCTGCAATTATGTTGTGCCCACAAGCGTGGCCCATTGGCAGGGCATCATATTCTGCAAACAGGCAGAGTTTGGGTTTGCCTGAACCTATTTTAGACACAAACGACGTATTCATGTCAAGATAGTTTTCTTCGACTTCCATTCCGTTTTCTCTCAGCTTATTTGCCAGATACTTGCAACTCTGGTGCTCTTCACTACTAATCTCAGGATTCGCGAATATGAAGTCCGCTATCTCAACAATATCGTTTCTCAAACTCTCGACGGCATTCTTAACCGCATCATTTTGTAAGGAGTTCATGGACTCTGCGTCCGCTCTCTGTCCGGGATCGTTTCGAGGTTAATACCCTTTGTTTCCTTGTAAAGCAGCACGGCTATCAGGGAAAGTACCAGGCATGGAATCAGCCAGTAAACCGGAGCTAGCTTATTGTGGGTCACGGCAATCAAGTACGTTACTACAAAAGGGGAAAAACCTCCGAATATGCCGACAGCAAAATTATAGGAAAAGGACACAGCGGTGTATCTGACGCTCGTAGGGAACATTTCAGATAAGACAGTGGCATACGGCCCATTCCAAATGGAATAGAAAACGTACACCATTATGTAAGCCAGCAGAGCAACGGCAAACATCGCTGTTGAGAGCAGAACGTAAAACGGATACACGAGAATGATCAGGGATAGCGGTGTAACAATCATGAAAATTTTCCTGCCAAACTTGTCAGAAAAAAATGACCACAACGGGGTCAAGACCATGAACATCCCCGTGGCTATAGCAAGAATGAGCGAAGACTGAGCCAGGGAGAAGCCTTCATATTTTATCATATATGTCACCCCGTAAGTCGCGAATGTGTATGTCACCACGGTACCGCCAACAACTATGAAAATCGCCATCAGCATTTTCAATGGATAGCGGGCAAACGCTCGTCCGATAGGTGCTTTGGATATTTTCCCTCTCCTAGCCGCCTCAAGATACACATGCGACTCTGTCAGCTTAATTCTTATGAAAAAGCCTACGACAGCAATCACGACACCCAGGATGAAAAGTATTCTCCAGCCATATGAGATTAGACTTGCATGAGACATGGCTGTTGCAAATATTGTTATCAACACAGATGGTATGAAACCGCCCTGCGCCATTTGGGCTATTCCCACATAAAGACCCCTTCTGGTCGCTGGAGAAAGTTCGGCCGTAAGAGTTATTCCGCCGCCGAATTCTCCGCCAAGCGCAAAGCCCTGTATAAGTCTCAAGACAACTATCAGGATACTGGCAGAAATTCCAATCTGCTGATAAGTAGGTAAGAGACCCATAAACAGCGATGCAGCACCCATCAGAAATATTGTAATCATTAGAGTGTTGCGCCTTCCAACGTGCCTATCTCCAATCCATCCAAAAACTACTGCTCCGACAGGTCTCATAAGGAAGCCGACACCGAATACCGCGAATAGAGACAGCAGGCTGACAGTTGAATTCGATGAAGGAAAGAATAGAGGCGCTAGTACAGTTGCGAGGAAGCCAAAGACCAGAAAATCATAGAATTCTAAAGCAGTTCCAGCCCACGCCGCAATGGCAGCTTTCAAAGCCTCAATTTCAGAACCCTGGCTGCCAACCCCACTGCCAGACATGTCGCGGTTAATCGCTGTATGTATATAAGGATTTTGTGTTAATAATCAATATTCACTCCCCGTTAAGAATCTTTATAAAAATTGTCTTAAGAATTGTTAATGGTAATTAATTTAAATCAGGAATGAGTTCCTCACAATGTCGATGTTATGTACAAGCAATACAGTTTTTTAAACAGTTTAATATGTTCAAGGTGCGGTAAGAAATACGATCCTTCTGTGGTCCAAACTGTTTGTTCATGCGGAGGCCCGCTTCTTACAGAGTATGACCTCGCTTCCATAAACGAAAACGTGTCTCCTCAGGATTTTGCAAAAAGGAGTCCGAATCTATGGCGTTATCATGAACTGTTGCCAGTGGTAGATGAAAAAAATGTGGTGACGCTTGGCGAAGGTATGACTCCCATGTTAAGGGCGAAAACTCTTGAAAACAAATTGGATTTGAATAATCTTTACATAAAGGACGAAGGAATTTTACCAACAGGAACTTTCAAAGCCAGAGGTGCAGCTGTTGGGCTATCAAAGGCAAAGGAATTGGGAATCAGGAAAATTTCGATGCCGACGAATGGAAATGCTGGGGCCGCATGGGCGACGTATGCGGCAAGAGCTGGTATAACTTCTGTGATCGTCATGCCTAAGGATGCTCCAAAGATTACCAGGTGTGAATGTTATGCTGCAGGTTCACGGCTTTATCTTGTGGATGGATTGATAAGCGATGCAGGCGCCATCGTTAAGAAAGCATCCGAAAAGTATGGTCTCTTTGATGTGTCCACACTCAAAGAACCGTACAGGCTGGAAGGGAAGAAAACAATGGGCCTTGAGATACTGGAACAGCTAGATTGGAAAGCTCCAGACGTAATCATTTACCCGACCGGTGGCGGAGTCGGGATCATAGGCATATATAAAGCAATGAAGGAATTGAAGGAAATGGGCTGGATTGACGAAATTTCGACCAGACTTGTTTCAGTGCAAGCGGAGGGATGTGCTCCAATAGTAAAGGCGTGGGAGCAGAAAAAGAGCGAAAGTGAATTCTGGAAAAATTCTGAGACTATTGCCTTCGGCATAAATGTGCCCAAGGCACTCGGCGACTTCTTGGTTCTGGACGCCATTTATAAAACAAATGGTAGTGCAGTTGCTATTTCAGACAGAGAAATAATCGAATCGCAACTTGAAACGGCGAGAAAGGAAGGATTGTTTATGTGCCCCGAAGGAGCAGCCACAATAGCCGCTGCCAGAAAACTCAGAAACCAGGGATGGATTGACAAAAATGAGACAGTGGTGGCCCTTAACACCGGTTCCGGGCTGAAGTATCCGGAAGTGCTGGATTTCAATGCACCGCTGCTTCGGCCTGAGGAGGAATTATCACTATGAACAATCAATTAAAAGAGTTTCGGAATGACGTTCTGGTTGACGTATTCTAACACTCTGGTTTCGTGATTATACATTTCTTTCCAGGCTCTCTTTGGGTCACCCATTTCTATCGCATCAAGCACCTTAGCATGCTCTTTCATATCATTCTCTGACCTCTCCATGCTGGTGTAGAGGCTTACCCTTACTATGCGAAGCATTGTTCTAATCTGTTCAGCGTATTTGCACATGAAAAGATTACCGGTCGAAGCGACAATCTCTTTGTGAAAATTCCCGGACATATCGGCAATTTTTATCGGGTCCTTATAAGGCTTCTTAATCGTTTTCCCTATCTTTAAAAGAATCGATTTCAGCTCGTAAATACTTTCTGCGCTGCAAATGGTTGCAGATATCTTCGCCGCTTCGGCTTCAATTACCCTCCTGACAACATACAGATCATTGATTTCTTGTTTGTTAAGAAAAACCACTGAATAGGAACGACCACTTCGGGATATCAATCCTTCACATTCAAGCGCAATCAATGCGGCTCTAATGGGCGTGCGACTCTTCCCTAATGTTTTCTCAAGTTTGTCCAGATTGATTGTTTGCCCAGGACGCATTTCTCCAGCTATGATTCTAAACAGTATTTCATTGTAGACCAAATCAGTAATACGCTTATCCGTTTCATCAACCTCTGAATGGGTGGAACCGTTTCAATGATATTATAAAATTTGTCGTCAAGGCGCTCTGTTTAATGAATGGTTTTTCGTGGACCTGGCGTTTGTCTCTTCGACCAGTCTCCTGACCTGTTACTGCAATGTTCACACCAGTTCTATCACAAAGCCTTCTCCGTAGGATTTGATAGAATCTTACGCCCACATCAAAGAAGAAGCTTGTAGAGGAAGCTATGCAGAGGATGGGAGCATATGACATGCTCAGGTGTTATGTAATCGAGAGGATTGGATGAGCGATATAAAAAACAGTGAATCGGATTGGAAATTGGAGTGTGTTGTGTAAGTGATCAATATGCGCACCCATTTATTCAACAGAGCTTGAGCATGGTGCATCGAGCTTCTGACATGATTCCCAGCAGGGATTAATGCACTTCCGCCTTATTGTGATCGCCTGCAGCTCTTTAAAATCACACGACTTCAGGACTGAAGAAGATATCTGCCTTCAATGTATCTCATGGCCGCCGCTCTCCCTGAAACCATTGCTGCCCTTATGTCATACTGCCGCCTTTCGCTGATTGAATAATCAAACGCCCTGCCAGGCTCGCCTGTGAACACGATGCCCTTTGACTCAGCCTGCCGTCTGAAGACTGCGCCCCTCGCCCGATCCAGGCTGTTCAGGCTTCTCTCAGATGCGACGACCTTTGACACGCCCGCAAGGTGCAGTATCTCGTCGTGATGCTGGAAGATGTTTGAGTCGAACCGGATATTCGGTCCGGTCGGAATCGGTGGGTAGGTCCTGTCTGGAAG
>JAKABN010000003.1 GCA_021796895.1 Thermoplasmata archaeon | reverse complement strand
GACCTTTGTAAGCGCAGACTGGTTATAGTAGGAAAGCTGAACATTTCCCCTGAACGGGAAAAAGTAGTAGGTGCCGTTGAAAAGCCCCTCCTTGTAATACGCAGGTATTATTGTTCCGGATGCGGTAGTGCCGGTTGACCCGCCGCTCATGGCTTCAAGCTGGCTCAGATACGGATTAAGCGGAATCACAAGACCCTGAGAAACAAGCGCCCCCATCTCCAGATTATCCTCTTCAATTATGTTGACGGTCACATGATGTGCCGATTCCTGTGAAAGCAGCGAGCTGATGATTGTAGACGAACCCAGCGTGGAATATTTCACAGTAATGTTGGGATATGCCTTCTCAAACAGGGGAATTACCGTCTTTGCCATGTAGTTGCCTTCCGATCCGGACAGGCTCCAGTTTATTGTCAGAGTCGTGCCGGAAGATGAGGAAGACGGTTTCTTTGAAGTAATATACAGCGCTCCGGCTATCGCAGCCACAATGAATATTACAATGACGGCAACAGCGATTGTCTTTCCGGTCATTGCTCCGGTTTTGCTCCTGATGTGCTTTGTCGAAAACATACCTCCTTAATGGATTTTCATCATATAAATGATTTTTGGGCGTTTCGTAAATTCACTTATGTATTTCATGTGTATTATAAAAATTGGTACAATAAATTGAAAATCCTTTTTTTGACGTTTTCTGGCCAGCGATCCCGGCACAGGAATGAATCTTTCCATCCGGAGTAAGCGTGCTCTATTTTACCATGATCGCTATTTCTTTGGCCGAAATACCAAGCAATGTCCTGTGTCCGGCTTCACATTCAATATTTCAGGCAGTATGCATTTGAGCAGGCCGGCGTTTCCACTTCGGTCTGAGCATGTCCATACCGCCGCTGTTTAACTGATGAATGAGCACTTGGACACAGTCGACGCCCATGCCCACGAGCCCTGCAATGCAAAGCGAAGCGAAACCCTGTGCGCTGGAGAGCACAGGTTGTGCGATACTTGGTTCAATCGGGTCTTTTGGGTGCCTTACAATCGTCCTGAGTCTGTTTCCTTCAGCGTTTGTTATTGACCCTACGTGTATAACCAAGCATGGGGTGTATGCATTCCCTAGACCTAGATTTTTCGGGCCATCAAAGCAGAACCACCTCGATAGAAGCGGCACTAGTTTTCGGATGGTAAAGCTGCCCTGCGGCCCATCAACAAGTTGAGTGAACTGAAGAACAGCACATATATGAAACACAGGTCAAAAATAAGATTCGGGATGACTATCCCGCTGTAGATAAAAGGAGGATCGGTCATCAGTGACAAAACGTTAGCATTGACACTGTATTCAAGATATGGAAGGGGTGCGCCTGTTTCGGGCATAATAGACCCTCCAAAGTTCAACACAAGTGTAACAAGCAATGTCGCAATCGCGAGAAGCAGGGAGTAGTACACCCTAGGGCGTGCCTTCTCATTGAACATGACAGTGGCAACAGAGAACGTTATGATGACCGCAACCGATATCCATGTTGCCAAGTCTAAAATGAGGGGCAAAAGCCCTATGTAAAGATTATTCGTTACTGCGAGTGATAGAGACGGTGCCTGACCATAGCTTACACTCACGATGTAGCTGAATGGATAACCATATCCCAAGCCTGCCGATCCTTGCTTGAAGATGGTTAAGGTCGCCCATCTGTTGGAGTATATGAGAGAGATCAGAGTGACTACAATACCTGAAGTGACCGCCAACTCGGCTACTTTGACTCTCATGTGCCTACTATGTTGCTGCGCCTCCATCCGATAACCTATCAATGACATTTACAATCAAAGTACTCATAAACCTGCTGGACAAAAGTTCATGTCCTGATTGTGCCCATTCCAGTCACGAAGTCTCAGCAAGGATCTGCATATTCACCGCTATATGGAAACGCCGTTTCAATTTTTGCCATTTTCGCACTATTGTGGCAATAGGCGTGTTTCTGTGAATATTTCGGTGATCTTTCGGGTAACTTTTAATGTGGCACTTTTCACTCCTTCTGAAAAAGTCATAGGTCATGAGCGTGAAAGCCTTACGGAGCAAAACCGGCCGCAGGACCCTAGCAAATTCATGGCAAGCCGGCCGGGATCAAAGGTTGGGTTAATCCCGCATGCCATCCGGAGTGCGAATTTGACCTCTTCTCCCGATAGGGTTTTATCCCGCTCATGTATGACTCTGACTATGCCGGGAGAGAAAACAATCCTGGAAGGGATTAAGAGCTTCTTCCTGCCCGAATTCAATAAGGTGGAGGGAGAGCTGAAGGGACTCAATGCCAAGTACGAGTCGCTCAGAAATGAAATGGCTTCTGTCAGAAATGAAATGAAGTCCGATATGTCTCGTATTGAGGAAGTATTGAGTTCCAAGATGGACTCTTTATCACGGCAGGTTGATCTTGTCAGGGAAGTTGAAAAGCTCAAACTCGAAGTCCAGAAACTGAAGCAGAGCAGAAGATAATTTGCCCATTGACCTAACTATAATAATCTCTAAATATTCAAAAACTGAAAATGAAATGCTTCCAATTCTGGCTATTAGTATTTAAATAAAAGTCCTCCGGATTGCTTGTTTTACACGAAAAGGGGGGAGTTTCGTGCATGAATCGGGAAACCGGCTCAGGCGTTCTTTGTCCTGAGTTCTTCCACGACTCTGTTTTTCAATTCAGGATTTTTCAGTATTTCCGAGAGCATGCTCTCGAGCAGGCCTGTCTTCACACTCTCAGGAGCATTCCTGAGTAGTGTCTTTGCAAGGGGATCAACGGATGCCATGCTCTGAATTGTGTTCTCTATCTCCTTCTCCCTGGCTTCCATGTCCATGGCAAGCCTGGTATCGAATGGCAGCCAGCAGTTCTTACAATACGTTGCATCTGAAATGTTGAATGTATGGCATCGGGCGCATTCGCGTGGCAATTCGTCCACGGGCCTGTCCTCTGAGACCTTGATGCCATAGCTCTTCAGGATGGCCCTGTCCTGGTCTCCTCCGGACAGGTGCACATATGTCCGCGTCTGCCCTGAGCCGTGAACCCATCCCATCTGCAGTTCGAGCGGAGCTTCGGGAACGGTGCTTGCAAGAAGAGTCGCCCTGGTATGCCTGAACAGATGGGGATGAATTGATCGCCCGATTCCGGCTCTTTCAGCAGCAGACTTGATCACCTTGGAGGCCTGCGGATAATTCATCATTCTGCCTCTTGCCTTTCTCTCAATTCCCTGGAAGACGTGCGCAGCTCTGTTCTTTCCTGCAGGATGCACTTCCAGCCAGGACCTGAGATATGGAACAGAATCGCCGACAACACGCACTCTGCGCGGGCCGGTCTTTCCTGCGACCATCAGGACGAGGCCATAACTGTCAAACATGAGGTCCTCGATGCGAAGCGTGAGCAGCTCCGATATCCTGCAGCCTGAATCATAGAGCAGCGATATCAGCGCACGGTCGCGCGACTGATTGCAGGCAGCCACCATTCCCCTGAGCTCCTGTTTCGAAATGATGGGCTCATGCTTCTGAATCCTGCTCAGGTGACCGTTGGAGTCTCTCTTGAGGACGTTCAGAAATTCAGGATAGCTTTCATCCTTCCCCAGAAACCATTTGTAAAACCGTTTCAGCGTGACTTTGAAATCCCCCATTGAATTGTCCGTATACTGTCCTTTCTGGAGTTCATCCATCAATGCGCGGATGTCTTCCTTCCCCGGATTGAGAAATGCTCTTCCCATTTTCACAGCCATCACCCTCAGTTTCACCGTATAGAAATACTGCCTGTGAACGCTGAGACCGCTTGTCTTCATATCTCTGGTGAAATCGAGAATGACGTTTATCGAGTCCTTCGATGCCCGACTTCCGCAGCCTGGCAAACTCATCGGGCATCCATCATGTTTTGTCGTAAATTGAGTTCTAGTACAAAGCCCTGGGCTCTTTCGCCATGTGTGGATAACAGTGGCCAGCAACTTAAACCGCGGGCTTAGAGCCGGGAAGGAGATTTGAACTCCTGTCTGCAGATTTCGGCAATCGATGCTGCAGTCTGCCACATGGCCGCTCTGTCATCCCGGCGTTACACGCTTCGATATGCTTCAGCCTTATAACACTTTTATCGGACAGCTCCGGCACGGTATGTTCCCGTCGACAGTTATCTTGCGGTCGCGCGTTTTTTTCTTACCACATCGGCCGTAATGCGCTCCGCTTCAGAGTACGGGCTGGAGCTCCTGTCAAGCATTTGGTTGAGTATCTCATCGAGTTCCTCCGTTCCGATGTTTTCGAAAATCCTCCTAGTGACCTCATTTGACACGAGTTCCTGAAGCTCTCTCCTGAGCTGCGCTTTCTTCCTGGATGCGAGATGCTCGGAACCCGAAGCAAAAGCTTCATGTTTCTGTATGCTGCCCAGAAGTTCGTCTATACCCTTTCCTTCCCTTGCGTTTGTCTGCAAAACGGGCGGCTTCCATCCATGCCAGTCTTCCACCAGATCCAGCATTGATCTTATGTCGCTCAATGTCCTCATAGCACCGGTCAGATCGCATTTATTCACGACATAGACATCCGCTATTTCGAGCAGGCCGGCCTTTATGGACTGAACCTCATCTCCCGTGCTCGGCATTGTTACGACGACTATTGTGTCCGCCATGCCCATTATGTCCACCTGTGTCTGTCCGGCGCCCACGGTCTCGACGATTACTGCATCGCACCCCAGGGCATCCAGTATTCTGACTACACTTCCTGCCTGCGATGATAGACCTCCGCTTCCGCCCCTGCTTCCCATGCTCCTTATGAAGATGTCCCTGTCCGCAAAGAGTTCGGTCATCCGGATTCTGTCGCCGAGTATGGCACCGCCCGTAATGGGACTCGTGGGATCGACAGCAACTATGCCCAGTTTCATGCCCTGCGCCCTCATCCTCTTCGCTATTTCGAGCACGATTGTGCTTTTTCCCACGCCCGGCGGGCCTGTTATGCCAAGCACGGGCACACCCCTCGCACGTTCGTACAGGAGTTTCATGGCGTCGACATATCCCTCCTCCTCGTCTTCCACCAGAGAGATGAGCCTGGCCGCGGCCTTTCTGTCGCCCCTGGTTATGTCTTCTGCCAGTTTACTGAAATTCAAAGAAAATCACAACCTCATTTTCTGGGCCTGATGTGCTCCCTGTGGAATTTCACGATATCGTCTATGGCTGTTCCGGGTCCGAAGACTGCCGCTATGCCGCTCTTCTTCAGCATTGCCACGTCCTCTTTGGGTATGATGCCACCGGCAGTGACGAGCACATCCATTCCGTTCTCCCTGATGAGCTCCATAACTCTTGGAAAAAGGACATCGTGAGCCCCTGAAAGGCAGCTCAGTCCTATGGCGTCCACATCCTCCTGCAGCGCGGCCTGCACAATCTGTTCGGGCGTCTGGTGCAGTCCCGTGTATATGACCTCCATGCCTGCATCCCTGAGTGCACGCGCGACTACCTTGGCGCCTCTGTCGTGGCCATCAAGTCCAGGCTTTGCAATCATAACGCGTATCTTCCTGGGCATTTGCAGACCTCAGATAACGTGCTGCTCCCTGTATTCCCCGAATACTTCGCGCAGGACGCCCGTGACCTCGCCCAGCGTCGCCTTTGCCTTGACCGCATTTATGATCGCGGGCATCGTGTTGCCGCTGCCTTCAGCAGTCTTTCTGAGCATGCTCATCGCATCCTCAAATCTGCGACCGTTTCTGTCTCTCCTCAGTTTTTTCAGCCTTTCCACCTGCTTATCGCGACCCTTCGGATCAAGCCTGAGTATCGGAACACTGAGCTGCTCATTGACGGTATATTCGTTGACTCCTACGACAATCCTCTCCTTCTTCTCCAGCTCCCTCTGATATCTGTATGACGACTCGGTGATGGCCTTCTGGAAATAACCCATCTCTATCGCCGGTATGACGCCTCCGTATTCCTCAATATCGTCAAATACTGAATATGACTCCTCCTCCATCCTGTCGGTGAGCCACTCGACATAATACGACCCGCCGAGCGGGTCCGCAACATTCGGTATACCGCTTTCGTATGCTATTATCTGCTGCGTCCTCAGCGCTATTCTTACCGCCTTTTCGGTTGGAAGTGCCAGCGCCTCATCGAGAGAATTCGTGTGTAGTGACTGCGTTCCACCGAATACCGCGGCCATTGCCTGGAGCGCCACCCTGACTATGTTGTTCTCCGGCTGCTCGGCGGTAAGCGAACAGCCTGCAGTCTGAGTGTGGAAACGGAGCTTCATGGCACGCTCGTTCTTCAGTCCGAATCTCTCCTTCATCTCCCTCGCCCATATTCTCCTCGCTGCCCTGTATTTCGCTATTTCCTCAAAGAAGTCGTTGTGTGCATTAAAGAAGAAAGAGAGTCGCGGCACAAACCTGTCCGGATCCAGTCCCCTTTCCACTCCTCGCCGCACATACTCGAAGCCGTCTGCGAGGGTAAACGCAAGCTCCTGCACGGCTGTAGAACCGGCTTCCCTTATGTGGTAGCCGCTTATGCTTATCGTGTTCCAGAGTGGAACTTCCTTCATTCCGTACTCGAACGTGTCGAGCACGAGTCTCATCGAAGGTTCCGGTGGGAAAATGAAGCTCTTCTGTGCAATGTATTCCTTTAAAACGTCGTTCTGAATCGTGCCTCTGAGCGCCTTCTTCGGCACTCTCTGCGCCTCACCCGTCGCTATGTACATGGCCCAAAGCACCGATGCCGGACCGTTAATGGTCATGGAAGTGCTTACCGTGTCGAGCGGTATGCCTCTGAACAGCGTCTGCATGTCCTCGAGCGATGAAACCGCTACACCGCACTTGCCGAATTCCCCCTCTGAATGCGGATCGTCCGTGTCGTAACCATATAGTGTGGGATAATCAAAGGCGACGCTGAGTCCTGTTTCGCCATGTGAAAGAAGATACTTGAATCGCCTGTTTGTTTCGGCGGCGCTGCCGAAACCTGCAAACTGTCTCATCGTCCACAGTTTGCCTGTGTACATGTTCTCGTGAATGCCCCTCGTGTAAGGATAATGGCCGGGATCCCCCAGTTTCGTATCGTAATCAAAATCCTCCCGGGGGATGTACAGGGGATCTATTTCCATCCACGAAAGATTGTAGAATTTATCCCTTCTCTGCTTTCCTGCGCCTGCCTCTTCCTCGAATTTCCGCCTCCATTCCCTGAATGTCTCCTGCATCACATTCCTGTCCGCGGATACCGATTCCTTTTCCCTCAGGGAAAGCACCATGCACTTTCAATGTGTGACAATGGATAAATTCTTTGCTCAACGGTAATAGGAATTCAATACGACGCCGTGGAATGACGCTCAGATTGGAACCCTTGTTCCGCTGGGTGAGAGCCTGTATCTGCCGAAATCCTCGCATTTGAGAAGAAATTTCGCATCAAAGACGGGACCGTCCCTGCACACAAGCGCTCCGTTCATGGAGCAGGCATCGCATATGCCTATGGCACACTTCATGAACCGTTCAGCGGAAATCTGTGCAGGCGTCCCGAACTCCACGGCAAGTTCAGCCACTTTGCGAAGCATGCGTTCCGGTCCGCATGCAATTATCGTGTCAAAGTGATCCTTCTCCAGCGCATGTCTTGCGGCATCGGTTACAAACCCCTTCTCACCCATGCTTCCGTCATCAGTGGAAACAATCAGTTCGGCACCTGCCCGCTTAATCCTGTCGGCAAAGAATATCTCATCTCCGCTCTTTGCGCCAATCACCGCGACAGCCCTTCTTCCCGCAGAAAACTGCTCTGCTGCGGAAATTATCGACGCTATCCCTGTGCCGCCGCCAATGAAAAGCAGGTTTCTGCCGGCAGCTTTGAACGCATTGCCGAAGATACCCCTGACCCCGATACGTTCGCCTTTTCCGAGTGCTGAAAGGGCCATGGTTGTTCTGCCCAGCGCTCTGAATGTGAAGCCCTTGACTCCACCGGTGTAAGACAGGGACATGGGCACTTCGTTGATGCCCGGAGCCCAGACCATGACAAACTGTCCAGGTGAAGCCTTTTCCCTGCTCCTGTATGTTATTGTGTAGACATCCCTGCACTCCTTCGCAATGCCGTCTACTTCGACGATCTCAAGTCTGCCTGTGCGCAAGACCCGTCATCTCCTGTATTGAGCTATAATGTTCCTTCTTCATGAAACTGTGAAGGCTTCTGTTCACTGCTGAAAATATCTCCGGCCCCTTCTCCGCCACCGCGGTCCCTATTTCAAAGGCGGAGGCACCGGCCATCAGGTATTCTGCCGCGTCCTCTCCTGTGTATATGCCGCCCACACCGACTATCGGTATGTCTACGCTTTCATATATCTCGTAGACGCAGCGAAGGCCCACGTACTTGACGGCCCTTCCGGACATTCCGCCGTATCTGTTAGACAGCACCGGCATCCTCAGTCTGGCAGAAATGGCCATTGCTCTCACCGTATTGATGGCGACAATCGCATCGGCGCCGCCATTCTCGGCAGACATCGCAAGAGCTGAAATATCATCCGTATTTGGCGTCAGCTTGGCCCAGACGGGTACGGAGGAATGCTCTTTCGCACTTCTGACCACTCGCTCCACCATGTCCGGATCGCTGCCAATCTCTGAGCCAACGCCTTTTGCATGCGGGCAGCTGAGATTCAGCTCCAGCGCATCGACCTTCAAAGAGGACATGGCTTCAGCGAGAATTCCAAACTCCTTCTCGTCCTTTCCGAAAATGCTTCCGATAATTATGTGCCCGGGCTCGCTTTTCAGTTTCTCTATCACATGCCTGTACTCGTTCATCCCGGGGTTCGGCAGACCCATTGCATTCAGCAGTCCATCTGGAAACGAATAGATTGTGGGATTGAGATAGCCATCTCTCGGTTCGACACCTATCGATTTTGTCACCACGCCTCCCGCACCGTTGTTGACGGCGCGTATCATCGACTCCGCAGTCTCACCGAGAATTCCGCTGGCAAGTATCGACGGATTCTCAAGTTCGACTTTCCCGACGGAAGAATCCAGCTTCGGCATCCGCACGTTATATCCTTAGAAGTGA
The DNA here is from genome assembly GCA_021796895.1 of Thermoplasmata archaeon. Classification (GTDB taxonomy): domain Archaea; phylum Thermoplasmatota; class Thermoplasmata; order Sysuiplasmatales; family Sysuiplasmataceae; genus Sysuiplasma. Next base: position 29,713 of record JAKABN010000003.1, on the reverse strand, counting down.
GTCTTATTTAAGAGTCCCCCAGATGGGAACAGGAGAACGCGTTTCATCAATCGGCAACGCTGAGCGTTCCTGTTTCAAGTATGAGCGAGGCGATGTTGAAAATCGTCAGATTTAGTGTGTTTCCGTGGACAGCAAGTGAATAGGCTCCACTTGTCACGTAAGAAATGCTCAGGTTGCATCCGTTACCTATGTTTGCCACGGATGGATTGGATGTGACGTTCTGCAGATGTGAGAGATAAGGCGCAAACATCTTCAACCACCCTGAAATCTCAGGCGATGTCACCGACAGAGTAATGTTGTTTATCAGGTTCAACCCTCTGTACTGGAAGTATTTTTGAGTCTGGTTGGCAAAGTAGGTTGAAAGCAGATTCGCCGATCCGGAACCAGATGCCGAGAATGCACTGCCCCGCAGGGAAGTCAGGTCCATGCTCAGAATCGCTCCTGAACTGGTGTTCTGGAGGCTGAATTGCGGATCCCTTACTACCGCGTTTTGTCCGCTCTGGTTAAGAAGTATCGAACCGCCCTCAAACGTGACTGTCTGCTGCGAATAGTAGCGGTTCTGAACATACATAGAGAGCAGACCGGAAATTGTCAGCGATTGATGCACCATAATGAAATGCGGCCATCCGTCTGGCGCTGTGTCGCCGATTCCATAGTTCTGCACGTATCCTTTGTCGTTATTGCCATAAAAATTAAAGCCACAAGGATAGCTGTTGTCGCCAAGTCTGTTGTTATTGCCATTTGAGATGTACCAAGCAGTCAGGTTATTTCCCAGACCGGAGAATCTTACTTTGTCATTATGCCCCTGAACGTAAGTAATCACAGTGAAGTTGTTTAACGGCCGAAGGTTGGAACTATTTCCCCAGCCGAGGTATATGTTGTATCTGTCGCTGTTGATGTAGGAACCGTTGATATAAAAGCAGATAACGCTGTTGCTTGGGACATACCAGACACTTCCCCCATCATGGATTTTTTTAGAGAGGGAAAGACCATTTCCAGTTGTGTTTTGAATGAACGTTATGCTCAACTGTATTCCCTTGGTCGACGTGCCACCTGTGTTATTGTATATGTCATATTGGCACTGCGGTAAATATTGCGGGACGCCCGCACTGTATGACACCGTTGCGTTGAATCCATCTGGCTGGAACGACAGTGTTCCGGTAGTGGGTGAGGTGAAAGGCGCCTGGCCAGAAGTGCCCATTACAAATGTCGTGGGAAGCGGATAAGGCCAGTGACCGGACTGCTGGACATAGTTCTGCAGCTGAAATGATGAAAACTCCTGATAGACTTCCTGCATGTGGTTGTATTCCTGCGTGCGCATGGTGCTGGGGACGTAGGCTCCTATGTAGATGTTTATGAATGACAGCACTATCAGAAGAATGAATATAGTTGCGACTGCCCCGGCAACCCCCTCCCTGTTTCCGGCAATATGTCTGCTCAGGAGCATGCAATCTGATAAATCACATCGATCCGTCTTTTTAAGGATGCTGTTCGAATTTCAAAGGTGATAATTAGCTTTAAACAGTACATTACCACTCAACAGCACTGTGATTCGGGTTTGCTGATATATGACACAATGTCCCGCGCAAAGGTGGAATTCCGGCCCCTGAACAAAGGCGAAGTCCACATTTACGTTTGCGGTCCTACGGTTTACGACCGCATGCATGTCGGCCATGCACGGTCGTTCGTGTCGTTTGATTTCATCGCGCGCTATCTGGAATACAGGGGCTACCGCGTATCGCTTGTCGTGAACATAACGGATGTGGAGGACAAGATCATAAACAGGGCCCGTGAACTCAATTTGCCTGCGCTTGAACTCTCATCCGGATTCGCCGACGAGTTCCTCAGAAGCAGCGCCTCACTCCTGCTCAGGCCTGCGGACGTTTATCCCAGGGCGAGCGGGCACATGGCAGAGATTCTGGATATGGTGAAGACTCTCATCTCCCGCGGCATTGCATACGAGATCGAAGGCAGCGTTTATTTCGACGTAACCAAAACCAGCAATTACGGAAAGCTCTCCGGGCAGGAACCGGATCAGATACTGGCCGGAGCGAGGGTGGAGATTGATGAACGGAAGCGTCATCCGGCCGACTTTGCGCTGTGGAAGGCGGCCAAACCGGGTGAGGTGAGCTGGGAGAGCCCCTGGGGAAAAGGAAGGCCGGGCTGGCACATAGAGTGTTCCGCGATGTCAATGAAGTATCTCGGCAGGACGCTCGATATACACGGAGGCGGGGAGGACCTCATTTTTCCCCATCATGAGAACGAGATACAGCAGAGCGAGGCATTCACGGGCGTGCAGTTTTCCAGATACTGGATGCATGGCGGGATGCTCAACTTCAAGGGGGAGAAAATGTCCAAATCGCTGCATAATTTCATGTCCGTGGAGGAAGCGCTCGCGTTATATCCGCCGGAAACGCTCCGGCTCCACTTTGCCAACAGCCTGTACAGGAGACAGATTGAATTCAGTCCGGAACTGCTCGTCGAAAGCGACGCTGCCAGGAGCAGGCTGGAGGGATATGTGCAGTATCTTCTGCCGGCCACGCTGAAGGGAGACTCCGGCGGCGAAATAGCTTCGCGCATAATGAGCGATTTCACAGGCGCCATGGATGACGACTTCAACACCAGGGATGCTGTAGCGTCGCTCTTCAACAATCTCAGGGAAGCGAGAAAGCTCGCTGAAGAAGGTAAACTCAGTGAGGTTGCTGCGGAAGCGGTCGTTTCCGCTGTGAGGGAAATCAACGGCGTTCTCCACATAATCAGGGAGAGCGCCCTCCAGAAGCAGCTGCTGGGGAAAGACGTGGAAGAAATGATATCCAGGAGGGAGGAGGCCCGGAGAAAGAGGAGATTCGATGAAGCGGATGCCATTAGGAGCGAGCTGTCTGCGAGGGGAATAGTGCTGGAGGATACGGAAAGCGGCGTAAGGTGGAGAAGGAAATAGACATCAGTCGTGTGTGTAGTAGAACAGCATCCTGTCTCCCTTCTCCCTCAGGTTCACGAAACCGAAGCGCTCGAACTGCACCGGCCTGTCAGGCTCGAGGTTTCTGACAGCTCCTTCCGCGTAGCCTCTGACGCGCGAGCCGTCAACCATTATTACCTCACACGGCACGGATTCCTCAACGGGCACCCACTGCACCTTCTGCACCTCCCTGTTTTCCCTTCCAGTGCACTTTGCCTTGCCTCCTTCCGCATCAATCATGATGTTGCAGTAATCCTTCAGCCTGATCTCGGTGCCGCTGAACCTGGAAACATCTCCCGATGAAACATACACATGATCCGACGCCAGAATCTTCCTCCTGCCTCTTTCAGGAAAATCGGGATGCAGGGCAGCTTCGACATGACCCAGGTCAGGGGCGTCTTCTATCTTTATTTCCACCGGGTTGTCCACGAAGAAGTATCTGTCCGCGACGGGTTCGAGAATCTTCCTGTTCTCCGAGTATATCGAGTCAACAGCCACTTCGATATCATTCAGGCTCATACCCAGATTTAAAATTAAATTCCTTATCGCATCGGGCCTGAACCCCCTTGCGCGCAGGGACTGGAGGCTCCACGTCCTCGGATCTTCCCATCCGAAATACTCTCCGCTTGCAATCTCATTCATGGATTTGCTCTTCGAGATTTTCACACCTGATATTCTCAGAAGGCCAAAGTGTTCAAAGCGCGGTCCTTTGATCCCGAGCTCATTCCATATGAAATTCTCCATGAAGTCTTCCGTATAGAGGTCCTTGCCTCTGATGACATGCGTCATTCCCAGTTCGATGTCATCCACCGCCCACGAGAATTCAAGCATGGGCCAGACATGGTATTTTCTGCCCACCCTTGGATGCTCCCTGTGCGAGATCCTGCAGAGCACCCGGTCTCTGAAGGCGGGATTCCTGTGTTTCATGTCCGTCCTGGCCCTCAGCACCGCCTTCCCCTCCTCAAAGCCTCCTTCCAGCATTTTGGTCCAGATTGCGGCGTTCTCAGCAATGCTGTGGTTCCTGTGAACACACTGCAGGCCATCTTCCCTGTTCTTCCGCAACTCTTCGGCACTGCACATGCAGGCGTATGCGATTCCCCTCTCTATGAGCTTCGATGCCCATCTGTAGAACAGGTCGAGTCTGTCGGACTTGTAATATTCGCCGCTCCACCTGACGCCAAGCCATCTTAATCCGTCCCTTATGAGTTCATATGAATCGAGTCTGGGCATCTTCTCCTCAGAACCTATCGTGTCGTCGTAGACGAGAAGAAGCTCACCTGAATACTTCTTCGCATATTCGTCGTTGAGTATCAGCATCCTGCTGTTTCCTATGTGCAGAGCACCGGACGGGTACGGCGCAAGACGCACCCTGAAACCCGGACCGGCGCCTTCCAGCTCCCTCAGCCTCGCGACCTTCTCCTTCTTCTGTTTCACGAGAAGATCGGGTGAAGAGGCGCCGAGTATACGCACCTGTTCCTCCGGAGTCATGCCGTTAGCCTTCGCGACAGCCTCCGTAATCACGGCAATTGCCTCCTTCGCATCCACTCCTCTGAATTTCGCCATGATCCTGCCCAGCACGGCATTCGCGTCCGCCTTTCCTCCGTGGCTGATCGCATTCTGCAGCGCGAGCAGAAATGCTTCCTCGCCGATCTTTGCGTCCATCGTATCATGCAAAGAAACGATCGGGATATATTACTGACGTTCTCAGGGACCAATCACCCTGTGCTCGCCACCACTGCGGCCGGCGGCCTGGAAGGTAATTATTTGAACTGTCATGATCTGGCGTTCATATTGTCATTCATAAAAGACGGCTCGATTACCGAACGGCTTTACCAGAGACGCATAGCCGATGCGGCTTCCACAGTTTCCACACTTGTTGTTCTTCCGACAGGTCTCGGTAAAACTGTTATTGCCCTTCTCGTTATCGACGTCATTCTCCAGTCGCCCGGGTCGAAGGTGCTGTTCATGGCTCCGACGAAACCGCTGGTCGAACAGCATTACGCCTTTCTGCGCGAAAGACTGACCATAGACCCCGAACTCATGTCGCTGATGACGGGGGAGACCGCTCCGGAGCACCGCCCGGAGCTCTGGAATAAACCGCGCATCGTAGTCTCCACTCCTCAGGTGGTAGAGAACGATGTGTCGTCGGGACTGTGCGATCTGTCCTCATTCAGTCTCCTTGTTTTCGATGAATGCCACAGGGCAAAGGGCGATTACTCCTATGTCCACATATCCGAAGTCTATTCCGGAGTCAGGGAAAGGGGTCTGGTGCTCGGAATGACAGCCTCACCCGGAAGCGACCTTGTTTCCGTGGAGGAGATATGCAGAACACTGAACATAGAGCATATCGAGGTCAGGAGCGAGGATGACCCCGATGTCGAGCCGTACGTGCAGGAGACAGCAGTCAAGTGGGTGCCGGTCGAGCTTTCGCAGGAACTCAGGGACATATCACGTGAACTGAAGTCCATGCTCAGCGAGAGGGTCGAGAAACTCAGGCACCTGCAGCTCATTCCGCAGGATTCACAGGGCTCCACCAAAGATCTTCTCGGGGCCGGAAGGGAACTTTCGTCGAGACTTTCGGCAGGCATGAAGCACAGAATACTGTTCGATTCCATGCGCATTCAGTCGGAAGCCGTAAAGCTTTCCCACGGCGTGGACATGGCCGAGACGCAGACCGTGTTCGCCCTGCGCAGATATGTGCAGAAACTTCAGGAGGAGGCAGAGGGGAAATCTTCCAAGGCATCACGATCCATTGTGGCCGATGAACGTTTTCAGCTCGTTGTCGACATGCTCTCGAAAATAACCGCAGAACACCCGAAGATATCAAAGCTCACACAGATAATAGGCGAACAGCTCGCCGCCAATCCTTCTGGAAGAATCATGGTGTTCACACAGTTCCGCGATACTGCCGAAATAGTCTACAGAACGCTTTCGGGGCCCGGCGCGGCAAAGCCCATAAAGCTCATAGGCCAGAGCGCCAGGCGCGACGAGCGTGGCCTGAAGCAGAAGGAACAGATTGACGTGATTTCCAGGTTCAGCAGCGGCGAGGCGAACGTGCTGATATCCACTTCCGTGGGAGAGGAAGGCCTGGATATCACCTCAACGGACATGGTTGTTTTTTATGAGACCGTTCCCTCCGAGATACGGTCCATACAGCGGAGGGGAAGGACCGGCAGACTGAGCTCGGGAAAGGTATTCGTGCTGGTGACCAAGGGCACCAAGGACGAAGGTTTCTACTACTCTTCGCTAAGGAAGGAGAATTCCATGAAGGCGGCGCTGATGAGTCTGAACGCAAGACTTAGCAGGGGTGCAAAGATGTCCGAGCTGACAGAACCGAAGCAGAAATCACTCTTTGACTATTGAGCACGGGCTGATCGAGCGTATATTTATCATGATGCAGATACGGCATCTGCATGCTATACAGGGAAGTTGCTGACTTTTACGAGAAAGTTGAGGCTACCACGAAGAGGCTTGAAATCACTGCGCTTCTCGTGGACATGCTCCGTAATGCCTCATGCGACGAGATAGCCAATGTCGTCTACATGACGCATGGCCGCCTGTTTCCCGATTTCTATCCGGAGAAGATAGGAATGGCTGAGAAGATGGCGATCAGGACACTTTCGACAGTCTGCAGAATGGAACAGTCAAAGGTGGAGGCCATGTGGAAGCAGGTCGGAGACGCCGGGCTGCTCGGAGAACAGATGCTGCGGGCATCGTCACCCTCGGGACTGGGCTCGGAGGCACTGACAGTAAACGAGGTGCACGACTCTCTTTCGAAGATGGCGCTGTCGTCTGGTCCGGGCTCTCAGGAAACAAAGATCAACCTGCTTGCCCGGCTGCTGGCCTCCTCGACGCCCGTCGAGGCGAAATACATACTCAGGATAGTCATGGGCAAGATGAGAATCGGCGTTGCCGCAATGACGCTGATTGATGCTCTGTCGGCTACTTTCGCGACGAAGGAGGACAGGGATGCAGTAGAGATTGCCTTCAATATAACAAGCGATCTCGGAAGAGTCGCGGTGGCTCTCTGCAGGGAGGGCATAAGCGGACTGAGCACGCTCGGACTCGAAGTCAATGTGCCCGTGAGATCCATGCTTGCAGAGAGGCTGCCAGGGCTCGACGAGATACTTGCAAAGATGGGCGGCACTGCCGCGCTGGATTTCAAATACGACGGCTTGAGAATGCAGGCGCACATCGGCGACGGAAGAGTGCGGCTGTTTTCGAGGCAGCTCGAAGAGATAACAGATCAGTTTCCGGAAATGCTGAATGCCATCGCGTCGGCCTTTCGCGGCAGGAGCGGCATAATCGAGGGGGAGTGCGTGCCCGTGGACATCAACACAGGCGAGATGCTTCCATTTCAGGTCGTGTCGAGGCGCAGAGGAAGAAAACACGGACTCGAGGAAGCGGTAGAAGAGTTTCCCGTGACCCTCTTCCTGTTCGATATTCTGCTTCTGGACGGAAGGAATTTTATGGAAGTGCCTTACAGGGAGAGAAGGAGAAAGCTCGAGGAGACGATAGCAGAGAACGAAAGGGTGAAACTCTCGACAGTGAAGCTCGTGAGCACCGCTGCTGAGGCGGAGGACTTTTTCAATCTTGCACTTCAGTCCGGATGCGAGGGAGTTGTCGCAAAATCGCCTGCCGATGAATCTGTGTATCAGCCCGGAGCGAGAGGATGGCTCTGGATAAAGTACAAGAAGGATTACAAAGCCGAAATGATAGATACCGTGGATCTTGTGGTCGTTGGCGCCTTTGCCGGCAGGGGAAGAAGGAGCGGCACATACGGAGCGCTGCTGATGGCAACTTACGACAAGGAGCGCCAGGTGTTTGAAACCGTGACCAAACTCGGAAGCGGTTTCGACGACGAGACGCTCTTCTCTCTTCCCGATATGCTGAAAACATCTCTCCTTCCGGCGAAATCAGGCGAAGTGGAGAGCCGCATGGTCGCGGATTTCTGGTTCAGGCCGGCGTTAGTGCTTGAGGTGATAGGCGCGGAAGTCACCCACAGCCCAGTGCACACATGCAACTGGGGGAAGATTAAGGAAGGCTCGGGCCTTGCAGTCAGATTCCCGAGATTCACCGGCAAATTCAGGAAAGACAAGGACGCGTATGATGCAACGGCAAGCGGCGAAATACTGGAAATGTACAGGATGCAGCTGAAGAAAACGTGATTCGAGCCTTTGCGACACCGCGCTCTGCCGATGAGCCTACAGACTGCAGCATCCGCACATTTCAGGATGTTTTTCGTATAACCTGTGCGATGGTATCAGTGTTGCTGATGCATCACTGCTGTCTTGCAACGATACGCCCGAGCGCACGATTAACGTTATATAGCTTTCATCCTTAACCGCGTTTAAAAATCGCAGAGGGAAACTATTTGAAATTTAAACATGCGATGACAGTTTTTGTGTGCGCGATGCTGATGGCAACGGGATCAGTTGCCGTCGCCGCGGGTCATGCGAACGCACAGTCATCAACGGGTGGAGGAACATTCATTCTGGGAACATCTGTGAATGAGGTAATATCCAACCAGAATCCGCTGACGGCAAGCGGTTTGTCCGGGGATATACTCGGCATAACCTACTCAGACACTCTGCTGTATGAGTTCAGCAACGGCACCGTAATGCCATGGCTCGCCCAGAGCTGGAATGTGACGAACAGCGGAAAGACGATCACGTTCAACCTCGTCCATAACGCATCATGGGTCAACGGAACGTCAAAAGCCGCCCCGCTGACCGCTCAGGACGTCGTCTACACGTTCCATGTGATAATGGCGAACACAACGCTCGACTTCAACAATATAGACCCGTACCTGCTGAATGTCAGTGCGCCAAACCAGTATACGGTTGTATTCCAGCTGAGCGCTCCTACCGTGATGATGTTCTACTACCTCGGCGGGCAGACGATAATACCGTATGAATGGCATACATACGTTTCCAACATATCGGGCGTAGGCAATTACTTCAACATGAACATCGGGCACCAGCTGTCATGCGGTCCGATGATCCTTCAGAGCGTGTCAGGCTCAAACATCAATCTCGTCGCCAACCCCTACTTCTTCAAGGGCAAGCCTCACTTCTCGAAAGAGGTCATTGTGATGTTCAAGTCCAGCACCTCCATGATCGAGGCGCTTGAAGCCGGCGAGATCGACGCCACATACGTCGATCCGAGCAATCTGTTCACCCAGCTCAATGCCACGCCGGGCATAAAGGCCGTAGCATACAAGGACACTTTCTCCCTCGTCCTCTGGTTCGACCTTCAGGTCGCCCCCTTCAACAACACCTTCTTCAGGAAGGGACTCGCCTCCGCCATAAACAAGACTCAGATTCTGAACAAGGCGGAAGACGGACTCGGAGGCCAGGCGTCGTTCGGCGGTCTGCCGTGGACACAGAGTGCATTCTACAACACGAGCGTGCCGTATTACTCATACAACCTGTCGGTTGCAAACAGTTATTTCAAAGAGGCAGGACTGCACATAGGCAGCAACGGATTCTGGCAATATGCCAACAACACCACCGTCAACATCAATTTCGCGGAGATACCGATAAGCGACTGGACGACCGCAATGTCTATCATGCAGCAGCAGCTGGCTGCCGATAACTTTGAAGTCACTTACAACATCATCCCCGTTCAGACGTGGGTCACAGAGACCTTCATCAATCCGTCCTTCAATTTCGCCAGTTACTTCAACTTCGGACCGCTCTTCGGCAATCCCTGGTTTGATCTCTGGTGTGCATTCGATTCCCAGGGATACTGGAATTTCGAACACTACAACAACACCACCGTCAACAGCCTTCTGAGTCAGGCCAATCTCGAAGTGACCAACCAGGCGGCGCTCAACGCCACGCTGCAGAAGGTGCAGGGCATAATCGCCAGCCAGGTGCCCATAATACCCATCATGGGCGCGAAGGTGTACTACGCCTACAGGCCCGGCGCCATCGGCGGCTTCTATCCACAGCAGCAGCTGATCAGTCCGCTCGACTCTCTGTATGCCCATGCGGTTGTGAACAGCAGCGCCTCGACATCATCAGGCGGTGCTTCGCTAGTCACAATCGGCGCTTTGGGCGCTGTCATCGCGGTGATTGCAGTGGTCGCTGCAGTGGTGTACAGCAGGAGAAAGAAAGAGTGAACTATCGTCTCCTGACGGTACAAACCTTTTCCTTATTTTTATTCCGCCTGGATCCACGCTTAGCACGGATGAGCCGTCCCACCGTTTACGGCTGATGCGAATCAATAAGCGTTATAACCAACGGAAAATTAGGGCAAGCAGGAGCGTTGCCTGTAAGAATGCTGGTATGATGCATGAGCGGGAAAGAGACGAAGGAAAACGGCGGTAAACTCAGGATCATAGAGTCGATTGTGGTACTGGTGTTCATCGTCGGAGGAATAGTATACGGCATAGACTACGCGATTGCAAAATATCACAGCAGCCTGCCTGCAGGCGCTGTTCCTGTTGCGACATCGATTGTAATACTCGCCGCAGGCTACTCATTCATAACAATTCTGGGCAGAATGCTTGTGAGGTTTCTCGCTGCAAAGATAGGCAGAGGCAGAGCAGTGAGCATTCACTATCTTTTCCTGCTCGTAGCCTACATGCTTCTGGCATTCGTAGTCTTCCACGAAATGGGCCTCAGCCTCACGGGACTTCTTGTAGGCGGCGCGTTTGCGGGTCTCGTTCTAGGACAGGCAGCAACTGTCGTGCTTTCAAACTTCTTCGGCGGCCTTGTGCTCGTGCTCTCCAAACCCATCAAGTCAGGAGACAGAATCACTCTTGCAACGTGGCAGTTCGGCATTATTGCCCCCGCATATCCTCCCAAATTCTATTCCAGCGACTTTCTCGTCAGCGGATACACATGCACAGTCGACTCGATCGGCTTCCTTTATGTCAAACTGACAATGGATGATGGAAGACCGGTGGTAATACCGGCAGGCATGGTCGTCCAGGCACTCATGATCAAGAATTCGGAAATCCGCATGCTGCGGGTGAGGTCAAAGTTTGAAATAGAGAAGGCGCTCGATCCCGACGTCGTTATACCGCGAATCAGGGAAGCGGTATCGAAGATTGCATATGTGGCCAGTGACACCGAACCCGTCGTGCTGGTCAACGAGACGACTTTTCAGTCCTATGTCATCTCGGTGGATGTCACGGCAAGGACGCAGGTCGAGGAGCCTGTCAGGAGCGAAGTGCTCAGGGTCATAATGAGGACCGTGGCAGAACTCAGAAAGGAAAGCAGTCCGAACTGATCAGGCCCTGCGCTTGATGGTCATCTTCCTTTCTTCATCAGTCCGGGTACGTCGGTGGGGAGAACGGCAACCTTCACTCCCGCCTTCTCCAGACTCTCTATCTTGCTTTCTGCCGTTCCCTTTCCCCTGTTGATTATGGCGCCGGCATGTCCCATTCTTTTTCCCGGCGGAGCGCTCCTGCCCGCTATGTATGCGTATACGGGCTTGGAGACATGTCTGCTTATGAATGTCGCAGCCTCCTCCTCCGCCGTTCCTCCTATTTCTCCCACCATGACAATTCTCTTTGTTTCGGCATCGGCTTCGAGCAGGGACAATATTTCGACAAAGTTCGAGCCGATGATCGGGTCGCCGCCGATGCCCACGCATGTCGTTTCGCCGAATCCGCTTTCAGTCAGCGCGTTGACAATCTCGTACGTCAGTGTGCCGCTCCTTGATATCACACCCACGTCTCCCCGGGCAAATATCTTCGAGGGCATTATGCCGATCTTTCCGTATCCCGGTGAGGAGACGCCGGGACAGTTGGGACCAATTACCGTGGCTCCGTTGAGTTTTGCATATGTCGTGAACTGCATCGCGTCAAGGAACGGTATGTGCTCCGTGATCACGACAATCAGTTTCAGTCCCGCACTCACTGCCTCAAACACAGCATCCTTCGCAAACCTCGCCGGGACAAATATGCACGTCGCGTTTGCTCCAGTGGAAGAGACAGCATCGAGGACGGTGTCGAAAACAGGAATACCATCGACCGCGCTTCCTCCCTTTCCAGGAGTGACTCCGCCGACGACACGGGTTCCGAACTCTCTCATCGACCTGGCATGAAACTGGCCCTGGTGGCCCGTAATCCCCTGGACAATCACCTTCGTTCCGCCGTCAACCAGCACTGCCATTCAGTTGCCCCCCGCAGCGACTGCCTTCTTTGCGGCGCTTATCAGGTCGGATGTTGCCTCGATGCCAATGTCCTTCAATATGTCCCGCGCCAGGTCGTCATTAACGCCTCTTATCCTGGCAACAATTGGAATCTTTATGCTACTCTCCTGCACGGCTGCCTTCACTCCCAGGGCCACCGTGTCGCATTTCGTTATGCCGCCGAAGATGTTGAGGAATATCACCGCCGGTTTCGCATCCTTCATCAGATTGAATGCCGCAGTGACCTTCTCCGGATCATCCGTTCCGCCCAGATCGAGAAAGACACCGGCCCTGCCTCCGTTTATGGTGAGTATGTCGAGCGTGGCCATTGTCAGGCCCGCACCGTTGGCTATGACGCCTATGTTCCCCTCCAGCTGGACGAATGCAATATCTTCCGCCTTTGCACGCTGTTCGAGCGGCGTCAGATCATCGGCATCCCGGGAGAACTCCGCGTGCCTGAAGAGGGCGTCATCATTGATTGTAATCTTCGCGTCCGCCGCAATGAGCCTTCCGTCCCGCGTTATTACCAGTGGGTTTATTTCTGCCAGCTCGCAGTCTTCCGAAATGAACAGTTTGTAAAGTTTCAGCGCAAGATCCTCGAGCTGCTGAGTGACCGCCGCGTCCGTCCCCATCCTGCTCTTCAGGAGCTTTGTGAGGAAAGGCGAATAACCGAAAAGCGGAACGGAAACGATGAGTATCCTTTCTTCCGGCACACTCTCAATCTCGACGCCGCCATCTCCGCTCGCCATCAGCACAATTGATCGGCTCCCCCTGTCTATCGTGAGACTCAGATAAAGTTCCCTTGCGACGTCCAGCCTCTCTTCGAGCAGGACGCTTTTCGTCTTCTCTCCCTTTATTGTCATGCCAATGATCTCGGCCGCTCTGCTCCTGGCTTCCGCGACGTTGTCGGCGAACTTGATGCCGCCTGCCTTTCCTCTGCCGCCGGCGAGCACCTGTGCCTTGACGGCAACAGGGTAATCGATTGACGCAATCTCCTCCGGACGGGATGCGACCGCACCTCTCGGTACCGGAATGCCGTACTCGGCCATCAGCTGTTTGGCCCTGTATTCGAACAGTTTCAAGATATACACCTGCCAACTCAATTAATTCTTCGGTTTGATTCATGCAGTTTGGCGCCCGCGTAAAATCGGAGTCGCCGTTTTTTTTGCCTGACTGTAAGGGTGAAAAGGGATTATGCATATTAACCTAACACAAAGACGTGCATCTGCCATGTCGCATGAATTGCGGGAAGAGACAGTACACGTCACAGTTTCGCACAATCACCTGCACTCAGGGGCAAAAGTAAATAACCAGAGTACCTAAGGCAACATCCGCAGACGCGAATCAGGGGAGAGAAGCAATTGAAAAAAATAGACTGCAGAGGATACAGTAAATCTGACGGCAGTATGCCGCCAGCCGTGCTCGCTGAGGTAGTTGATGCTCTGAAGCGTGGAGAAATCATAGCATATCCTTCAGACACAATATACTGTCTCGGCACCGACATATATGATGAGCAGGCCATCAAGAAAGTCTTCATGCTCAAGAAGAGGCCATTTGACATGCCGATCTCTGTCTGCGTCCAGAACGCCAGGGCCGCTTCTGCTGTGGGGTTTATAAACAAGACTGCCAGGCGGCTTATAGATGAGTTCACGCCCGGGCCGCTCATAGTGCTCGTGGACAAGAGGGAGGATGTGCCGGATCTGCTTACCGCGGGAAGCAGAACCGTCGGAATACGCATACCAGCCTTCCCCCTCACTCTGAAGATACTGGAGGAATTCGGCCCCATCACATCCGCAAGCGCCAACATTCATTCGAAGAAGAATGCCGTGACCATTGACGGCTGCGTCAGGGATTTCGGGAACAAAGTTTCCATTTATCTTGACAGCGGAAAGACAAGATACGGCACACAGTCCACGATTGTGGATGCGACTGACGACGACATCAGGGTCGTAAGAGAGGGTCCGATCGAGAGCAGGAAAATAGAGAACTTTCTTGCCTCGGTCTGATGAGGGTGTTGCGGACGATTCGCGAGGATCTCGATAAACTCCTGCTGGCCGGCAGCATCGCCAGAGAGGCCAGGGAAAGAGGTATACAGCTCTCTCAGCCGGGAGCGATCATGCTGGATGTCGTCGAGGAAGTCGAGGAACTCATAATCAGGAGGGGCGGAAAACCTGCGTTTCCGGTCAACATAGGCATAGACAGCGTGGCTGCACATTATACCCCCCCGTCCGGGAGTTCGGAACGATTCCCTTCAAAAGGAGTGGTGAAGTTTGACGTCGGCGTCCATGTCGACGGCTATGTTGCCGACACCGCCGCAACCGGTGATCTTGGAGGTAATAACCAGGCCCTCATCGGCTCTGCAAGGAAGGCGCTGGAAGAAGTCATCCCGCTGATAAAACCCGGCGCATCCATCAGGCTCATCGGCAGCACGATTGAGAAGACTATAACATCAATCGGCTACAGGCCCGTAACAAACCTGATGGGCCACAGCATAGAACGTTACAATCTGCATGCCGGCTTCAACGTCCCGAATACCGGCAGCACCGCAGACGTCACGATTCCCCGGGAGATAGTCATTGCCGTTGAACCGTTCGCGACAGGGGGTAAGGGCTTCGTGGTCTCCGGAAGAAACGGTAACATTTTCTCCCTCTCAAGGGAGAAGGAACTGGACGACGAGGAATCGCTCTCGATGCTCAGTGTAATCAGGGAGCGCTTCAGCACGCTGCCGTTTGCGGAGCGATGGCTCTCCGATCAGCACAGACACCGCGAGATATTGAACAGGCTCGCAAGGCGAGGCGTCATTCACGCCTATCAGACGCTCCTCGAGGCAGGCGGCGGCCAGGTCAGCCAGTGGGAGCATACAATTATAGTGGGCAGAGACGGTGTAATCGCCTCGAGCATGTGAGCGATGCGTACAGACAGGATTAACCGCAAGACCGTTCTGATAATTGTGCCGTATGCTGCGGCGGTAATTGCGCTGAATGTTTATCTCACGGGTCTGGGTTATGTGCCTCTGCTGTTCTACACATCCGTATTCTGGATAGTAATGCCGGTCTTCGTCTATGCAGCCGTGCGCAAATGGCTTGCGGAACGGCGCAGCGGGCGATGACCGGAATAGCCCCGGGCAGATTCGAACTGCCGTCGCCGGCTCCAAAGGCCAGCATGATTGTCCACTACACCACGGGGCTGTATATGGGTGATGTTATGATGTCGTGACATACTCCCACCCTTAAAAGATGTGGGCTTCCTGCTTCAGCGCCGAAGCCTGCCGCTTCTTTTTAAAGATTTCACTGAACAGCTGCCAGCGTCTGTCCAAGGGCGCCATGCGCCGCGAGCGGCTCGCAGACAAGATGTATGGGCGTGGACGAAACAACACGGCACAGGATGCGTTCGCCTATGGCGTGTGTGCCGGGCACAACAGCCTGTCTGTAGCTGTCTGTGCGGCCTATCATGCTTCCGTTCTTGCCATTCTCCGTTATGAGTATCTTCATCTCCCTTCCGGCAAACTCGCCGTTCTTTTCTGAGGATATTCGGAACCTGAGTTCCGTTGCCCTTCGCGACCATTCCTTCGCCTTCCACCCCGGTATTTTGCAGGTCATTCCGGCAGCCGGCGTTCCCTCCCTGGCCGAAAAACGCGTCACGTTCACTATATCCGGCTGCGTTTCCACGATGACTTCCAGACTCCTGCGAAAATCATCCTCGGTTTCGCCCGGGAATCCGACGATAAGATCTGTGGAGAGCGTCATGTCCGGATACCTGCGCCTTATCCTGCGGACAATGTCCAGAAACTGTTCGGCCGTATTGCCCCTCTTCATCATCCTGAGGATGCGGTCGGAACCGCTCTGGAAAGGTATGTGGAAGAACTTGTACACCTTTTCGCTGCCGTAAGCGTCGAGCAACTCGTCTATGAGCGGCATCATGAGCGAGGGGTTCATCATGCCCACTCTGACCATGAACTCTCCTTCGATTGAGCATATGTCCTTCAACAGAGCAGGCAGCGTCGTGCCGCGGTCCCTGCCGTATGTTATGGCATCCATGCCCGACAGGAGTATTTCCCTTACCCCACCCCTACCGAGACTCCTCCTCACCTCGCCCAGGACCCTCTCCGGATCCACACTCCTGAGCTTCGGTCTGGCAATTCTGCTGAAGCAGTACGTGCATCTGGACAGGCAGCCCTGGGCAATAGGTATGATCACATCATTCCTGCCTGGACTGTTCCAGCAGTCCATGTCGGCGTCGATGTTCAGGCCCAGAAGGGCATCGAGCATTTCGTGATCGCCCGGTGAGTATACAAAAGCGCCGGGTGCGGCAGAGAGTATGCTCTCCTTTCTGACGGGTGCCATGCACCCCGTCACGACGACCCTCTTTCCCAGGGAATGCAACTCTCTCAGCCTTCTCAGCATTGCGTTCTCTGTGAACTCTATGACTGCGCACGTGTTGAGCAGCAGCACATCGGCGTCTTCCGGGTCGTGGCATATTTCCACGCCGCCCGAGCGCAGTCTCGATTCGGCCGCCCTGCCCTCGCCGTAATTCATGGTGCAGCCGTGCGATTCGACGTATGCCTTCACGCCCCGTGCAAGGGCCGCCTTTCTAAATACTGTTTTCGTCTCTTTCCCGGGCATCGTCCCAGGCGCGAGGAGGGGGATTTGAACCCCCGAGTCCTTACGGACAATGGATATTTGCGTCGCTTAGCAATCCATCGCCTTACCGGGCTGGGCCATCCTCGCCCGAGTGGTTGATGATGGAAATGTATTAAAACACTTTTCGAGGCTGGTCTGCGCATATCACTTTACGGCCAGCACCTCTGCACCCTTTCCCGGGGCGGTGATGAATGACTGCGATTTCATGCCTGCAGACTTGAATGCATCCTCCGTGGCGCCGGCAACATCCTTCTGATTCCCCCTGCAAATTGCGAAGACGGCCGGTCCCGCCCCGCTCACTGAAAAACCGAGAGCTCCCGCGTCAATGGCCGCCTTCTTCACCCTGTCGAACCATGGCATGAGCTGCTTTCTGTAGGGCAGCACGATTTCATCTGTCAGGAATCTGCCCACCCGTTCGATATCATTGCTCATCATGGCATGGACAATCGTGGAGCAGTATGAAATATTCTCCACCGCGCTTGTCAGAGGGACATTTTTCGGCAGGATACCGCGTGACTTGCGTGTCTCTATGACGACATCAGGAAGTGTCACCACAATGTCGAATTTCGGCAACTTCTCCGGTGGCACGCTTATGACTTCGATCGGGTTTCGCGACGAGACAATCGTGAATCCGCCGAGCAGAGCCGCCGTCACATTGTCTATGTGCGGCGTGCCGGACGCCATCTTCTCCCCGAGCGAGGAAGCCTGTATCAGATCTTCGTTCTTTGCCTCGAAATCCATGGCGACCGCCATCGCGAGTGCCGCTCCAACTGACGAAGCAGCGCTGCTGCCGATGCCGCTCCCGGGTCTCGTTCCCTTGGTGATTTTCATGTGAAACGGAGCGTTGACTCTGTTCTTCCATGCAATCGAATTGGCCGCGGCGAAAGCGGCATTCTTCTTGGTGGGTATGGAATAGTCTGGAACAGTCTCAATTTCAGTCTCATAGACGTCAGTCGTAATCTCGATTATGTCTCTCGGCTCGCGCAGTGCAAGGCCAAATGTGTCGAATCCGGGTCCAAAATTGGCAACCGTCGTGGGTGCCGAAACTTTAACGTACGCCTTCAATTGTCTTCACCACTGGCTTGCAGGAGAGACATAATGTGATAACTGTTATTCAAAGTTCTTGTGCCAGCCTGAATCGTTATTCAGCTCCTCAGAACGATTTCTATGTTGACACCGTCGGGCACCTGTATTCTCATCAGCTGTCTCAGCGCCCTGTCGTCGTCGGCGTCCATGTCTATCATGCGTTTGTGAATTCGCATCTCCCATCTGTCCCAGGTGGCGCTGCCTTCGCCGTCCGGACTCTTCCTGACCGGCACCACCATGTGCTTTGTGGGCAGCGGAACCGGCCCGCTCATTCTGACGCCGGTCTTGCTCGCAATCTGCTTTATCTGGCTGCAGACGGTCTCGATTTTCGCGGGATCAGTGCCGCTCAGTGAGATTCTAGCCCTCTGCGCCATTCCACAATCAGCTCACAGGGTTCTCTTTTCGACATCGACGCAGACGCCGGCGGCCACTGTCTGTCCCATGTCCCTGATTGCAAATCTTCCGAGCTGCGGGAAGTCGGACGCCTTCTCGATGACCATCGGCTTTGTGGGCTCGATTCTTACGAAAGCAACATCCCCTGTCTTCAGGAACTGCGGCTTGTCCTCCTTGACACCGCCCGTCCCCGGATCTATCTTCTTCTGCAGCTCTGTGAATGTGCACGCAATCTGCGAAGTGTGGCAGTGGAACACCGGCGTGTATCCGACCGTTATGACGCTCGGATGGTTAAGAACGGCTATCTGTGCCACAAACGACTTGGCAACTGTGGGTATCGAATCGACCGGGCCGGCAACATCCCCTCTCTTTATGTCCGTCTTTGCGAGCCCCCTGACGTTAAAGCCGACGTTGTCTCCGGGGTACGCCGCATCCATCGTTTCGTGATGCATCTCAATCGATTTGACTTCTCCTGTCTTGTCGGAGGGCATGAAAACAATCTTCATATCCTTCTTCAAAATGCCTGTTTCAACCCTGCCCACGGGGACAGTTCCTATGCCTGTAATGGTGTAGACATCCTGAACGGGCAGCCTGAGCGGTTTGTCTGTTACCTTTGGAGGCTCCTTCAGCTTGTCAAGCGTCCCGAGTAGCGTGTCGCCCTTCCACCATGCGAGGTTCTGCGACGGCTCTGTCGCGTTGTCGCCTCCGTAGGCGCTCACAGGTATGAAAGGAACTTCCTCTGTCTTGTACCTCACAGACTTCAGCAGTTCCGTCACTGCCTTCTTTGTCTTCTCGTATGCTTCCTGTGAATAAGGCGGCTGAGTAGAATCCATTTTGTTTACAGCAACGATCAGCTGAGTGACGCCCAGTGTCCTGGCCAGAAATACATGCTCTTTCGTCTGAGCTTCCGGACCCTTTCCCGCATCCACCACAAGGACAGCGGCATCCGCCTGGCTCGTGCCCGTGATCATGTTCTTTACGAAATCCCTGTGACCCGGTGCGTCGATGATTGTGAAATAATATTTCTGAGTGTCGAAACGCCTGTGTGAAACGTCAATCGTAACTCCCCTTTCCCTCTCTTCCTTCAGGCTGTCCATGACCCAGGCAAATTCGAAGGTCGCCTTTCCCTTCTCTTCCGCCTCCTTCTTGTACTTCTCGATAAGGTACGGGTCTACATTCTTGGTGTTGAACAGCATCCTTCCTACAAGTGTCGACTTTCCGTGGTCGACGTGACCGATGAACACAATGTTAAGATGTGGTTTGTTCGCCATAAGTTTACACTCTCATTTTATGCGGTTTGTACGCAATTTCGCTTATCAATCACGGTCCTGTATATAATATTTTCACATAGCCGAAGTGCCAGTGCACGAACGGTTTCAGTGAAATCAGGGTATGCAGTAACGCTCCATCGCATACATCACCACGCCGGCAGCTTAATGCTGTCCGGCCACATCGCCGCCAAGTTGAGGTAATGGACACTTGCAGGAACTCGTTTTGATTGTGTCCGGTCTGGCGCTGGGTTTCTCACTGACAGTTCCGCCGGGTCCGATGAACGCCTTCATCGCATCAAAAACTGCCGCCAGCGGGACGAGAACGGGCATTATCGCCGGAACGGGTGCAATGAGTGCAGACATGTTACTCGGCGTCGCTGTCTACCTCGCCAGGACGTTCATAGACATTCAGGCTGTCATAAAGCTAATTTATATCGTCGGCGCGTGCGTGCTCTCCGCACTTGCGTATTTCATGATTACAGCCCGAAACGCAGCAGTGAACGAAGAACCAACGCTCAGAACATACTCCACGGCAGTGCTCATGGGCATAACAAATCCCTTCCAGATTCTCTGGTGGCTTACGGCCGGGCTCGCATTTGCATTCATCGGCGGCATAACGCTCATGGCCGGATTGTTCACGGCGGTAGCGGCATGGATCGTCATATTTCCAGTGATGCTTCACCTGAGCACAAGGAGGCATCCGGGAGCGTCGAGGGCGGTCACAATCGCTTCCGCAATCATTATGCTGCTCTTTGCCGGGTATTTCATATTCTCTGTTCTGTGATCTCAGTCGGAGTAGTAGTTTGCATCGTACGGCTGCGGACTCAGGCCCTTTCTCTTCCTTATCTCCGGCACCACCTTGTCTGCTATCTCCTTCGGCATCTTCTCATAGCCTGCATTCTCAGTGGACCACAGGGCCCTTCCCTGCGTTGCGCTTCTTATAGCACTGGCGAAGCCGAACATTTCCGATACCGGAGCCTTTGACTCCACTACCGTGTTCTCTCCTTCCTGCCTCATGTCCAGTATAACCCCGCGCCGCTGCTGAATCTCCCTGATGGCATCGCCCATCACGTCCGGCGGCACGTTGATGTATATTTTCTGTACCGGTTCGTAGAGCACCCTTCCGGCAACGGCCATCGCGCCATATATTGCCGAACGGGTCGCCGGAATGACCTGGGCTGGTCCCCTGTGTATGCTGTCCTCGTGCAGTTTGGCATCGACAATCTTGACCTTGAGATTCATGACCCTCTCCTGCGCAAGGGGACCGAGGCGCATCGCCTCCTCGTACGACTGCTTGCACAGCTCCATCGTCTCAAAGAGATACTGAATGCCCTTCGTGTAATCAATCAGCACATTTGTGCCATAAAACATCTGCACTCCCCTGGCCTCGTCCCGCTCCATCCCCAGTTCCTGCAGCTTTTTTGCGAGTGCCTTCGAATCCTTTATTCTGCCCTCCGTCTTGATTTCGCCGCCAGTGATGGCATCCACGACGCTCTGTTCCAGCGGTTCAACCTCGACGTAGAACCTGTTGTGCTTGTTCGGAGACTTACCCTCAAACGGACCACCCTGCCCCTCGACACTCTCCCTGTAAACGACTATCGGCTTGGATGCATTGATTTCACACTTGTAGTCATTGACTATCCTGTACTGAGTTACCTCGAGATGCAGTTCGCCCATTCCCGAGAGGAGGTGTTCACCGGTCTCCTGGTTAATCTCCACCGTTATTGATGGATCGGCCTTTCCGACGTTCCTCAGCACTTCTATGAGCTTCGGAAGATCCTTCATCTGCTTCGCCTCGATGGCAACGGTCACCACCGGTTCACTGTAATGAACCATCCTTTCGAACGGTTCGATTCCCTGCACAGACGAGACTGTCGACCCCGCTATAGCGTCCTTGAGGCCCGTGACAGCTGCTATATTGCCCGCCCTGATTTCATCAACAGTTATCCTGTCCGCTCCGACAGACAGGGCGACTGTCTGCACTCTGTTCGGCTGGTGCATCCCGGACACATAGAGCTCCAGTCCGCGCTTCAGTGTACCGGAAAAGAGTCTTCCGACGGCAACCTCACCGGCATGCGGATCTATGATTATCTTGGTGACCATGAAGATCGTCGGGCCGTCAGGTTCCACATTGAGCATCGAAGTGCCGACTTCGGAAGTCAGATCCCCTTTCCAGATTGCCGGTATCCTCAGCTGCTGCGCAACGATGGGGCTGGGATGATTCTTTACTACCGATTCCAGGACCACCTTGTGCAGTGGTATTCTCTGTGCTAGAGTCTTCTGATCCCCTCTGCTCAGGTAATTGTAAATATCGGCAAAAGTTATGCCCGACTTCTTCATATATGCTGCAGAAATGGCCCAGTTGTTGTAGGCGCTGCCGAACAGCACTGTCCCGTCCTCTACACGGACACCCCACTGTTTCTTGAGTTCCTCGGGTGCCGCGGCATGGATCCTCTTGTTGACGTCATTGATTATGCTCACGAATCTCTTCTGCATGTCCTCGGGAGTGACCTTCAGCTCATTGATCAGGCGGTCGACCTTGTTTATGAACAGTATGGGACGGACCCTCTCTCTCAGCGCCTGCCTGATGACCGTCTCTGTCTGAGGCATGACCTGTTCTACGGCATCCACAAGTATTATGACACCGTCAATGGCCCTCATCGCCCTCGTCACGTCGCCGCCGAAGTCGACGTGTCCCGGAGTATCGATGAGATTGATGAGATAGTGTTCCCCGTCTATCTCCTGCACCATTGAGGCGTTGGCCGCGTTTATGGTAATTCCCCTTGCCTGCTCCTGTTCATCATAGTCAAGGAGGAGCTGTTTGCCGGCCAGTTCCTCGCTCATCATGCCTGCGCCGGCTATCAGATTGTCACTCAGAGTCGTGTTGTGTATGATGAGGCCCTCAACAAGAAGATTGTGTGTCTCATCCACCGAGAAGTCAAATACAAACTCATCGTACGCGCTCTCTATTCCCTCGATGTCGACAACCGAAAGCGTCGAAGGAAGTCCCGGAACCAGAACAGAGACAGAACGGTCTCCGGCCATCATCAGCACACCGGCGCCGCCGTTCACGCCGCCCGCATCGTCGCAATCACCGCTCAATATGCCTCTGAGCCTGTCCATCTCATAAATGAAGTCCGGATCAGCAGGATCAAGCATGAACCGGTGGCCGTACCTGAGCATGGAAAGCGCAATGACTCCGAGCACTTTTCTCTGCTGCGAAGTGTTCCGCCCGAAATCCATTGTGTCCAGTATTGCGGCGGACAGTGCGAACATCGTTCCTTTTTCCAGCCTCGTGAATATACCGGCGCTGACGCCGTGTCCGAACAGGATGCCCAGCAGCCCGGTTTCCTCTGCTTTCGAAACAGCAGAGCTGATTGCCGCCGCAGCCTCCTTCAGCGCCGCGGGAGCTGTGCTTATTCCCGTGAGTCCTGTGAACACGCTGTCGTCTATCACCGACTCTTCAATGTCCACTCGAGTCGGGACAATCAGCCTGTCGCCTATTACCAGTTCCGAAGATTTGACTTCCTGGATGGAATCTTTCCTGTAGACAATGAATTTGTGCTCTGGTGTGACTGTCACCGTTCTGCCTGAACGCGGAACAATCCTGACCAGCCGCTCATCGTTTCTGATCTTCCAGACGTGCGTGATTCTCCTCTTCTCAAGTATCATGCCGGAAGTGTTGAGCGATATTGTACATTCCTCGCCACCAGCCGCATATACGGTCTGATCCCTGTCGGAGAAAACGGGCTGTCCCGCCGCATACTTCGAGTAAAGCGCTTTCGCCTCTATCCATGCTCCGCTGGTAAATACCATCGCCTCGCCGGTCATGCACTTCCCGTGATCGATGTGCGCCGCAGTTCCGATATTCCTTATGAATTTCGGATCCTTCATTATGGCCTGAGCCTTTGCAATATTGTCTTCCTTTCTTCCCAAATCAATCGCCCTTTACAAAAACAAAGTTAACGTGCCGACATCGCAACTCTTTCAATTTCATCTCTCTTGGAAACAGCAGAACTTGTCATATCGCCGTTCGATGCAAGAATAATTTCGTCTGCCAGGCACTGCGCGATGGGTTTCGTTGAACCGTGCGATGCTTCAATAGCACCGAGGCAGACGTGCCTCAGTGCAAGATCCAGTCTTCTCGAAGACGACACGTCGACTGCTTTCGGCACTGAAATCCCGCCGAACTGCAGTCTCGTTATTTCCTCCCTCGGCGCGGCATGTTCGAGGGCTGTCACAAGCAGCTGCACCGGATTCTTTCCCGTCTTTGAATGTATGATTCCAAACGCATGCTCGATAACCTTCAGAGACTTGCTCTTCTTGCCCGTGTATGTTTCCGTCCGCATCATCTGATTTGCCAGCCTCTCGACGATGTTGAGGCGGCTCTTGGCAAAATTCCTGTTGGCGTGTTTCCCTGCAGTGTGCGGAACGTATATCGGAGTCAGATTAATGTATTTGGCGAGTCCGCGATCAGAGACAGCGACTTCGGCCATGTCGTACTTACCGAAAAGAGGGGCGCTGTAAAGAAGCACGTTTTCCGGTCCCGGCTGTGCAGTGCTGCTCTCCGTCTGCTCTTCCATCTCACTGTTTTCAATATCTTCTTCAGGCATATGTTCACCTGACCGGCTTTTCCTTTCTTCCTCTCACGAGTTCATTCAATGACACGTTGTTCACCTTGATGACCTTGTATCTGACGCCGGGAATATCGCCGTATGACCTGCCCATTCTGCCGCCTATTCCCTCCACCAGCACCTCGTCATGCTCGTCTATGAAGTTTATTGCGCCGTCGCCGACTGCAAATGCAGTTACCTGCCTTCCGTTCTTTATAAGCTGGACCTTCACGCATTTCCGTATTGCGGAATTCGGCTGTTTTGCCTCTATTCCAACCTTCTCCAGCACTATGCCGCGGGCCTGAGGAGCGCCTTCCAGAGGATCGGATTTCTCCTTGAGCTTGAGAATCCTCTTCTTGTAGGCTCTCTCGCTCCACCTGAATTTCTTCCTGTTGTTTTTGAGCTTTCTTGCTGTGTTCATTCCTCTGGCCATTAAATCTCCTCAGATCAAACGTGACGCCGGCGCACTGCTCCCTGATGCCGGGGAAAGCGGCATGCCCGCCTCTTAGTTCGGATTAATAGCAAAATGACTCCCAATATATACGTTTCCACCAGCCGAACAGGCTGAAATGCTGCCGCAATTCGCTGTTTTGCCTTCCTGATCACGGCCCTTCCTGCAGTCATCGCCGCGATGCCTGAGGAACGTTCAGAACACGATGTGGTGCCTCTCTCATTTACTCATCAGCCTCTTGAGCCTTCTCGCCGCCGATTCCGGGTCAGTGGAACGGAAGACGGCCGAGATTACCGCTATCCCGTCAATGCCGAAAGCAACGACTTCCGAAATATTTTCCTCCGTGATTCCGCCGATTGCGAATACCGGCACGCTCAGCCTGGAGCGGGCTTCTTCAAGTACTCCGATGTCATAAATCCCGGCGCCCTCTTTGGAGTCTGTATGGAAGAATGGACCGAACGAAACATAATCGGCACCCAGTCCCTCATACTGCAGGGCCATTTCAGTGTCTCCGTAGACAGAAACGCCTACTGTGCGCTTTCCCGCTTTCTCTCTGGCTGCAGGGTACGGCGTGTCACCCGTTCCTATATGTACTCCGTCAGCGCCGGATATCACCGCCAGGTCGATGTCGTCATTTACGATAAAAGGAATGCCGCTGCTGCTGCAAATCGAGCGTAGTTTTTCGGCAACCTCCGTCCTGAGCTGTTTCGTATTGCTCTTGTCCCTGTACTGAAGAAGGTCGACGCCGCCCGCGATAGCGCCCTCTACAATATCGAAGAAATTTCCGGGCGTGTAATCCGGAGTCACGAGATACAGTCCGCTGTAACTCAACTTAGCCGCTCCTTCGCTGCAGTGTGTATTGCCTTCCAGAAATCATCCTTGCCCGGTGGAATGAGCTCATCCGTCCTGCCTGCAGTGACTACTCTCTTGCCCATGCCGGCAGCGGTTATGCTGCCCACCTCTGTCGCTTTTATCCTGCGGGATTTCAGCATTGACAGCAGATCTTCGCACCTGTCCCTTCTGACGGTCATTATCAGCGATCCTTCGCTTATCGAGTGAAGCGGCCGCATTCCGAACAATCCGCAAATTTCGCGCACCTCGCTGTTCACCGGTACTTTTTCTGCATTGACCGTTATTCCCTTTCCTGAAGCTTCGGCCACTTCATACAGCGCGCCCAGAACACCGCCCTCTGTTGCGTCGTGCATCGAAGTAACTCCGTTTTTCCTGAGTCCGAACGATGCAGCAGCCAGCGACTCGTTCACAGTCGACATGCTGCCAAAGAGCCGCTGTCCCCTTCTGAGAATGTCTTTTCCCAGATTCTTCTCTACGTGCCCGGGAAACAGATGGGAGAAAATCGCGGTTGCTTCAAGCCCCGCTGTCTTGGTAACGATTACCGCATCGCCAGTCTTTGCCATTGCGGATGTGACATATCCGTTCGCCGGACCCGTGCCTATCATGGTGGCCCCTCCCACCATGGGATAATCCGTGCCTTCGTACCTTGCGGTGTGGCCCGTTACCACGGAGACTCCGTATTTTTTTCCCTCCCTGTCAACAGTGTTCCATAGCTGCCTGAACTCGTCGTCTGTTATGGACAGCGGCAGGTTGAGATCCACGGAGAGGTACTCCGGCGGCAGACCGGATGTGCACAGATCTGAAGCGATGATGTGGAAAGCAAACCACGCCGCCTTCTGCCATCCGTACGCCGGCACAATGTAGAAAGGATCTGTGGTGATTGCCATGACAAGGTCTCTGTGCAGCCTGACTATTCCCACATCGACGCCGTTTCCGGGAGGCACGAGCACCTCTTTCCTTCTGTGCCCCAGCTTCTCTCTTATGTTCCTGTCGAAAAAATCACGCGTTATTTTACCGAACTCTTCAGTCATCATTCAACCTCCATGAGTGATCGAGGCTGCCGAAACCCCTGCCCACTGGAAAGGAGTGCTCTACGGCCGACTGCAGGAACTCCCTGCCCGCACTCACCGCATCCTCAATGTTCCTGCCCCTGGCAAGATATGCGGTTATGGCTGCGGAAAGCGTATCCCCTGTCCCGTGTGTGTTCCGCGTTTTGATCCTTTCACCGGAGAAACTGCGGTACCCGGAGCCGCTGAAGAAGACATCAGTCGAACGGCTGCCGGCACCGTGTCCTCCTTTCACAAGCACGTTCGCACCGGTCGTCTCGTTTATTTTTCGTGCGGCGCTCCGCATGTCCTCTTCCGACGTTATTTTCATGTCGGCCATAATCTCCGCTTCGGGTATGTTCGGCGTGGCAAGCAGCGAAATCGGCAGCAGTCCTGTCATGAGCGTTTCCACGGCATTCTTTCTGAGGAGTCTCGCACCCGTTTTGGCTACCATGACAGGATCAACCACCACGTTCCGCACATCGTATTTTTTCAATTTGTGTGCAACGGCTTCAATTATTTCCGCCGAGTACAGCATTCCTGTCTTCACGGCATCCGTGCCTATGTCCACGAGCACCGCCTCGATCTGCTTCTCCACAAAGCGGACGGGAACCGGCATTATGCCCGATACCTCCACGCTGTTCTGCGCAGTGATGGCGACAATGGCCGAACTTCCGAACACTGAAAGGGCATTGAACGTCTTCAGATCCGCCTGCACCCCGGCTCCCCCGCCAGAGTCAGATCCTCCTACAGTCAGCGCGCGTCCACGCACTCAATGAACCTCCTCTCCGATTCTAATCAAGGCTCTCACCTGAAGTTTCTCTTCCCTTCACATACCATGCAGCGGCGGCGATCAGGCCGGCAAGCCATATCAGAGTTGCGTAGTAAATGTACTCCACCGGTGTAAAGCCGTATACAAGAAAAATGGTGGCTATGTAAAGCACATATCCTATGCTCCTGACTGCCCCTATCCCCGTGCCCCTGAGTTTCGTTGTGAAGAGTTCCGGCTGCATCATGTTCCTTGCCGCCCATCCGAATTCTCCGAACGCACCGTTGATGAACAGCAGGGACAGGAAGAAGAGCAGCGAAGAGGGAGCGATGTAGTAGTATGCGATGAACGGCAGCATGGTGACAAAGCCGCCCGCGAAGGCGAAAAGGGCAAAGCCCTTTCTCGACAGCACCGATACAATGAAAATCGCGGCAAAACCCGCAACAGATTCTCCCAGGTTGTAAGTGAATACTATGGTGCCGACAAGGTGCGGAAATTCAAAGGGTCCCAGGACAAGAGCCAGAAGAGCATATGTCAGTATTATCGTGCTCGCAATTGTCGCCAGCATTACAAAACCGAATACACTCTTCCGTGCAGCCGGCTGTGCCCCCTCCATGCCTTTCTCCCTGATGAAGGACCATCTGAGACTTTCGGGTACCAGCAATCTGCTGATAAGGGCTATGCCCAGCCCCGCCCCGGCCATTATTGCAATCATGACTTTTTCGTCCGCAACGGAGAAGGGTGAAACAATGAACGCGAACGCCACGAGCATGGCGCCGACATTTGCAAAATTCGTCGATCCTACAAGGGCCATTCCGCGGTATTTTATTGGAAAGAGTTCCGATATCAGTGCAAGCGATACTGTCTCTTCTCCGCCGAATCCGAATTCTGTCAGGAACAGGGACATTACCAGAAGCAGGACGTTGCCTGAGAGCAGTATTCCAGACAGGCCGGCGATTGACAGGATGAGCGTGATGATGAACGATTTCTTTCTTCCAACGCGATCTGCCAGGATACCCATGACCAGGTTGCCCGCAAGCAGGCCGGAGGGCGCGGCCACGAGCACATACAGCACTGATGAAGCCGTCACGACCGGCCATGTAATCACAAGGGGTCCGACAGCCAGAACCACGCCCCAGACGAACAGGCTCGCAGAAAGTGTGATGAATACCAGTGAATGGGAACGTCCCCATCCGGCTCCGTCGAGATGATATTTCAATTCCCGGTATCCGCCCTCGACGGGCTGGCGCCCGTGTGCATCCGCTTCAGACATTGTCTGCTCCCTTGAAATCCGGGCTGATGTTGCTCGTCTCGACACCGCGGAAATACCAGTATGTGGCAGCGGCAAGGCCCACTCCCCACAGAATCACGTTTATGAGGACAAAGTCGAAGAGGCCCGTATTGCTCAGCAGCACAATGCTCGCGATGTAGGCAATGATGGGAACAACCCTGACGAGACCGATACCCGTTCCGCGAATGGCCGTGGGAAAAAGTTCCGGCTCCAGCGTGGTGCGCGCCGCCCAGGCAAATTCGCTGAATGCCATGTTCAGGAAAAGAAGCGGCAGAAACACGTACTCGTTTGAAAGGCTGTTGAACGCAATCAGAATGGCGACAATCGTGACAAATCCGCCACCGAATGAAATAAGTGTGTAGCTTCTCCTCCCTCTCGAAACGAGCGGCGCCGCCACGAAACCGCTGATCGAGGCCCCCGCGAGTGCAACGAAAATTATCAGTGCCGTCTGGGATGGAAATTCATCAGGACCCAGGACGAAAGCCATGAGGCCGAATGTCAGGAACTGGGAAACGCCGAGTACGCTGAGCAGTATGTAACTCTTCCACAGGGGTGGAAGGCTCACAGACTCTCCTTCCGGTCCTATGTTGAGTCCACTCTTCTCGTTCTCCGCATCTTCTTCCCTTCCTCTGGAATGCAGCCACCGGAACGATTCCGGCATCTTCATTCTCGTGAAAACAAGGAGTGCCATGATTGCGAGGGATGACACCAGCAGATATGCCCGTTCTATGAACACCGCGCCCGAGACAGAGAAAAGGAAGAACGCTGCTGCAAATGCACTGCCTATGTTGTTAAAGTTTGGAATCAGTGTCAGCAGCCTGCCGCGCTGCTTCACCGGCACATCTTCTGCAATGAGCGCAAGCGATGGCGCCTCTTCCCCGCCAACGCCAAATGACGACACGACCACGCCTGCGAGCAGCAGCGGGAATTTCGTGGCGATGGAAATCAGCACTATGCCTATGCCGTACATCGCCATCGTCGCGATGAATATTCTCCGCCTGCCGAACGCATCCGACAGCAGGCCCATTATGAAGTTCCCTGCGAGCAACCCTGCCGGACCGGCGGAGAGGACGAGCACCCTCACCAGAGGATCGCTGCCATTGACGAAAGGCCAGGACAGCGAAAGAGGGGCCATCGAGGCCACGATGCCCCATATGAAGAAACCCCCCGAGGATGAAATCAGGAGTGAGCGCTGTCT
>JAKABN010000077.1 GCA_021796895.1 Thermoplasmata archaeon | reverse complement strand
TCCTTACGAGGTCTGCTCTGCGATGAGCCACCCTCGTGGGGGTACGTTGTGAAAGGGTTGTTCCGCTAAATCTGGAAATCACCTCAACCAGTTTCTCTTTATTAACTTTGCTCAACATGGCAAAGCGTGCGATATATGCCTTGTGCGGCACTGCCGCCTTCAGATTCCGCACCTCCTCCCTGCTTGAAAACCTGATGTCTGATACCTGCACCCTGCCCTCGCCATCCCTGTTCATCATTTCGCGGAGTTCCTCCAGATTCGGCGATCTCCTTTTCGGCCTCTCAAGCTGAAGTATGAAGGGTCTGCCCTGCCCGAGCATAAGCGCATCTATGTCCTCTCTTCCCATGCCATGGAACGAATGTTCGCTAGCCAAAGTAACACGCATCCCCGCAGCCGCGACAATTTCCTCGACGCTCGTCTCATACATCTTCCCCTTGAACCCGCAGTGGCCGCATCCTTTTCCATGACACTTCCTGCATGGCCACTTTGTCTGTGGAATGCCCCTGACCAGTTTTCTGTACCTGCCGTAGATAAACAGGGGTGAGGGTTCGAGTTCGAATGTCATAAATGCCACATCTATGATTATCAGCATGTCGGGGTTCTCAAGCCTCGCCTCCCTGCCCGTAGCCGTTGCTATGAACAGTCCTATCAGCCTGTTTATGTCCACCTTGATGGACCGTGCCGGCTCAACACCGAAATCTGCTGCGGCTTCCTGCTCCCTTGCAAGAAGGCCGAATTCGACTCTGCTCCCGACCCAGAACGTGTCAAACTGCCACGATGACAGTTCTTGCAGAGGGAGGCGGGCCGCTGGCTCCAGCCTGCTGAGCAGTCCGGCGCAGATGTGGCAACGGTCGTCATCTTCCGGCACCAGGCTGTATCCCGGAGGCAGCGGCACCTGGGTTTTCTCCGCCTCGTCCATGCGCAAGCCGACGAGCCTCATGACGCATGCGAAACAGATGCTTCTGTCTGGCCTCGGGCCAGCCGTCTTAGGCTCTTCTGAAGAGCGGGCGGTAACAGCCGTTTCAGCTCTCCTTTCCGTATGCAAATTCACTCACTTTCCCGCCACTCAGGCTCCGTGGAATATGCAAGCTCCTTGATCTTCAGTTCACGCCTCCTGCTTTCCAGGAAATGAAAGACAGCAGAATGTTCACTCCCTCTGAGCAGCATGTCGATACCGGCCTTCGCCAGTTCAAGCTCCGCCTGATCGCCAATGATGCCAACGGTGTCTCCCTGAACAGAGATCGTTGTTTCAGTCAGATTCTCAATCATCTTTCTCGCCCTTCCCTCCTTCCCGATTACCCTGCCTCTCATGCGCTGCAGCCTGTTCTTGCCACTGCCGGTATAATCAGATATATTGACAGTGTCGTAGAATATTTCCTCGCCGAGGAGACGCTCTGCTTTCACCGGCGAAAAACCCCTTGCGATCGCCGACACGTACGAAGACACTTTGAGTTCCATTACCGGATCACGGGCCGCGCTGCCGTCAACCTCAACATAGCCCTCATCCGAATCTATGCTGATCCTGACCCCTGTTTCCTCCTCCACTCTTTTCTTAAGCATGCCTTGCCTGCCGAGCAGAACTCCTATGCGGTCCTGGGGCACTCTAAGATACTGCATTCTTTTCACCGCCAATGAGTCTTCGGAGGATGTCCTCCGCCGGCGTCACACTAACCCCCTTTGATTTGAAAAATTTGTTGATGTTCACTATGTCCCTTCGCAGATACTCATTGCAGCCCGGGTGCCTGGTGGTTACGCCCTGACTGCAATCTATGACGTAAGTGCGACCGCTGAATACCATGACATTGTACTGGCTCAAGTCGCTGTGAACGAGTTTCGCGTCCATGAATGCACTGGAAATGAAGCTGAGCAATTCAGCATAAAATATCTTTGCCTCGCCCGTCTGGAGTGCATAATCCTTCAGGAGGGGC
This sequence comes from Thermoplasmata archaeon, assembly GCA_021796895.1. Lineage (GTDB taxonomy): Archaea > Thermoplasmatota > Thermoplasmata > Sysuiplasmatales > Sysuiplasmataceae > Sysuiplasma. The sequence continues at coordinate 6,675 of JAKABN010000077.1, read as the reverse complement.
GCAGGGCCGCTGTCATCGCCCAGGTAGGACATGACAAGAACATTCCCTCGATGCGCCACTGGGAAAGGCACAGCGAGGTGGGCATTGCCGAGTCTGGACAGATTCACGAATTCCCTCTCCACCCACGCTGTAATCGTCTTGCCAAAATTGCCTGTTATGCCGCGGAACCGCTCATCGCCGCGTATGTATGTGGCAAGGGACTTGAAGGTTGCATTGCTTATCCTGTAGACTTTCATCGCAAGGTTCTGGCGATTGGGCGTGGTGCATTTGAATACACCGCCTTCCTTTCCGGTGGCCACCGGGAAATCCACGGTATCTATTACTCCTGCCTTCATGAGAGAATAAATGTGCATAAGTGTCCTGCTGTCGAAGAACTGGTCGTAGACCTTTCTGTCCTCCGCACCCTTGATGCGCCTCTTCAATGGCGCAAGCATTCTCTCGTATCTTTCTTCCGCGACGATTCTCATTATATCCGCACCGATCCGGGCCCCGGCATAATTGCTTCAGTCAGCCCGCTGTCCGCTGCCGCATGTACAATGCCGGTGAAGAACATTCCCGTTCCAGCATCACGTGAAAATGTTGATGCCCGACGGTATCATATTCCTTCTGCTGAGATAAGATGACTGCGTCTTGGTGTAACGGTAAAGGATGTCCGCCTTGTCTTCCTGAAAGTCCCATGGTTTGACTATGACCAGATCTCCTTCACGGATCCACATCTTCTTCTTTATCTTGCCCGGGATGCGGCCCATTCTGGCCTTTCCGTCAGCGCACTGAACCTTGATACGGGAACCTCCGAGCAGCTGATCGGCGACAGCCAGCATCTCGCCGTTCTTCCGCCTCGGAAGAGGCACACGCATATAGTTGTCTGTGCCCTCTTCTCCCTCTACGATTGACTCTTCTCTGCTTTCGAATCTTGCCTGTCTTTCTCTGTTACTTTTAATGCTCAAATACTATCTCCGGTTTCTGAATCGCAATTTTTGAGTAAGATAGTTACGATTAAAAAGGTTGCGCTTAAAAACGACATGCCGTTCAACGCAACGCGATGCGACCAAAGGATGCATCGCAGGCAGCATAGCCGGATTTAATAGATCTGCTGCGATTCGGGTATCCGGAGTGATTGGTTATGATTGCTCGAGTATGGAAAGGATGGACGTCGGCGGAAAATGCCGATGCGTACGAAAGACTGCTTCGCGGTAAGGTTATCCCCGGTCTGAAATCAATCAAAGGCTATTGCGGGGGATTTATCCTCCGAGATGACCATGAAGGCGAAACTGAATTTGTAGTAATGAACCTCTTTGATTCTCTGGAGGCGGTAAAGGCATTCGCCGGGCCCGATCATGCCACACCTGTCTTTGAACCGGAGGCCAGAAATCTTCTTTCCAGAATAGAGCATGCAGCCAACCATTACGACGTGAGAGCTACGCCGGACGATTGAGAATGCAGGCGCATGAGGCTTCGCCGGAAGACACAACTATCCTGTTGGATCTGAATGCGAATCTTTCTCAGTCGTTGACGGCAATGCCGCAAATGTGATTCCGCGCATATTGAACCGAAGCATCTCCCTGGCATGCTCCCATCTGCACTCGAGGAACATGAACTCTCTGATTCTGGCTGGCGCATCAATTATATATGCGTCATCAGTTTGCTGGCTCATGCAGAAAACTAGGGGAATTCTGTGTGTTAGTATTGCAGCGCTGATGATAATTTCACTGATCCCTGCCTATGGCGCTGCCGTAGGTCACAGGGCGACTCTTGAGGAACGGATGGCGCCGGCCGTTTCCACCGCCGGGGCTTTTAGCCTCGTTTCGACGTTCTCCAAGGGAACGACGTACGGCAGCTATGGCTGGAATCTGCTGTCCGGAAGCGCGAAGCTGACTGACCGGCCTAATTACTACGGAGAGAATGTGCTCAAAGTCAAATCGGGCAGCCTTCTATCGGATTCTAAGGGAGTCGTTCGCGGAGATCAGATTGTTTCATTTCAGGTCGCGATAGATGCGGCGCGCGGAATGGCCATGTTCGGAGTCGAGGGCGCTTCCGGCAGCCAGGTAGCGGCAGTCGGCGTAATGGGAACAACAATTTATGCCGGACAGAACTTCAACAGCCTCGAGCCCGTGCCGAACGCGATTCCGCAATCCGTGTATCCCTCCGGGTGGGTCTACATAACGGCCAATGTGCTTAACACCAGTACTCCGAAATCATTCTCGTGGACAATGCAGCTGTTTGTAGACGGGTCAAGCTCATACTTCTTGAATCTGAGCACTCCGGATGCTTACAGCTACAGCGGCGTTGAAATGGCAGTCGCAGGCCAGTCAATCGCCTCTTCCTATTTCACGGATATTGTGTTCACCAGCTTTGAGATACCGATAAACATACCGGGGTACAACCCGATGGAAGGTTATGGCCAGGGCTCTGGCCTTCTCGTTAATCTGCTGCCCTCGTTTACCGTTCTGCAGGCAAACATGGTTCTGAACAGCTGGAATGTTCCTGAAACAGGTGTGCTAAGCTTCCAGATTAATGCAATGAACTATTACGGAACAACACGCTCCAGCTGCGTCGGATTCTTCCAGCTTGGCGTGGACATCAATCCTGACGGATACATTTCACCATGGTATGTTCCCGGCGTCAATTGCATAGCTCATTACTTCCTGAATTCAGACAATCCAAACATACAGCCCGGTTTCCCCACTCCTGCAGGCTCTGTGCTGACACTCAGAATCATAGATCAGCCGGCGACCAACAGCCTCTTCTTCCAGATAATTGACCACAATGCTCCAGCGCGGTACATGTACTGGAATGCCACCATACCTTACAACGGAACGGAATTCTTCAGCACGTACACTCAGCTGGAATTCCAGCCGTTCTCAAGCTACCCGATAAGCGATTACTTCTTCAACGGCAGCCTTTACAACATGGAGTATGGCAGCCCCGGGTCTTTGACTCCGCTGAATGCCACATACATGATACCGTTCATACTCAACGCTCCGCCGACATGGAGTTTCGCGTACTACAGCAACAGTATTGCAGGATATGCGCAGACCGGATGAAGGAGGCAGTCTGACAAACTTCCTTTCTCCCATACCCTCTGTCGACGGCCGGCGAGAATCACACAATCAAAGTCATTTCGGTTTAGCAGATGACAGACCCACAGCCGCCAGCAGCGCAACTCCGCCCGCAATCATATAGACGGTAAGAGATTCCGATAGCAGTAATGCTCCGCCTATCACGCTCACGACCGGCACGAGATAAAGCTGGATGGAGAGTCTTGAGACCGTGCCGCGTTCAAGGAGCACATAGAACAGCATGTACCCGATTACCGAACTCAACACGGACAGATACAGAATTGCCACCCATCCAGCAATGGGCATCTTCTGAACCTGGCTGACGAAACTTCCCGATAGAAGGGGCAGAAGCATGACAGTTCCGGCTATGAATACCCACACTGTCAGCGATCTGGCACCGTACTTGTTTACAAGCGGTTTCGAAAGCACAGCGTATACTGCAAATGATAGTGCAGACCCGATGGCCTCCAGCATGCCTAAGAATGAGCTGCTTCCGCCCGCTGTTCCCGCAAACAGTATCAGGGCTCCGGTCAATGCGAGCACAACTGCAAAAACCACCTCGCGCCGCCTTTCTTCCCCCGTAAAACCATATGAGAGGAGCACAGTGAAGATGGGGCTGAGGGACACCAGAAGGCCTGCCAGACCCGCGGAAATGCTTGCCTCGGAAAAGTTGAGCAACAGATGGTAGCAGACAACAACAGCAAAGGAAACAACCACAAATCTCGGAAGATCCCTGATTTCAAACGCAGTCTTCAACCTGCCCATTACTGGCAACAGTGCAACAAATACCCCACCGGCAATGAACCATCTGAGAAGCGTCAAATTCACCGGTGACAGATACTCTTCCATTGCCTTCAGGGCAACAAACGCCATTCCCCAGATAATTCCAAGGAGGGTCAGAAGAGAATAAGTCTCCAGCCGGCCATAACGCCCCGGTCGTCCGATGCCGGTAGCCGGTGAGGGGGCTGGCGACTCTGCGACAAGATCATTGCTCATACTTTCTCTTCCTTTCGTGATCCAGCAGGTATCTCTTCCTTTCCGGGCCCAGAGCATATCCCCCTGATTTACCGTCCCTCCTCACGACTCTGTGACAGGGAACTATCAGAGGAACCGGATTCATGGCGCACGCATTTGCAACAGCCCTGTGTGCCAGCGGATTTCCTATCATTTCTGCCACATCGCTGTAAGTTCTGGTCTCACCATATGGTATGCTAAGAATAGCAGCCCATACCCTGCGCTGGAAGTCTGTTCCGCCGATGTCGACGGGGAGGTTCAACAGCTGGCCGTCGAAATAGGCAAGAACGGCGTTAAGACGCGGTCTGACGCTTTCTGATCTCGATATTCTCGCATTCGGATATTCATTCTTCAGACCGGTGAGCAGTTCTTTTCCGCTGTCGGCCATGCTCACGGCGCATATTCCGCGTTCCGTTTCGGCGACGACCAGCATACCCAATTTGCATCTTGCCGACAAATATTTTATGTGTGCTCCCTCCCCGCCCTTCCTGTAACTTGACGGTGCCATGCCAAGCTTGGAGGTAGCGTCAGTGTACAGCCAGCTCTGTGAATTGTATCCGGACTTGTATATTGCCTTCGGTATCGGTTCTCCGTTCTTCAGCTGCCTCTTCAGAAGTGCGATACGGCACTCCTCTGCGTACTTCCGCGGCGAAATACCCATTACTTCCTTGAACTCCTTTTGTATCGTGAAAGGGCTCAGCTTGAAATGTGCAGCCAGGCTCGAAAGGGACACATCCGACGATGCATTTCTGCGTATATGGTCGCATATTTTTTCGACCATGTCGCTGCTGTAAGTCATCGCATCACCCGTATCAGCCGACGGGGAGATGGAAGCCGTCTCTCTTTATTCAAAAAGATTTTTGCCTTTCCGGAAGATGTGGAAGTAACACCATACATACCGCATTACCAGATTCAGTCCATATCATAGTTGTTTTGTCGGATTCTTGTCGCCCGGAAACATATATGGCAAAGGCCACGGTCTTTGACTGACGCTGATGATAACCTGATGAAATTCATTTTAAGAGTGCAGATTTAATTGCACAGTTATGGCTGACCAGGCGTTGACCTCCAGGTATTACTGTGCGGCTTGCGGAACGGCGGAAGATCGTGGCACGAGCTACTGTCATGCCTGCGGCTCCACGAGATTTGTCGATTATCCGCCGGCCAGGATACAAAGGCCATTGGGCATTACGCTGCTCGGCATACTCCAGGTGCTAGCAGGAGTGGTTTCCCTCGTCCTCTCTTCGACAATAACCGCACTGCTGTCTTTGACGCCGTTTGGACTTCTCGGCCTGGGTCTAATTGTCATATCCGTGTTCCAGATAATATTCGGTGCCGCGCTGCTGACGGGCAGAAACTGGGCGCGCATAATTGTCATGATTCTGGCAGTAATTGAGCTCATCTCGTTCCCGCTGGGTACAGTAATAGGCATAATTCTGTTGATATACCTGACGAGGCCCCGCGTTGTCGCGTATTTCAAACAGCAGGCTTAGGCTGAGGTCCCTTTCCCGGCAGGAGAGGAAAAGCGCACAATGTCCATGTGATTGCGCACGACTTTGTGCGCAGCGGGACTCGCTGTGTTGATGAATTTCAGCTCCTGCCATGCACTGTTCTGGCGTATGCGGTCTGCCGGTACCGTTCCTGTGAATATCATGTGCATGTCCCAGTGATCAGGGCCATCAGACCTGAGGGCGGACTTATATGTCTCCGACACGACAATCGGTCCCCGGAGTTTGAGTCTGCCGAGTCCCAGCTGCTCAGTGAGTATTCTGTCCGCCGCCTCCGCAGGCGATTCGTGGACAATCAGATGGGATGAAGGAAGCATCCAGCCGTTCCTGAACAGCTCGACCCTGCTCTTGTCGAGTGCCCCCAGCCGTACCCAGTCCGCGGACGTATTGACCTTGCCGAAAAGGATGTTATTTCGCTTTCCATGCTCTCTCAGCACCACAAAGGCAGATATGCAGAAACCTCCCTCCGGGATACGTTTCGTGAGCACCGGATCGTCCACTATTTCTCCAACCGTTGTCGACGGACCGCTGTTGAACCTGCAGAACTTTCTGTCTTCCATCATAAAGACCTGATCGTGCTGGAGTTATATCGTTATTTCCTCATTGTGTCACTCTGCAAGCAGGTGCGGCTGGCAGGCATTGACTCACGCGGGCGCCGCACTATTCGACTTCTTGAGCAGCAGCACTGCTTTATATCGGTCCGAGCAGTTGACGTTGCGTGGCAAAAACAATTTGTTCGCACTGCGGATACAAGAACAAGGGCTCCGTCTCAATCTGTTCCAGCTGCGGTTACTATCTTTTGGACAGTCAGCTTGGCACGCCGCAGTCCGTGAGCAGCCATGCGAGATTCACAGGCAGCGCGGGTCGGGGAGCAAATAGTCCCCCGCCCGGCACATCCGGGACCGGAACAGCATCGGGCTCGACAATAGAAGTGAGGAGCAGAACCGGAATGTACAGATGGTTGCCGACTGCGGCGTCGCTTGGTCCGTTCGTTGTCTTCATACTTCTGGAGTACTTCGCGAATCTCCAGCCAATATATGTCATACCGTTCCTCTTCGCCATAATGTTTCTGTCTCCTATGCTTAGAAGAAATG
>JAKABN010000076.1 GCA_021796895.1 Thermoplasmata archaeon | reverse complement strand
AGATAATGGCCCTTGTTCTTGGATTGTTCTTTGCAGTGGTGACCGCAATCATGCTGATAAACGGGCATGGTTTTGCGTCGTACAGGCCCGCCGTGTTGCCCGGTGTGCCGGGTTATGCTGTCAATTCCGTTCTTCTTCTTGGCGCATCGCTATCTTATCTGATGAGCTGGAGCCCGTACGCCTCGGATTACTCCAGATACCTCGAAGAAAGGACAGATTTGAAGAAGTCGGCCCTGTTCACTTTCCTTGGAGGATTCACCGCCTCATTCTGGTTCGAGGCGCTTGGTGCTCTGGTAGCTGCGTATATCTACGGCAAATACAGCGGAGCCGCATCCATCGGCATAATCGGTTCATTCGGTTATGTGCTCGGCGCGCTGGGAACAGCTGCACTCATTGCAATTGTTCTGGGCACGCTCTCCGCCAATGCACTGAACATATACACGAGTGCACTGTCATCGCTGGTGCTTGACATCAGGATAAAAAGGTGGAAGGCCGTTCTGCTGTCCGGTATCATAGGATCTGCTCTGACTATTTTCCTGTCCGGGAGCTTCACTTCATTCTACGAAGGATTTCTGCTCCTCCTTGATTACTGGATTACGCCCTGGCTCGCGATAGTACTGATAGATTTTTTCATACTCGGAGGGAGAAACTCCGGCATAGTGGACAGGGCACCGAACTTCGAAACGAGCGGACTGTTGAGCTATCTCCTGGGCCTGGCCGTTTCCGTTCCTTTCATTTCATGGGGATACGGCACCCTCAGCTACACCGGTTTCATGTCCGCCAATTACCTTGGCGGAGCGGATGTGAGCTACTACGTTGCATTGTCCGTCACCGGGCTGTCCTATTACATGATGAGGAAAAGGAGACAGATTACGGGAGCAGAAGCAGCCCGTCTGAAACTGAAAACCGGCAACACAAGATGACAGAAGAAGATGCATTGCCTTCGCTTTGCCTTGGCCCATAACGCTCCGGCTTTGGGAAAAGTATAAGTCACCGTGTAATTTGATGCGATGAAAGGTGTTTAGTTTTATGGCCGATTTCAAGGCAGTCATAAATGATCCGAAAACAGGCACGTCCTACCAGGTCGACGTAGCGGGAGCGCAGACGTCGGCTCTTGTAGGCAAGAAAATCGGAGATGTCGTGGATGGCATCTACTTCAAACTTCCGGGGTACAAGCTTCAGATTACCGGTGGATCGGACAAAGACGGTTTCGCGATGAGACACGATCTTCCGGGACAGCAGAGGCGGAGACTGATGCTCTCCGGCGGAACAGGATTCAAGCCAGCAAGGAAGGGCGTGAGGAAGAGACGGATGGTAAGGGGAAACACGGTTTCACCAGTCACTGTTCAATTAAACCTCAAGATAACCGCGTTCGGACCTACCCCTGTTTCAGAGATTTTCCAGAAGAAGGAGAGCAAGTAATGCATGTTGCAAGTCAGCCCGAGATTAATGTTGGACTCGTTGGTCACGTAGACCATGGGAAGACGAGCCTGGTGAGGGCGCTTTCCGGAGAATCCACAGATCGTCATTCAGAAGAGATAAAACGCGGTATTTCCATAAAGCTGGGGTATGCCGATTCCGCCATATTCAAATGTGAGGAATGTGACGACCCTGCGTGCTATTCCACACTGGAGGAACATCTGAAGTGCAAATCCGGTGTCAGATACCTGCGATCCATTTCATTCGTGGACTCACCTGGACATGAAACACTCATGGCCACCATGCTTTCCGGAGCCGCAATCATGGATGGCGCAATCCTCATAGTCGCGGCAAACGAGAAATGTCCTCAGCCGCAGACAAAGGAGCATCTGATGGCACTCGACGTCATAGGCGTCAAGAATGTCATAGTTGTGCAGAACAAGATAGACATAGTCACGGAAGAACAGGCGCTTAAGAGTTATCAGGAAATAACCAGATTTGTGAAGGGAACGGTTGCGGAGAGTTCGCCGATCATTCCTGTAAGCGCGCACCACAGGATGAATCTCGATTACCTGGCGTGGAGCATCGAGAAATTTATTCCCACCCCTGCCCGTGATCTGTCCAAACCCGCAAGAATGTACGTGGCGAGGTCTTTCGACATCAACGTGCCCGGAACATCAGTAGATGAGCTGAAGGGTGGTGTGATCGGAGGGACGATTTCCGAAGGGAAACTCTCGATAGGTGACGAGATTGAAATTGCGCCGGGCAAGAGAACGGAAAGCGGAGGCAAAACAAGCTGGCAGTCACTCTTCTCCACGGTTGTGTCAATACAATCGGGTGGACAGAGATTCGAGTCGGCCGGACCTGGTGGCCTCATTGCCGTCGGGACCAAACTCGATCCTTCGCTGACAAAGTCTGACAGTCTTGTGGGCAAGATAGCTGGAAAGCCCGGGACGCTGCCGCCCGTTCTGCAGTCGTTTTCGATGCAGACACACCTGCTCGAAAGGGTTGTGGGAAGCGCGGAAGAGCAGAAGATCGAGGGCATCAAGACGAACGAACCGCTCATGCTCAATCTTGGAACGTCGACAACGGTAGGGCTCGTGACCAGCGCCAGAAAGGATACGTGCGACGTGAATCTCAAGATACCGGTATGCGTGGAAGTAAACCAGCGGGTGGCCATATCCAGGAAATTTGCCGGAAAGTGGAGGCTCATCGGATTCGGCATAATAGTGTGAATCATGGTGCAGATTGTAGTTGTTGACACAAGCGCCCTCATTTCGGTGTTTGAAAACAGCATTAACCTCGATGCAGAACTCGACTCACTCCTCGGTTCCCATGAGGTCGTCGTCCCGACATCGGTTCTTGATGAACTGAGACGCCTGAAAAAGAAAGAGGCGAAAATGGCACTGGAGATGAGTGCAAGATACAGGAAATTTTCTTCCGGCAGAAAAGGGGATGAAGGTGTAGTAGAGGCGGCGAAGCAAGTCGGATCGTTTGCAGTGGTTACGAATGACAGCAGGCTCGCCTCCGAACTGGTTTCCGGTGGGTTCAGGGTGATCACGCTCCGCGGAAGAAAGAGGCTCGACTACCGGCGCTCGGACGATGCTCTTTGAACCACGTGCGAATATTTAATTTGCAGGACCGCTGTCTGTCGAAACAGATATGAAAAATTACCGTACATCCGCGCTGAAACAGCTTGCACTGATGGGTGCGCTGACCTCCTTCGCCGAAATTACGTCAAGGAGACTCGGTCAGTTACTGGGAATCAGTCAGCAGGCGGCATCGATGGAGATACTGAAGCTTGCGGAACAGCGGCTAATCGAGAGGCAGATCGGCCACAAGGGCCAGAGACTGATGATATCGGAGGCGGGCGTGGAAGTGCTGAAGAAGGAATTTCTTGAATACAAAATGCTGTTCGAGCCGGTCAGGAAGCTGCAGATACACGGAACTGTCTTCAGCGGACTCGGAGAGGGCAAATATTACATCTCGCAGCCGAAGTACAAACAGCAGTTTCAGAAACGGCTGCTCTTCCAGCCGTACGAAGGAACACTGAACATAAGAGTTGCACCCTCTGACATGCCTCTGTTCGAGCGGCTGACGTTCGCGCCTGGAATCAAAATACATGGATTCACCAGCAAAGGAAGGACGTTCGGGGACGTCAAATGCTTCATGGCAAAGATGCAGGAAAATGAGTGCGCGATCATCCTGCCGGTGAGGACGCATTACACGGATGTCATGGAAGTGATTTCCAAAGAGCATTTACGTTCCCTGCATGATCTCAACGACGGAGATGCTGTGGAAATCGAGGCGGATACGGGCTGAGCTCAGAGATGAGACTCGACGTACCTGACGGCTGACTCAATAATCAGCATGCCGTCGCCGTGTGAATCCGGGGGCATGTCCGTTCTTGTCCAGTCCGTATGCAGATAACGCCAGTATGTTCTCTCCGGATGGGGCATCATGCCAAGCACGAAACCCGTGTCGTCTGTCACGCCTGCTATGTTGTAAGCGCTTCCGTTGGGATTCCACGGGTATCCTGCATACTCTCCCCTGTCATCCACATAACGGAAAACCATCTCGTCCAGTTCCTCCAGTTTTCTAATCCATTTTTCCGATCTTGAAGGAGGAAACGTCATCTTTCCCTCACCGTGTGCCGTGGGTATGCTGAGAACCGCGCCTTCCGGTATCATCGAGGTGAAGATGCAATGTCCCCTGTTGACGTTCTTGAGAAACGCAGGACGGCATTCGTATCTGCACGACATGTTTGTTCCGAGCGCGGCACGAGGGAGCAGTTCACCCTTCTCGCCGCCCGACGGGAGCATGCCCAGCTCCACCAGTACCTGGAAACCGTTACAGATGCCCAGCACGGGTTTCCCTTCGTCCACGAATGAGAGCAGTTCCTTTCCGATTGATGCCTTGATCCTTGATGCGAATATGGCCCCCGCCCTCACATAATCTCCCGCAGAGAAACCGCCGGGTATCACAATCATGCTGTAATCCTGCAGCGATCTCCTTCTTGCCTGCGTGCATCTTCCTTCGAGCTGTTTCAGGTGTACCATCTCGGCTCTGACACCTGAAGAGATGAATGCGGCTGCAGCCTCATCCTCCATATTCGTGCCTTCAATCCGGAGAACCGCCACCGCTATCTCATTTCGATTCATATTCAGCCCATCCTGTCCCACAGGGCGGAATGCCACTTCTCCCTGAGCACTTCGAGAGATTGTGTATACAGCATCCTGCCTCCATCCGCAACGGTGATATCCATACCGGAGGTTCTTCCTACGGGTGTTGCGTCCGTACCAAGCGCCATTTCGACGGCCTTCTGATTCTCAGGCGAAACCTCTGCCAGCCACCTTGTCGGTCCCTCCGAAAAGAGACGTGATGCCGCAGAGCCTGTTCCGAGCGAGCCTATGTCAATATCAATGCCGATGTTGCCACCGAATGCCATTTCAGCCGCAGAAGTGAAGAGTCCGCCCTGTGAAATGTCGTGGCAGGAAAGAAGCATTCCCGCGGAAGCCAGAGAGCACATTGCGCCACAGAGTCGCGAAGTGCGCTTCAGGTCAACCGGAGTGAACAGTGTGTCGCCCGTATCGAACAGTCTCGCAAATTCAGAACAGCCGAGCCGTCTGTCCGCTGCGCCGATGAGGTACAGCAACGAGTCCTTCCTTTTGATGTCCGAAGTGACTGATTTTCGCACATCCTCCACTATGCCTACACCCATGAGCGAAACGGTGGGCAGTATCGGTCCCATCTCCCTATCGTTGTAGAAGCTTACATTGCCGGAAGGCACCGCAAGGCCCATGGCGTCTGCGGCTTCCGCAAGTCCTCTCACCGATTCATGGAATTCCCACATGATCTCTGGGTTTTCCGGATTGCCGAAATTCAGACAGTTTGTCAATGCGTCCGGTCTTGCTCCGACGGCCACCAGGTTCCTGCAGAGCTCGTCGACCGCATGCAGGGAACCCTGATAAGGATTGACCGAAGCTATCCAGGGCTGGGCGGACGCCGATACTGCCAGACCGCGCCAGCTCTCCGGCATGGGTTTCAATACGGATGCATCGCCGTGTGACTGAAATCCTGCGGAGCCGTGAAGAGGTTTCACTGCAGTCCTGCCGCCCACTTCGTAATCATACATGTGGACAATCCAGTCACGGCTGCACACGTTGATATCAGAGATGAGACGCTCAGCGGCTTCTGCCAGATCCACGCGGGCATCTGCCTGTTTTCCGCGCCTGCCACTTACGGACCTGCTCTTCACGGGCCGTATGCACTCTGGAGCCTTTACGACAAAAGCTGTGTCGAGATCCAGTATTACGGTGCCTCCGCACCTCACCACAATACCCTTTCCCTTATGGACTGTTCCGATCCTGGACGCCGGCACATCCCAGAAATCAAAGACAGAGAGAACGTGTTCCAGATCCCGCCTGTCGGCGGAGATGAGCATCCTCTCCTGAGATTCTGAGACCCAGATTTCCCATGGTTTCATGCCCCTCTCCCTGAGATGCACTGAGTCTATGTCAATTTCTGCGGCTAGGGAGCCGGACAGGGACATCTCTCCGACCACCGCCGAAAGACCGCCTCCGCCGAGATCCTTCATGGATTTTATTTTGTGCTCTTCCGCGAGTTCCATGACCGCGTGAATGAGCGGCTCCTTTGTAATCGGGTCTCCGAGTTGAACGGCACCTCTGTCCTCTTCGTGTGACTGCTCCGTGAGTATTCTTGAAGCAAAGTTTACGCCGTGTATTCCGTCCTTCCCGGTATAGCCGCCTGCAAGGATCAGCACGTCCCCCTCCTCCACCAGGCTGTTTCGCGTTACGTCCTGTTTGGCTCCGAAGCCGAGGCAGCCTGCATTAACGAGACAACTCGCATTGTACCTGCTGTCGAACCAGACACCACCGGAGACAGTGGGCACGCCGATTCTGTTGCCGTAATCGCGTATGCCGGCGACCACTCCGGAAAACAGATATTTCGGATGTTTTGTCCCCGGCGGCAGAATGGAGGCGTCAATATCCAGATTGCCAAAGAATATCGGATCGACAAGGGCCGAAGGCCTGGTGCCCATGCACAATATATCTCTCACTATGCCTCCTATTCCGGTGCCTGCTCCGCCGTAAGGCTCTATAGCGCTGGGATGATTGTGACTCTCCATCTTCAGGGAATAGACATGTTCCGAGTCGAATTCCATAACGCCGGCGTCTCCAGTCGCAAATGCTCTGCGCGACAGGGGGAAAATGAAGCGTCGCAGAACAGGCTTCGAAGTCTTGTAGCTGCAGTGTTCGCTCCAAGCCTGTGCCACAGACTGCAGTTCTATGTCCGTTGGCTCCCTGCCCTTTTCCCTGAAATAATTTCTGACCATGATGAGCTCTTCTGCGCTCATTCCCAGACTCAGGATCCTGTCTATGCGCTCAAGATCCTCTTCACCCGCTTCCCTGATTCTGACAATCCACACATCCGGAACGTTGCTGGCCTCGAAATATTCTTCGGTCATTGGCATTCCGCCAGTCTGTGGTTCAGTCGCTCACCTTTCTGTAGCTGTACCTGTGTATTGCGGGATTCGCAAGAAGTTTCCTGCACATATCCTCGATGGTCGCTTCCCCATCACTGTCATTTCTAAGTGTTACGGAATAAAGCTTGTATGATGAAACATGAGAGACCGTGCGGAAGCCGAGAAGCTCGAGAGATTTTTTCGTATTTTCGCCCTCCGGATCAACAATTCCCTCCTTCAGTGATATTTTAATTTCGTATACCGCCAAGTTACTTCCCAGACTACGAATACCAATTCTTATTTTAAGTTCACCGACGGAAGGTTGCAGTTGAAGCGCGGGCTCCCTTCCAGCCGCGCCTCTTCCCTGAAATTAGCAGATAGGCCATTATTAGAATCGACATCAGACCGAACATATCCAGGGAGGACCATACCTTTATGCCGTCAAAGGCAAAGATGAAAAGGAGTATAGAACCGGCTGTAGGACCCATGGCCCTTCCGGCAGAGTTCGCTATGCCGTTGAAGGCCATGTACCTGCCAACTCTGTCTTCCGGCGCGAGTTTGGAAACCATGCTGTTCATGCCCGGTGACGTGAGATTCTCGCCGATTGTTATGAGCACCATGTCCCCCATGAGCTGGAGAAGACTGTATGAGAATGCGATGAGGAAAAAACCCAGCATATAGAACGCCGCTCCGAGCATGACGACACTCTCATCCTTCAATCTTCTGACAGCCACCGTCGAAGGAAATTGCCCAAGGACCACAACCAGGCCGTTGATCGCATAAATATAGCCCAGCTGGTCCGAGAGAACATGTGTCCTGGCAACAGCATAAGTCGGCAGCGTTACCGAAAACTGCGACGTGAGGATCATCAGCAGGAATGTCCCCACGCTGAAAATCATCAGCATCCTGTCGAACACTATCAGCTCTGAAAAGTGAGCGCGAAGACCTGCTCTGGCACTCTGGCTCCTGATCCTTCTGTCCTTGATCAGGAAAATAATGATTAACAGCTGCACAACAAGCGTGAAGAGGACGAGCGAAAATATCCAGACAATTCCATGGTCGAAAAGAAAAGAACCGGCGATAGGTCCGATCGCCCATCCCGAATTGGACAGTATTCTGAATATCGAATAAGCACGCATTCTGTCTTCAGGGGAAGTGACGTCGACCACCAGGGCGTTGAAGGAAGGAAATAACAGGGAGCCTGAGAGCGAAGTGAGAATGAAAAGCACAATAAGCGGCAGAACCGCTGCCCCGTGAACAAGAATGAGTATAATCCCGGCATAAATGGCGATACCCGACGAGCTTCCCAGCAGGAGCGTGAAACGCCTTCCTCTGAAATCTGAGAGATAACCGCCGAATATCTGAAAAACTGTTCCGCAGACTGCGAGCAGAGCAAAAATGATGCCTACGACGTATATCTGCACGTGCAATATGCTGTTGAAGAATATTGCTATGAAGGGCCACGTCGCTCCGAAACCGATGGACCGTATCATGCCCGCCGCGCCGACATACCACAGCGTGCGGTTGTCAGTCATCAATTCCTCCTTGAGCGTCGTTCTGATCAGAAAATCACCCCGGCGGGCCGCGGAGATCCGGAGTCGGCTCTATTGCCTGGACGATATAAGTCTTCGCACATTCTGCCAAATCAGATTGTGTGAGAGATTGCTACGATCCCGGTAATGATGAACTGGATTGCGAGCGCCGAGAGCAATATTCCCTCAATTCTTGAAAAGGCCATCGCACCCATTCTGCCCATACGGTTGAAAAGATGGCCTGAATATAGAAGAGCGACATATGAAATCAGGACGGTGATGAGAATCGATAAAACGACGAATATTTCGTCTGTCACACCTCTT
>JAKABN010000075.1 GCA_021796895.1 Thermoplasmata archaeon | reverse complement strand
GGTATTTACATCTAATTCCAATCTGGCCCAGAGGGCCCATAGCTTAGTCTGGTGGAGCGTCTGGCTCATAACCAGATGGTCGTCGGTTCAAATCCGACTGGGCCCACTGCTGTTCATAACTGAATACCTTAAATATTGCCGATTTATTACCATTGTCTATGACGATGCAACCGAAGTATCGGGATATGCTTGAGAACGCAAAAGTCAGACGCTGGTACGAGAATCTGGAAGCAAAGTCTGTGCTCACGGCAACTGTATACTTCAGGACGCTCGGCTATTACTGTGAGCTCAACAAAACTGATCCGGAAGCATTGCTCAAGGAAGCAAACAGCGGAACATTCAAGGATACATTCTCGGACTTCATCAGGAAGATGGAAAAGAAGGGCAAACTCGGAAGCTACCTGATCAGGTTCAGGAAGGTTCTCAGCTCCTGGTTTCGTTTCAACGGCATAGATCCTTCCTTCATACTCGCGGTCAATATGAAAGGAGAGCATGAATCGCCTACCATTGCCAATGAAAGAGTTCCGACAAAAGAGGAGCTCTCTTCAATCATACGCAAGGCAACAACCAGGGGAAGAATCGCGATATCTCTCATGGCATTCACGGGCCTGAGACCTGAAAGTCTCGGCAACTACAGCGGGACCGATGGGTTGAAATTCAGCGACTTCCCCGAATTGAAGTTGACGGCCAAAGGCATCGAATTCACGAAAGTTCCGACGCGAGTCATAGTACGGCCGGCTCTGAGCAAGGCGCGTTGCAAATACTTCTCGTTCCTGGGAGAAGAGGGATGCACATACCTGAAAGAGTATGTCCAGGAACGTATAAAAGAAGAGGGATCAATCAGCATGGACTCGCCTGTCTTCTGGTTCAAGCCAAGAGGGAAGGCATTGCAAAAGAATGCATTCCTGAGGACGACACTCATAACCAGGGATATCAAAATGGCAATAGAGGCTTCCGGCCTGAAGATGAGGCCGTACGTCATGAGGGCATATTTCTCAACAGGCCTGGACATTGCCGAAAGCAAGGGAGTGATATCTCATCCCTGGAGACAGTTCATAATGGGCCACAAAGGGGATATCGAGGCGCGCTACAGCACAAACAAGGGCAGGCTGCCTCCGGACATGATTGAGAGCATGCGGTCCTCATACAAGAAGTGCATGCAATTCATCGAAACAAGAGTCCAGGAAGCAGGCGAGAATGAAATGAAGGACTTCCTGAAACGCCAGGTCCTGCTTGCGCTTGAATACACCGATGAGGAAATTTCGAAGGTGCAGCTTGAAGGAATGACAGACAAGGACTTTCAGAAAATGATCAGGGACAAGGTCACCAGGACAATGACAGGCAACGGCAACAAACAGAAGGTAGTATCGAGGGATCAGATAGAACGATTCATTGCGGATGGTTATGAGTTTGTGGTGTCGATACCTGGAAACAAGGCAGTCATGAAATTGCCATTCTGATTCACGCACGAAATACACGCATTTTCATGCAAGATGCAACATTAATGTTCGCTCAATCCTTGCCATAGACTTGCTTGTGGTCGCAAACCTTGTATAATCTAATGGTTCTTTCTTGCGCATCTATCCTATATGCCAATCTGTTTGAGCGATCTATGTCTATTGCCCAGAAGTCGAAGGGCTTCTTTTTGCTACCAACTGCAAGAGGATTCTCGGAAACGATCAATTCCGCGAGTATACTGTCAACCTTAGACTGCAGCTTTTTCTCCTTTTTCTTATACAATCTTATGAAATTAGTGGGTACGTCTAACGCCCACTTGTTGATATCAGGCAGGGGGCTCATTCCTCATTAGAGTGTAAATAAGCGATCAGATCTTCCACGTCAGTAAAACTCTTATGGCGTCCCTCTTGAAAATCCTCCATACTCTTTATGATTTCTTCCCACTCCTTGATCGTGAAACTTTCCTCCTCATCGATTAGGCGACTTAAGTGGGAGGCGATTGCCCTACGATGACCACTGACATCCTCAACCTTGACCTCTTTGAATAGGAATCTTCCCGAACTGACCTGTCGTTCGTAGAACTCTCCACCTTGAGTCGCGAACCCTTCCCGCCATCGCGAGCGTTCTCTCCTTTCCACATGTGGTTCGTAAATTGACGCGCTCATTTTTTCTTCCTCCTGTTCTTCTTCTTGTCCTCGAGCCAGCTCTCAAACTCTTTCTTCATGCTCTCCACTATTGAGCGCGAGAGTATGATCTCCCCTTCGAGGAGTTCGGCCTTCTCCTTTCCTGCTTGGCCAGTGCGCACTGTATTAGTTCCGAGAACATAGCGCAGGACATCCTCTTCTATCGCTAACCAATAACTATCGACGACTATTTGTTTGTACGTGCTCGCCCTTTCAACGTGTCCCCCATCTCTTTTTCGCTGCATCTTGATTCCAAGACAACTTTGAAGTTATATTAATATTGCCCAGTCCGTTGCTTGCTTTGCGACTCAGAGGCATGCTGAATTCAGGCCAGATATGGCTCGCCTTCGCGATCCAAGGATACAAAGGCAACTCACTGGATCCCGGAGTGTATGCCGTGTCATTATTCCGTTGCATCAGACGCAGAAACTCAGTTCGGCCGAACTTTTCCTTCACGAAACAGGCCTCCAGGCCTTGCGGATCCGAGCTCCCAGGACAACATGCCGTCAAACACTATAAATATGACGAAAAATGGGGGTGTTTCGTACAAATCAGGCAATCCGGTGAAGCTTTTTGAGAACGGTCTGGCAATAATTAAATAGTGATAGTATCATCATCACTATGAGGTAAATATGCCACAAATATATGTCAAGAGGGAGCTCTATGACTTTGCAACGAAGGCAGGGGAGGATCCCGGCGAGCTCGTAGACAGGCTGCTGCGTGAATGGAAGAGGAAGAATGAGAAGGGAGGGAGAAAATGAATCGGGAAGATATTGAATTCTGGAACGGAGTGGAAAGAGCAATGACTGTTTCGGCAAGAGAGGTTTCGAAGGCAAAGAACATCGCGGAAGCACGGAGAAGAATACTGAAACTGAAGACAGCCATTGAAGACATACGCACAGGCGACTTCCTCACACTCATAGGCAGACTACAGGACTGAGCGCACAGTGATCAAACCTTTTTCTCTTTTCAAGGCCCAACAATTCACGCAGGAAAGTGTGATAATCACCAGTGCCGGCAGCCAGGAAGGCTTGATTCCTGCAAGTTGTCCGGTCTTTTCCAAACATGTCCGGCGAAGTGTGTGACGCAGATATCGGGCAGGAAGACTGCCGTTTCTGCGATATTGCGAAAATCGGACGCAATTATAGCGCGCAGGCTGCACGATCGCAGGGCCTGCCGTATAAGATGACCTCCTGAGCTGCCGCGTGGCAAGCTCACTCACTGCCTTTCAGCTGAACCGTGAATGTTTCGGGCCACACCGGCAGCTCGCTTATCTCGTATTCCGGGCTGTCCCTGTAGAGCTCGCCGAGCATCGTTCTCAGAAAACCCCTGATCTCCCTCAAGGGCACATGATGCACGCGGTCCAGGTGATTACGGAAATTGCGCCGGGTAGAATTGTAGGAGCGGCTCTCATCCAGCCGCACCTTGCAATCCTCTTTCACAGGGCAGGAAACTGTTTTCGCCGCTATCATCGAGGCCTTGTCCGGAGGGGAAGGATGCTTCCGCGACACATGCGCATTGAGACTGTTCCTCCTTGCATATTCCTTCCTACAAACGGGGCATACACCATTCACGTCCACAGAAGCACCTTCAGGCAACAACAAGCGCAAGATACAAAATGAACAGAAAGAACGCGGCAATGAAGATGAAGAACCAGGGAGTGAAGAGCCCGGGACCGGGCTTGTCGTAGCGGTTCGGCCTCGACACTGACGGGGCAGGCAGGACAACGGAGCGCGCGACAGGACTATTCCGTCCGGTCAATGTCTTACCGCATGCTGCGCACAGCTGTAGGCCTTCGATTTCAGCCGTTGCAGCCTGCTGTCCGCAAGCCTCACACTTTGACAGTCTGAGCACCTCCGGCCTCGACGGGAGCGCGATCAGTGAGGATGGCTAGCACCTTTCTCTTCTTGGCAACGTCAGCCTGGAGCTCATCGCATTTGTCCTCCAGGTCCTGAACGGTTCTGACGAGAATTTTCTTCCTCTTCTCCAGATCCGATACTTCAGCTGCTGCATTCTCAATTAGTGCCTCGTTCTCCTTCGCGGATGCCTGGAGAGAAGACAGTCTTTCGCTCAGGCTTGCTACAGCTGCAGACAGCTCCTCCTCTTCCTACCTGAGCTCACCGACGTGACTCCCCTTCTCAGCACATTCATCTTCGAGCCGGCGCAGAGTGCTCTTCAGTTCCTCTGCCTTCCTGCCGGCAGGTTCGAGCTCTTCCTTCTCATGCTTGAGCCTGTCGATCTGTTCCTGCAGGCCTTTGACTTCCTTCGCTCTCTCCGGCCATGAATCATACTCATTCCACTCTTGCTGGACCTCCGCCGCTATCTTCGCAATGAAAGGAATATAGAACGGCGTCTTCGCCTGGCAGAGCTTGCTGGCTACGAAAATATCAATGTCAACCATTCCGTTCCATATCTCTGCGTTCCTGTCATCCGTCTCACCTGCCTCAGACAGTGCTTCATATCTGCTCATTTCTGCCTTGAAGTCCTCGAGGAATGTCCTGACGAAACCCCTGTTCCTGGCCGTGTTGTCCAGGGATGAGAGCCACTTCCATAGTTCCATAGGTTTTACTGCAGCCGGCGAGAAATACCAGGGAGGTAGATTGCCGGCGCGGTCCTCCCTGACAGGTCCGGAGGCTGCCTCTCTGCCTTTATGAGTTCGTCGAATGTGCGCGCCAAGGCTGTCACGTTTCGAGTATTTCTTGCCGCATGTATCGCAGGCAAACATTATTGTCGTTTCGTTGTCCGTCTTGTCGTTCACTTTGTCGGTTTCACATGGTTTAATCGTCCGTTATGGCCTGAATGTCGTGGTTAGATATAGCATTTTGTAAGGAGAAATGGCAAAAAGACACGCCACGGCCATTGATCACGTACTAGAAACGCACGCGTGAGGCTGTCGTGTCGCCCGATTGGGTAACGAAATATGTCATATGGTTCTCTCTTAGAGACATTACGCACGTGACTCAAGACAGACGACAGATGGAAGTTCCAGGCCGGTCAACTTCCTGCCTACTATCAAGCCTTTTTTACACATGTGATCAAGAGAGGGGAATCTTTCCCCTCACGATGGTTCGAGAAAATGACAGGGCTGTCGTCCGTCGTTTCTGATTTCTGATTTCTGAGGCCCTATAGTTCAAGTCTTCTGTGTCTTAACACGCGGAGGAAGACGGTGACAGTGGTGATTGACGGCGATAAGCCCCTGCTATCAAGTCTTCTGAGGATGAACGCGCGGTACAGCGTACAGCGTACAACACACTATAGTCAAGTCTTCTGATAACAAACGCAGGCGACCTTAGACTCACCGGCCTCCAGGACAGACGACAAATTCTCAAACTTGCAAACTTGCATCAGTATCTATCTCTGTCACACACGCATGCGACTCAAGACAGACGACAGATTCCCAATTTCCCAATTCCCAATTTTCGGCCCTATATCAGATTCTCTTACATGTGCGCACGTGACTCAAGAATGTATGTTAGAGGTGAGTCGGTGAAAAATAAAAATGGAAGGCGGTCAGCCTTCCTTGCCGGATTTGCCTGAGCTGTCCCCGGACTTTGAGTCTGAGGACTTGCCGGCAGAGCTGCTCCCCTTGCTGCCGGCCGAGGCCTCAGCTGCAGGCTGCTCTTCTTCGGCTTCGGGCATACCTTCAGGAGGGAGCTCGTCCTGGTATTGCCCTGCAGACTCTACGCGCCGAGTATGCTGCCTGACATGCGCACCGTCGACTCTGTCATGCGCTCTGACCTGGACTCTCTTTGTTGGCATCTTTCATCTTCACCTCCCGTCCTGCTGTTGAAATGTGGACCTGGACCTATACACTGCTCAGAACCTCCATTCTGCGAAAGGATGGCTGGTCGGTCTGCCGGTTGTGTGTGCGTGCATTGCTATAATTCTCTGTCCTGAAGTCGCAGGCCTCACAGCGATACTCTGTGTGAGGCCTGGAGGCAGGAGGATAGTTGCTATGCTTCATGGCCCTGCCTCCTCCCTCTCAGCCTTCGCTGCCGCTGCCTCCCACTCATAAAAGATGCGCCGACAGAGGTAAACGGAAAGGCCGACTCGTTTCGAGATTAGGCGCCATGGGTAATGATAGAAGGTTCGACGCAGCTCGACTATCTTTTGAACTGTAGCTGCATCGACTTTTTTGCGCTTCATGTCTCGGCCTCCTGAGTCCAGAAAGAGCCAGAACGGTCAAACTTCTCCTGGTCCCGCCATCCTCCCGCCCGGAGTTGCTCAATGAGATCGGGATTTGACTTTTCCAGGATGTAGGTCGGAATGGTGGACACTGCATGCTTTCCATCTCTTTCAAAAACTCCGCATTTTACTCCGGAATGAACGAAAAGAAGCTTCACCTCTGACAAAGAGAGACGTGCTACGATTTTTTCCTCCTCCCCCTTCTCTTTCTGTTCACCCATCTCTACCTCTTCACCCATCTCTACCTTTTTTTCAATATTTTGGGTAGAAGGGGTAGAAAGGGTAGAAGAAGGTGAAGAGGTAGAGTAAGAGTTGAAAAATCTTTCCCGTGCCATTCGAGTTCTCTCGAGTGTGGTATCAAATTTAGTGATGCCATGCGAAACTCTTTTATTGACAATCAGTCCCATGCTCTTGAGCCGAAATGATACCTTTCTGCTGTAGCGGAGAAGATTGAAATTCTTTCTTTCAGTGTCGTTCCCTTCTGCGATAGCCACGGCCTCCGCGAGCACCTTCAGCACAATCTCAACGCGTCTGCCCGGCTGCTCTTCGCCTGTGATATGCCTGACTTCAGCCAAAACCATTGATTCGAGTTCCTCCAATATCAGCGCTTCAAAAGAATCGGAAGTGTCTTCCTGCCTGTCTTTGGTCTGCTCTCTTACAAATTCAATGAGTTCCCGCCTCACAGTTTTCTTCCCTTCGGGCATATATCCGTCGACGAACTCAGCCAGGACAAGGAGCGGTTTTGCCTTATCCCATTCTCTACCAAGCATTCCGTCTTTGTTTTCAATGGTCTCCAGAATATGCCTGACTTCCTTCCAGTGTTTCATCAGCAAAATGTAATGATCGTCTCGAATCGCGCTGAGGTTCTTATCTCCGATTTTCACGCTTCTGTTTGCCTTTTCCGGATTGAGTGTCTTAAGCAAAAGAAGCTCATATGCTCTGTCTATGAGTGTGTCGATAACTGCATTTATTCCGCCAATTATTTTCGGTCCGAAGGTACTGAAGTGTTCGCGCCTTTTTCGTCCCCCTTCCATATTCATTCTGGAAACGCTACCGTTTGCTCTCCAGCCTGAGTTGAGAACAGCAATCGTGTCAGCGCGCTGATCGTCGTTAAACCGTAACGATTCGCCCTCGTCGATGATCATGACTCCGCGTGTGTCCTGTATCGTGCGATAGAGAATGGCTGAAGTAAGAGCAACGGCCATGAGAGGATTAAACCCCATCTGAAAAAACAACTCACAAAGCTTGGTTTTTGCTGCACCTTTCATCCCGCTGAGCTTGAGATATGGCACAGCGTCAAATAAGACAAAAAAGTATGTCAGTAGATTGTAAAGTGCGCAAAAAGTAGATGCACCTTTCACTTCACCGAAGTCCATGAAATAGTCAAACGCATCCCTGGTCTTTTGGAACAGAACTGCGGGGTCGACATGCGCATCCCCATCGATAAATCGCCTCACGGAGGCCGCGCTCCAGGGGCACTCAACTTCACTGTCGGGAATCTTCGCGAATAAATCTCGCTCTCGAAATTGGCCAACTGTGCACTCGAACATTTCTCCTTCACTGGTTATTACAAAATTCCGAAGGTCATCTACCATTCCTATGAAGTCACCAGTTTTTCTATCATATGTCTTAAATTGCCCTTGTAGTAGTTTCGTGAGAATCATGACGCCGTTTGCGAGGTCGAGAGCTGGATTGACCGCGCGTGCTTCCCTGAACAATACTCTGTTGCCTGATTTCAGATCGTAGAACTCACTATGAAATTCAATCCAGGCCCGCCGTGCGTCAACCCCTTGTGGAGCTTCAGGGCAGGACGGGCATTTAATAGGCATAGTATCGGGAACAAAATCCTTGCCAGCATTCCAGACTTTCTTACAAATTGGACATTGAACCATTTGAGCTTCAGAAAGTGAAACTTTATTTGACTGTGAAGCATCAGTGATATTGCGCTTGTGCTCTCCCTGCTTGGCCGCAGGGGGTGCTTTTTTTGCGCTCATCCCTCAGCCTCCGCATCAAGAATTGCCAGCCAGTTATCGAGATAAGCTGGAAGTGAATCTCCAGCGATTTCATCCGGCAGCCTTATCAATACTTCCGAAAGTTTAGACCACGGATAGCGTGTTGAGAATTGCTGTTTGAGCACGCGAAGCGAAATCTGTTTCTGGACGACTTGTTGTTGTATTCCCATCCCCCCGTTGTCCTACCTTTGAGTTAACTTGTAGACGCAGGGTTCAATGACTTCTTCCATGATTCGAGCCAGTTCTTTCTCATTGATTCTACCGGTCGTGTCGGCCAACATGAGCCTTCCCACAGCGACCGTTGCTTCTTTGGCAATCACAGTGCTCGCAGGTATGACCAAGAAATGTGACCCGTTCGCCCCGCCCATCACCCGCTGCCTTCTTGCTATCATTTTCTCTTTCTCCTGTCACTAACGATTGACGTTATTGGCTAACAGTAAACATAAGGTTATATTTTAATATGTTCCTATATATCA
>JAKABN010000074.1 GCA_021796895.1 Thermoplasmata archaeon | reverse complement strand
TTGCTTGTCAGAGAATTCTTTTCGGGATTCGTGAGTATCTCCTCCGTTTGACGTGCAAAATAGTATCGTATGTCACTTATTAAACCTAGGTTTGGCATTTTTCGATAGCTTGTCGCTGGTTTTCTTTTGGTGCCGTAATTGATTGCCGCAGTCACCTTCATCGCCGGCAATCGGGCACAGAACAGATAGTCACAGTCGAACCCGGTGCATTTCTCTGCAGCCAGCAGCATGAAGCAGATGGCCTTATGAATGAAAAGATGTGTGAGGAAGCCTTCATGTCATTTCAACGAAAAGTCGATCAGAGCCTACGTCCGCAACGGAGCAGCATTCCCTCTGCCTGCCGGTTCATGTCCAGGAGCCTTTCCCTCAAATACAAGTTCAAGCGCGCCGAGATCCACGACGCCGGTGGGCCTGGCAGAGATGTGGAGCTCCGCCTGCTCATTTGGTCCCTTCGCTATATCCTTCCTCATGTAATGCTCCACCTTCTTTCTCAGATACTCTCCCTCATTGGCCATTCCCCCGCCTATGATCACGGAGGAAACACTGAGAAGCATCACTGCATTGGACAGCGCCAGGCCGAGATATCTGCATGCATTATCCACGATTTCCATGGAAAGCAGGTCCCCCTTCCTTGCCTCCTCGAAGACAGTCTTTGCGTCAACCTTCCCGCCTCTTTCTGCAGCTCTCTTTTTCAGAGACGTCTCCTCCCTTCCGAGTCTGTCGTTGGCAATCCTCTCGACTGCAAGTCCTGAGGAGATGGTCTCCAGACACCCGTTTTTGCCGCAGTTGCACTTCGGGCCGTCCATTATTACTGTGGTATGACCAAGTTCACCTGCCACATGGCAGGCACCCTCGTACGGCCTGCCATTGATTATGATGCCTGCGCCTATGCCTGTGCTCAGCGTGACGTAAAGAAAATCCCGGCCGTCCGCGATCCCGCCATATCTGAACTCTCCCAGCGCGCCCACATTCGCGTCATTATCAATCATTACAGGCACGCCAAGCTTCCCGGCAAGCAGGTCGCCGAGTGGCGTGTCACTCCATCCTTCGAGATTGGGCGATGCGACTATGACCCCTTCCCTGCTCCTGACAAAACCACAAATGGCAACGCCGAGGCCGATACAGCCGGAAATGTTCAGCCCGTTCCTCTCCAGCAGTTTGTCAATATTTGCGCACACTTCCAAAACAAGATCTGACGGTTTCCTCATTCTGTGGGTCGTATCCACAATCCTGTCGTCGATAACTCCCGGCCCGCCTGCGACAGTAACGGATACCTTTGTAGCTCCGACATCACAACCAAGTGCAAATTTTCGTTCAGTCAATCAATCAACTCTGAGGCATTGTCACACTTATTTCAGTTCCAACAGGTGGAATTGCGGCATAAACTTTAACGCATATAACAGCTATGCTGTACCCGCCGGGTGTGTAAGTATTGAAGCTGGGTGCAATAGAAGTCGATATACTGTCAATAGCAGAGAAGAAGGGAAAGGCTGGCATTGACAAAGAAGAACTCCTTTTTGAACTGGCCAGAGTAATGAAGGGCATCGCTTATCCCGACCTTATGAAGAGAATAGAAAGACTGAGGGAAGGTAGTCTCATCACCCTTGAAGAGAACGGGCCGGATGACTTCACTGTTTTCATAACGTCGCAGGGCGCCGCCGCCCTTAAGTCCTGATTGGGCAATGGATTGGACAGTTTCCTTTACTGGCTCGCAAAAGTTTGGAACATGGCCTCATTGTTTTCTATGCTTCGAAGTGGTGCCGGGAAACAGGTCGTGCAATTCTATTGCGGGGCCGTCGACCTTCTCCTTATCTTTAATACTTCTGGCAATCACACCATAAACAGCATTCTCAGTCCCCAGGATGCTTTTCATCTGGTCTATGAGTTTATTTGCTTCGTCCGAATCCAGATTCTTCCATTTGACCTCGAGAGCCATAAGCCTCTCAGCAGCGACACATACAACATCGATTTCAACTTCGTCTTTCCAGTATCTACCAACTTTGCCGGAGAAGGGAACAAGTTTCTGCCTGTATAGTTGAGGAATGGACTCCCTTGCGATAAGTTCGAACGTTTCAGAGACATACTGGTTGAATTGAGATCGAACATCGTCTAATGAGAAATTGCCGATTTCAATATTTTCCCTGTTAGGGAAAACAAATCTCGACCAAAACCTGACATAATTGTCCGCGACAATGTACACGGGCCTGGCATTCCCAATCGCGGGCGATTCCCTTTTCAATATGCCCATTTCAGTCAGCACTTTCAGATACTTTCCCAGGTTAGTGATGGATACTTTTGACCTGTCCGCTATTTCTGAATAGGTAGTTGCCCCGCTTTCTATGGCCGCGATTATGTTGATATATATCAGAGGCTCCCTCACTTCGGCACTCAGCAGCCACTCGGCTTCTTCGTACAGTATACCGGCCTTATTGAATACGATGGTGTCAATGTTCTTCTCGGGAGAGATCGTGCTGTCGAAAGTCGAAAGGTAAAACGGAATGCCTCCACACACAGAATAAGTCTGAACTATCTCTTCCAGTGAGTAACTGGGAAAGAAGTCAGTAAGACTGTTATGTGAAAGTGCAGAAACACGTATCTGACCGGTTCTGCGCCCATAAAGCGGACTCCCGTACTTCATGGAGTTCTCAATGAGCGAGACTAGTGAACCAGAACATATCAGAAATATCTTCGTGTCTTTGAGATATTCATCCCAGCCCCGTTGGAAAATGGAAAGAATGCCAGGCTGCTGCTCTATCCAATATGTGAACTCATCTATGGAGAATACGAGCCTTTTTCCCGCCTCTTTGGCGAGTGCTGAAAAGAAACCATCCCAGTCATTGAACCGGACGAACTTTCCCAACTGTTTCGACATGGATTCAGAGAGTCTATCGAGTTCTATTCTCAGATCTTCATCCTGGGCAAAGAAGTAAACGCCCTTCTTGCCGCTCATGAAGTTTTTTATGAGTTCAGTCTTCCCGATCCTTCTTCTTCCATATATGAAGATGAATTGCGCTCCTAGTCTGTCGTACATATCCTGGAGAGTCTTTCTTTCGAATTCCCTGTCAACGAACATAATTAAGTAACATAATACTAAGTATTGTACTAATAAGTATCGACAGAATGTGGCGGGAATGCCAATTCCTCAATCCACACGAGTATGTTGCTGACATACTCCCCGCCCTGAAGAGCGGGGGTTCCTGGCGGCATCAGAAAGTGACTCCCTTTGCCGCCGGCGGTTTGCGATTCGACGACCGGACTCGCCTTCCGCTCCGGGAAGGTGGAGGCCCAGTCTCCACGCGCGTGAATTCGGGCATGCCCTGCCCTACTGCCGCCAGTGCCCTGCCGAGGATGTTTCTGGATGCATTTACATCACGATCCTCTGTATGTCCGCAGGGACACCGGTAAACCCTGTCTTCGAGTTCGAGCGGCGGGTCTGCTGTCCTGCCGCACTTCGAACATTCCTGAGTGGTGTTGATGGTTTGCACTTCTATGTACATTCCATTACTGCGTGGTGCCTTGTATGAGCACATCTGCCTGAACATTCCCCATCCCGCATCGGATATGGATTTGGCGAAGTGACCGTGAACCATGTTTCTCACGTCCATGTCCTCGAATGCTATCAGGTCATGCTGCTTCGCCCATCCTGTGGTGAGCTTGTGTGCAAAGTCCATTCTCTTGTCTTTGACTTTTGCATAGCATCGTGCAACCCTGATCTTCTGTTTCTTCCAGTTATTCGAGCCTTTTATCTCGCGTGAGAGCTTCTGCTGTGCACGCCTGAGACTCCTCTCCGAGCGACGGAAGAACTTTGGCGGTTCAACGGTCTCGCCTGTCGAAAGTGTTGCAATGTGATTGAGACCGAGGTCGATGCCGACTGGGTTGACAGGCTCTGTGACGGCATGCACCGGAGCATCTGCCACTTCAATAGTGAGCACCGCGTACCATCTGTCGCCTTCCCTCTTCACGGTACAAGTCTTGATGCGACCGGCCGGAAGCGGCCTGTCGTACTTTATGGGTACATCGCCGATCTTCGACAGATGCAGGCGCTTCGTGTCTCTCCTGCCTTCCGTAATAGCCACAGAACCGTTGTACGCATCCGGATAGGTGAGGGATGTGATTTCGTGCTTGAAACGGGGATAATCTGTAATCTGTCTGAAGAGCGATTTGAATGCGTTGTCGAGTCTGTGAAGACAGTCCTGTGCCACGTGGATGTAAACGCGTCCGAGTCCGTCCATGTCGTTATGCCTCCACCGGGTGAGGGATGCCTGCTGGTCCGTATAGCTCACGGACTTCTTCTGCAGGCGCCATGAGTCGATGCGCTGTTCGAGCGCGTAGTTATGGAGGAACTTGAGTTCGTCCAGCTGGCGGAGAAGTTCCCTCTCCTGATTGCGGAATGGATAGAGACGGTATTTGAATGGCAGATACATCTGGAGTCGCTGTTCCGGCATATACATCACGGTCATAATAATTCACGCTCGCTCACCCCGGCCTGAAGACCGGGGAATGCGCTCGCGATTCTTTCACCGCATATTGGTCTATAAGCAGACTGGCCAGGAACAATGCAAATGGCTTGTGGTCTCCCTTGTCCCCTTTTTCCAATTGACTGTAGTAGTTTTCCTTTTCCACCGCTTCCACTATTACTGGAGGGAATTTTGTCCTTATGAGAATCCAGTTCATTATGAGCCTTGCTGTTCTGCCGTTTCCGTCCGTGAAGGGGTGAATGTTCACAAGTCTATTGTGCACATAAGCCGCAAGTTCCACAGGATGATTGCGCTTTCTCCTGGTGCGAATCTCCGTTACCAGCGTGTTGAGCAGCTTTGGGACCTCAGAGGCATCTGGTGGAATATGAGAAGAGCCCGAGATTCTGACTTCCACATCCCTGAAGTCGCCCTGAATTCGGCACGGGGTGTTCTTTGTTACCTCGTACTGCACTTTGCGCAAGAATCGACTGTCAGGAGGTCCTGTGTACTGCCTGACATGATCCCAGGCATCTGCTGCGTTCAGGACCTCTATCACGTCATCCATCCTTGCACCAGCAGGAGACACTCTGTCGCTGAGTAGCAGGGCAGTTTGTCGTAAGGTGAGCCTATTGCCTTCTATCGCGTTTGTGTTGTAAGTATATCTCACGAGAAAGTCCTTGGGTATTGCTTCAATCGGCTTTCTGTATGCTGTGATCAGCGATGCTCTGATGTCATCCAGCTTCTCTATCATTTCCCTTTGCAGCCAAGTGGTTTTGAACCGGGGAGTTGACCGCTTTTCCAATTCGATAAGATGCTTGCGCAATTCTTCGGGTGGGGGCATTTCCCTTCCAAGGAAAATTCTATACTTCTTTACGGTGGAAGTGTTGGTCCTCACGTTCTTTACCAGATAATAGTAATTGTGATTTCCATGCCTTTGAGTTTCGATGAAGGACATCAAGTATGGCTACGCTTTACTTGAATTTAAATATTGTGGCCATAATGACTACTTTGCTATCACTGCTGATTAAAGTAGCCATATAAGTCTATATTCTATTCAGGTTGCTCAACTGGTGTGAAGAAGTCCCTAACATGAGCTGCAAGCCTGAGACAGTCATTGAATAGATAGAGAACGAATCTTCTGAAACGGACAGGGGGTGTGACCGGCTGGATTCGAGTCTTAAGGTTCGATTTCCGGTTACACGAACTGACTTTCTCCGTCATTTTGGGCTCGAATCTCAGGTCAGCTTGGGCGATGTGCGGCTGGCGGGATATGTGCATTGATACCTGTGTCTATAAATGAATCAGATGCCCCTTAAGGATGGCAGTCCGAGGGCCTATGTCACTCTTCTTGGTGTTAGTTGTTTCACTCTTTATGGCGATCTTTGGCTTGAATAGTGGAAACACCAGACTTTATCGCCCTGGTTATGCTCCAAACTTCGATAACATGTTCATCCCTTATCTGATTGAAGTGCTTGTCATTTGTGATGAGGATTGCACGTTCCTGTAGACAAGTAGCTGCGTGTAGGATGTCTGCCGGATCGTTTGTCGACATAGACCTGGCACATATGGAAACAAAATTGCTTCCGACGCGCACCACTCGCGTCCTGTTGAGAACAGCTGCAACCAAGGAGGCGGCTGTTTGAGAATGAAATTCCTCAGCATATCGTAGCATCTCTTCTACCCAATATTCGTTTCCGACGAGCAACATTTCCTCGTTCTGAATCAATTCCAGCAGGAACCGAAGTGTGCCTGTCTCTCTGCCTGGATTCTTTATAGCCGCTACGAAGACGTTGGTATCAAGGAGAAAGGTCTGGATACGTCTTTCTGATGCGTGCACTGATTTCCTTCCTGATGCGGCCAGCTATTTCATCGACGTCTTTGCCAGCGAGTTCTCTTTCAAGGCGTGCGGCTATTGATTTAACATCCAATTTCTGTATAACTATGCGCCCCTCTCCTGTCATTGTAATAATGACCTTCGTTCCTTCATCGATGCCAGCGGCCTTCCGAATTACCTTGGGTATCACTATCCGACCAGCCCTGTCTACTCCGGCCACTTCTTCCATCGATCTATATGCATGTCATAATGTCATTTAATATTTATGATGGTATAATGGCAATTATTATCCGTTGCCTCCGCCGAAGACAAATCAACGCGCTGATTCCTGCAATGCGCAGCATGCTGATTGCTGATGGCTGAAGCACTTCATACAATTTGACTGCAATTATAGGTGCACCGACATCGAAGTTCGAATATCGGCAGGATGACTGGAACCACAGTTCGTTCCAGGCTCGAAATTGATGTCAACTTACGCCATGTGCAGCTGCCTGGATATGTGCATTGAGGTTCGAAAACAGGATGTGGCTAATTGATTCATGAGCGGTTGCACAGATAGGGTCATTTTCGGCATGCAACGGCGGCATACGAGGGCATTGCCGGTCACAAATCGGGCTGTTGAATCTCAAGACCTTTGATTCTCTTGAATTCCCTCGCATTGTTTGTAACCAGAGGGACGCCAATAGACAGAGCACTGGCGCCGATTAGCATATCGAGAGAACCTATCTGTTTTCCGCTCTTCTCAAGGCTGGCCCGTATCTCTCCGTAGGGGCCGCTGCCGCCGTATCAAAATCTGCGACCTCCAGAGGCAGAAGGAACTTATCCAGAGCTTCCCTGTTCCTCTCTTGATTGGAACCTATAAGAGATTATCTGGATCACAGGGGATGCAGGGGGAACAGTATTTCTCCTATGTCTGACACCATGAGTTGTGCTGCTGTTTCACTCCATTCCACTGGAACCGAAGGACTCTCTATTCCCTCTCCTTGAACCCAGAGGCATTCTCTCGCGGTACGGTTTGCCGTTCTTCAGCATGCTGTGTGTATGATAGAGCCATCGTTTGGAAACAATGAACAGTGCCTGTGTGCTGACGTGCCTAGATATGATCTTTACGATCATGGTGTGGAGTCGAGAGGAGAGGGAATGTGTCTCCCTGGATCCGCTTTCTTTTCTGCTATTCATTGAATTACCTCCTTCTCAACAGATTGCTCAAAAGATTTCCTGTACTCGCTCGGTGTCAGGTAGCCGAGTGAGGAATGTGGTCTCTTCTCGTTGTAGTGCTTGACGGCACCGGCAAGCATGAGCTTCGTTTCAACGAAGCTCATGGATTCTTGGATAAAGACATAGTCGTTCTTGAAATGACCGTGAAGAGACTCGATCATCCCGTTGTCCTCAGGTTTCCTCTTCCTTATTGCATCAAGCGTTATTCCGAGCAGTCTGCACCCTTCCCTGAATGCTGTCGATGTGAACTGGCTGCCTCCGTCCGTTTTCAGGCGCAGACCATCTGCCCTGCCTGAAGGGAAGCGGTTCATGACTGCCTCCTCGGCGACTGAGAACGCCTCCGATGCGCCGCATGATGCAAGGAAATTCCAGGACAGTATCTCCCTCGTGCATGAATCCTCTATTTCGATGAATGCACAGGAACCGAAATCGGTTGTCTCGATGTATGTGATATCCGTATACCAGCGGACATCGGGAGTGTCAGAGATGAGATTGCCTGTCTGTGGCAATCTGGGCCTGGGGAAATGCGCCTCCCTGAGCAGGTGCATTTCACCCATGATGCGTCTTACCCTGTTCCTGCTTATGAAGACGCCCTGCCGTCTCAGCAGCGCCCGGATGCGACGGTAACCGTATGTTATATTCTCGCCGGCGAGTTCCTCAATGAGTTTTCTCTTCTCTGATTCATCGAATCTGAGACGCCTCGCGGGCTGTCTTCTCTCATAGTAGAAGGACTGCCTTGTGACGTGCAGGACTGTTCCAGCAGTGGATGGCCTGATTTCGTTTGAACTGATCATCACTGCGACAACCTCCTTCCATCGTTTTTTCCCCGTGAGAGTGTCTCGTTCAGCTCTCTGAGGCGGTCAATGAGCAGCGCCTCTTCCGCAACGAGTTTCTTGAGGCGTGCGTTTTCTTGCTTCAGGGCAATGACTTCTTTGCTGGGTCCGGTGACGGCCTCCTTCATGCCTTGGACAGCCTCCTTTTTCCACTTGTAATATGTCGATGAACCGATGTTGTGCTTCCTGCACAGTTCCGTGACAACGGCTCCTGGCTGCATGCCCTCGTTCAGTATTGCCATCTTCTCGCTTGCAGCGATCATCCTCTTTGTGGTCATGCAGTCACCGTCCTGTGATTGCCTTCCGGATGTTTGATCCTTTGCATGCAGCCAGGCTCAAACGCTCGTTCGCTTCGCTCTCTCGCTATAGTTCTCCCCCTTGACTCCCTCTCAGAGTCTCCACACCTCAAGTGTAAAGATCTAATCGGGCGCAGCTCAACTTCATGAGGAACATTATGAAGACAATGGCAAAACGGCATTGGCCGGAGGTGTCCTATGAAATGAAGGCTGCAATGAACAGCCCGGAGTCTGTTCCGGCATTCAGGGAGAGGCTTCTCTCCCTGGG
>JAKABN010000073.1 GCA_021796895.1 Thermoplasmata archaeon | reverse complement strand
GGCCAGCCGGTCCTGGTGAGAAGTGCATTTGTTGCAACGGTGGTGGAATGAAACAGAACGCTGAGTTTCCTGCCGTCAGCCCTCATCTGAGTAAGGCCGCTCATCACGCCCTCCTCAGGTTTCACAGCACTGGGCAGTTTGACGAATGAGAAATCACGAGACTCTTCATCATAGGCGACGATGTCTGTGAAAGTCCCGCCTATGTCGACGCCTATCAGACAACCGGCCACAAAAAAGAGTATTCCTTATTTGTATTAAATATTTGAGAGCCATGCCCTTCAGTTGTCTTAGCAGGGCGCCGTTCAACGATGGGCTGACGCGTAGGTTTGGCGTTCAGGCACTGAATGGATCTCCGTAATCGAGCACAATGGCTGCAAATGTGGCGAAAAAAGTGGGCCAGCTTTCTCTGATGGGAAAATAGTTGCCTCTCTTCAAACCGCCGTCCTCAATTCTGCTTTCCAGACTCTCCCTTATGGGTTCTGCAGCCCTGAGGAATGCATTCTGCAACTTCCCCGACGTTCTCCACCTGGCTGCGCCAACACCTAGAAGTATGGTCGCGTTGAAAGACACTTCATCATGCTGCCTGATAATGAACCTGTCCGGAAGGACGGGAAGTGCGGATTCGAAATCGTAATCAGTGCTGAGAACTCCCAGGGCGAACAACTTGGATCCGAATGTCGAAACAAAATCATGAGGGTACTGATAACCCGGACCTATGTGCGACGGTTCGTCCTCAGGTTTCATGAGTGTGGTGTCCGTTGAAAGCCAACTGTTCAGAAACTCGGTGCTCATTCCCCTGTCATGCAGAACATAACCCAGTATCGCCGCCTTAAGATATGGATTGGAGTAATCTCTAGCGTTATGAACAGGTCCGCGAGTGAAGTAATCACTGAGATATTCGATGCCGTATTCTTCGAGTGAAGCAAGCTCCCGATCCTCTGCTTGTTTCAGATACATGTGGACGCCGAGTATCATGCAAGTAGCATCGTATGATTTCAATGGTTCCCCCTCATCCATGAGGAACCCCTTCCTTGATTTCAGATATTCTACAGCTCTTTGAATGTAATCCCGATTATCGTTGAAATTTGCATTCAAACTCCAGACGTAAATTGCCTGCATTGTGTCATGAAAGTCTTCTCGCGGCGGCATTCCCATGTTGAGTTCCCAAGGGCACTCTGTTCCAGCTATTTCACCCTCCAGTACCTGGCACTTCCTCAGAAATTTACCCGACTCTTTTACGTCCAGCATCAATGGTTGAATCATGATGCCAGATAATAAACGCTGCGTGAGCAGCCCGGCTATTTGAAATCATTTTTCGAATAAGAAATCACCGCAATAAGTTGAAAGCATTATTATGTTGTGTATGTTTACCAACAGTAGATGGCCAGGGTGCTTAATCTCGTCCTGAAAAGAATACTTCTCGGCGTTATGACGTTGATTGGCTTGACAGTAATCACTTTCATACTGTCTCACGCCGGGGGACCTACGTTAGCAGTCAGCACATACATCAATCCACGGAGTCCAATCCCGACATCTGAACAGATAAAGGTTCTGGAACAGCGTTTTCATCTGAACGATCCGCTGTATGTTCAGTACTTCTACTATGTTTCGGGCCTGTTATCCGGGCAGTGGGGATACACGAATACACCTGTATTCAATGGTCCTGTGACTACGGCAATAGCATACTTCCTTCCGAATACCATCGAGTTGTCTGTGCTCGCGATGCTGATAATTGTATTTGTTGGAATCAGGCTTGGCGTCTTCTCTGCTTCAAGACAGAATGGTATAGCAGACAATATGATAAGAGTGATCTCCTTCGTCGGTATAGCGCTTCCAGCATTCTGGCTGGGTCTTCTGATGCAGGAGACATTTGCAAGCGGCACAGTGAGCAACTGGCTTAACTTGCTCCCACTGGATGGAAATGTCAACACCCCTCTCGTGGCTCATCTCTCCTGGTATCAGCAGGGGATATCCTACCCAACACATTTCCTTTTCATTGATGCGCTGATACATGGTGATCTTGCCGTTGCTGCAAGTAATCTGATTCACATCATTCTGCCCGCTGTCACCATAGCACTGACTTCCCTCGCCATAATCATAAGGATGACACGATCCTCCACAATTGACAGTCTTCATCAGGATTATATCAAGACTGTGAGGATGAAAGGCATACCTGAAAGGAAGGTGATAAGATATCATGCGCAGAGGAATGCAATGATACCGACTGCAACGGTTCTCGGCATTCTGTTCGCAAATCTCCTGGCAGGTGTTGTTCTCGTTGAATACGTCTTCGACTACCCTGGCATTGGGCAATGGATTGTCCAAGCATTTCTTGCAGATAACATTGCAGGCATAATGGGTGCGAATCTGGTTTTTGGAACGATACTTATAACATCGAATTTAGCCGTAGACGTAATTTACCTTTTCATTGATCCAAGAATCAAATACTAGGGGCATACGATGGCAACCATACATATCAACCGGATAGTCCAAAGCGCAAGGTGGAAGAGCGCAAGGCTCACACTCATGCTGCTACTGAAAAACCCTACCGGAGCAGTTGGTTTTGTCATAATGCTCACATATGTGGGGATAGCGCTAGTGCTGCAGTTTGCTCCTTGGATAATTGGTATCGCTCATCCTGGAACAATGATTCCAAATTTCTCGAATCCTTATCCATCGCCGCCGTCGGCCACTCATATGCTCGGTACAACTTATCCGGGAATAGACGTTTTTAGAGCAATTATAAAGGCAATCAGGATTGATGTTTTTTCATCACTTCTGGTTGTGGGGGCAGGTGCGGCAATTGGCTCTATTGTGGGTATTTATGCTGGTTTTCACGGCCGACTGGTTGACCAGGCAGTTATGCGCATAACAGACATTTTCTTCAGCCTGCCGTTCCTGGTGCTTGCAATGGCGATTGGTTTCACGCTGGGACGTGCGTTCAATGACGTTCTGCTGTCCCTTGTAATCATATGGTGGCCTATATACGCAAGATTGGCAAGGAGCCAGACGCTCGCGATAAAAAACGAACTTTATGTAAAGTTTTCGTTAGTCTCAGGCAATGGCAGCCTGAAGACCATATTCAAACACATTTTTCCAAACACGCTGACACCAATACTGATTCAGATGTCAGTTGATCTAGCAAACGTTATACTACTGATTTCAGGTCTCTACTTCATCGGATTTGCGGCCGAAACACCATATCTTCCTGAACTTGGCTCGCTCATTAGTTATGGCTTTCCATTTGCGTTGACCGCACCCTGGACAATAGTCTATCCCGGGCTGGCGCTGCTGATTTTCGCACTGGGAATGAACCTTTTTGGTGACGGGCTCAGAGACGCACTCAACCCGAGGTACAGAATATGAGCGTAACGATAGGCGACATAGTGCAGGATCAAGAGAACAACAAGGTGCTCAGCATAAAAGATCTTGAAGTGGATTTTTTTACCGCAAGAGGGAGGGCTCGTGCTGTCAGAGGTCTGAACCTTGAAGTCTCAAGAGGAGAGATCCTTGGCATTGTGGGCGAAAGCGGAAGCGGGAAAAGCGTCACTGCTCTGGCGATAATGGACCTTCTTCCACCGGGGACAGGAAGGATAATGTCCGGCTCCATAATATTCGACAGGAACGATCTTGCCCCAATCTATTCAAGCAAGTACAGGGTAGCTGGAAGAATAGGGAGAGAAAAGCTCAGGATCAGAAGGATGGCGGTCAGGGGGGTTGAAAAAAAGCTGGCGGAGCAGAAAGGCAGAATATCTATGATATTCCAGGATCCATTATCCTCGCTTGACCCCCTGTACAAGATTGATTCTCAACTGATCGAATCGATTCTATACAACAACGAGGAATTCATGATCGGCAAGTCACTTGACAAGAATGATATTTTGGGCCGGATGAGTGAGTTCACCAATCTGCTGAAGGAAAAAAGCACGGAAGAATTGATGGACTGGATAAATCAGAATTACGGTGATGGTGGGTTCTACAAAGAGGTTTTTTTCATTTCAAACATGAGCATAAGTGAGTCTGAAAAGAAAATCAAAATCAGGAGAGCACTGGCGTGCACTAAGCTGCTGACGCCGGCGGAGACTAGGAAGCTGAAAGCGAAACTTCCAGATGCAACTGGCAGATTTTTCAAGCCGAATAATAGGAGGCGCTTGCCTATCCAAGGCATAAGGGATCCTATAGTGAGGGAAGCAATGCTATTCTCGCTCGAATTGCTGGAATTTGTGGGCATGCCCAATCCGGAAAATGTGCTTACTTCCTATCCACACGAACTGAGCGGAGGAATGAAACAGCGAGTGATGGTCGCGCTTGCCGTCGCCAACAGCCCTGATATTTTGATTGCGGATGAACCGACGACTGCGCTGGATGTGACCACACAGTATCAGGTGTTGTATCTCCTCAAATCAATCAACAGGAAACTCAAAACAACTGTGATTTTCATAACACACGACCTTGGTGTGATGGCTGCGGTGGCAGACAGAATTGCAGTCATGTATGCGGGCAGGATTGTGGAAATAGGTCCCGCGAGGCATTTTTTCGATGACCCGCTGCACCCGTACACTTCAGGGCTGCTTAAGAGCGTTCCACAGTATGACGAGAGGGTCAGGAAGCTCTATAATATTCCAGGACAGGTCCCTGATATTCGTAAACTGCCTTCTGGTTGTGCATTTCATCCCAGATGTGAACGAGTAATGGATATCTGCAAAGAGAGCGATCCGGTGGATGAAAATGTGAATGAGAGAAGGGTTCAGTGCTGGCTCTATTCGGACGGAGTAAAACATGGCAGCAGATGATATCATCACGATGACCAACGTTTCAGTCAGATACGAGTTGCGCAACTCGTCGCTGAAGAGAAACACATCATATCTGAATGCGCTCAGTGGCATCACTCTAAACGTCAGAAAGGGCGAAACGCTGGCTGTCGTTGGCGAGAGCGGTTCCGGGAAGTCAACACTTGCAATGGCGATACTGGGACTCCTGAAACACTGGAAAGGAACCATAGACTACCGGTTCAGAGAATGCGGACTCACTAGCACTGAAGATGACAATCTGAAGAGAGGTGAGTTGCTTGAAATTTGGCAGCGCTCATCTATCGTTTTCCAGGACCCCTACTCGGCGCTTGATTCCAAGAAACTGATCAAGGACATAATCGCCGAACCATTTGTTGGCCATAGAAAGGGGAACAGGAAAAGGGCCGAGGAGAGAGCCGGACAGCTAGTCGAACAGGTTGGCCTGACACTCGATCACCTTGTTTACTATCCGGGTCAATTGAGCGGAGGACAGCGTCAGAGAATCGCCGTGGCAAGAACTCTAATCAACGGTCCTGAGCTCATAATATTTGACGAACCGACCTCATCACTTGACGTTTCCATACAGGCACAGATACTCAATCTCATTCTGGACCTCAAAGAGCAGCATAATCTAACATATATCTTCATAACACACAATCTTGCGGTTGCGAAGCATGTTTCCGACAGGATAATGGTGCTCTACCTAGGAAACGTAATGGAGATAGGCATGACGGATAGCGTGTTCAGCGAACCCCTACATCCATATACCAAACTCCTGATATCATCTGTGCCGCTCCCGAAGTCTGATTATGAGATGAAACAGCGTGAAAGCAGGGAGGCAGAGGTCAGCTCAATTGCACCTCCGAAGGGATGCGTCTTCCATCCAAGGTGCCCGGTGGCAACAAGCCACTGCGGCTGGGATTCGAAGGAGATAATTCAGTTGATAGAGAGGGAATCATACCTCCGCCTGGGCTTGGAGAGCCTGAATGCAGATATGCAAGATGAACTGAACTTCACAATTTCAGCGGCTGATGAGGATATGGCTGGAAAACTGCTGGATCTCATCGGTGAAAAGAATAAGTTCAGGATTGCGAGCTCAGAGCTGAGAGGCAGCAAGATCGCCTGCCGGCTCTATGTGAGCTGGTCACCGCGCATGGTGCCGAAGGATGACAGGATGGTGAATTGCATTCTTTACGATGATGAGTTCAAGAATGCACACGATATTCAAAAATGAGACAAGTACATGCTGGAAAATGAAAATATTGTGGTAAAATGTTTGGTGGGCTGCTCTACTTTGTCAGATAGCAGAAGAGTGTATCGACTTCTCCGCCCACAACCGGATTCTCCTGATGGTTAACGCCTTTTAGCCATGTCTGGTAAATCCACATGCCGTTTGGTATGTATGTGTAAAGATAGAGGGTTAGATTGACTGCGATCTGGTTAGCTTCCTGGTAAAGGTTAGCCCTTAGTGTAACGTTCGTTTCAACCTGTGCCTGATTGGAAAGGTTAAGTATGAGCGAAAAGTTCTGAGCCTGGTGTGGATGACCCATAGACGAAACAGCTGATGCGCTTGGCACTCCATCACCATCGAGATAGAACCCTCCGGGGTTGTACATAGGCGGAATCATGTTAATCGGGTCAGGTATCGAAGTTCCCCAGCCGAGGCTGTATATCGGCATAGGGTTCTGGTTTGCGACAATGTATCCAATCATCTGGGAAAATGTGATGTAGTAAGGCGTAACAGTGATGTGCGAGTCGATTGTATGTAATGCCTGCGCCCACATCGAGACTGCCGCATAGTTTGTCACATCACCAGAACTGACGAATATCGGTATGTTGACAGTTGTGTTGTACTGTCCTGAGGCATACAGAAGGCTCGTGGCTTCGGCCAGGTCATAGGCGGGTGCGTTGGACCACTGATTGAACGGTTTGTACCCAAGCATACCGGGCGGTAGCAGTCCTACATAGCCCTGTCCGAGGTTGATGCCGAATTTCGCATTACCCAGTATGTCATTCAGGAACTGAGTGTAGTTAAATGTATCTGTGAATGCCTTTCTGACATCGAGGTTTGCAAAGTAGTTTGCAGGAACTGTGTATTGAGAGCCGATGGTCTTCAGCATCGTTGTGTTGATGTTGAAATTGAAAGGATAGAAGTATGTGGTCATTGTCGAAAATGTGTAGATGCTTGCCTGGCCAGTCGACTCCGCCTGTATGGCACTGGGGAGCGATGATGTAGGCAGGTTGCTGACTATGTCTGCCTGTCCGTTTTTCAGCATGAGCACCGCGGTTGATGCTGCTTTTACGTAATCTATAACCACTGTGTAATTTGACTTAGGGAACCCATAGGCAGGTGGATTGTAGTGCGGGTTAGGGGATAAAGTGATGCTCTCGCCGAGCTGCACTGACGAGACTGTGAACGGTCCAGAACCCATGCTGTTCCACTGAATGAATGTGTTATAATGCTGGGCAATCGCCTGGTTCATATAACTTGTAAAGCCCGCAGGTGTAAAAGCGAGGCCGCTGCCATGTGCCGCTGCCCAGCTGTATTCCATTACAGAAGATGGGGTGTCTGCCAGCAGCGACAGGAAATACGGCACGGGCTTGAACAGGTGGAAAGTCACAGTGTTACTCGAATTACTGTAAGTCAGAGCTTTCGTGATGTTTGCATAGCTGTTGAAGCCAGGTGTATATGTGGCATATCCTGGCAGAAGTGCCTGTGCGAGTGTGTAGCCACCTGTTCCGGGCGAACCTGTCGCAAACAACAGCTCCCTGACAAACGAGAAGTATGCATCAAATGCAGTCACCTTGTTTCCGTCGGCGAATGTTGCATTCGAGCGTATTGTAAAAGTCCAGTTCAGGCTGTTGGAAGAGATACCTCCGTTTGCCATTGTGGGAATCTGTGAGGCAAGAACAGGAATGAAGGACGTCGTGCTCGAACCGTTGAATGACACAAGCGTCTCATACACGTTTCTAATCACTTCCAGACCAACTGTTTCCCAGTCGATCTGCGGGTCAAGAGAGAATGGTCCGCCGGGAACTATTTCCGCATCAGTTATGACGGTTGGATTAATAACTGAGCCTGGTCCCAGAAGTACTCCAGTAGTGACGTTTGAAGGCTCAAAGACGACAGTCTGAATGACTGTGTTCACTATGCTCGAGGTAGAATTCTTGGTTGTTATGTTAAGAAACAGAGGGTAGACTCCCGGGTTTGACGCAGTGAAGTTGAATGTGGTGCCGCTTCCAGTCTTACCCGCAACATACCATGAGTACTGGGAGATTGACCAGTTGACGGCTGTTGGAGGCTGCAGGTAACTCCCTTGAGCAGATGCAGTTTCATTCATGGTGAAGAGAGGGGCATTCGTGTTAACAGTCTTGTTAAACAGTATGACTGGAGCGGTCTGTTGCGAGAGCGTCGTTGTCGAAACACCGGTTGTCGAACTCAACACTTCTACAGGGAACAGCCGAGCAAGGTTTGTGGAAAGCTTCCCACCGCTCATCCAGGAAAGTTCCACCAGATAGAAGCCGGGATACGTGTACTTGTGTGATACGTTGAGACCTGTTCCGCGCTGTCCGTCACCGAACAGCCATGTGACATTGGTGATGCCCGAAGTACCCTGCGAAGACAGGGTGAAGAAGTTCACGGACTGGCCGGTATACGCCAGCTTTGTGCTGGAGGCGGCTGTAAGCGACTTTGCGGTCGGCGTGCTTGATGGCTTCTTCTGAAGAACTGTGACAGCAGTCACAGACACTACAACGATCACAACGACAATAATGACACCAAGAATTAATTTCATTCTTGATTCCATGAAATCACTATTGAAGGCTAGGGCAAGATCGCTATTTAAAACCATTTTAGCACTGGTAAAAGGTCAGTGTTCTAAAACAGCCTAACATTGTGGAATCTGTCAAGCTGCTCGTTCGTCAGCAAAGTGTGTAATGGCCGCAAAGCAGTTATGACCATCTATCAATACCCATAAGCAGCAGCGCTGACAATCTGCTTAAACACACATTCTCAATACGCTAACGGCCATCACATCTCACGCGAAATAAAAGCCGATGAAGGTACAAAAATGCTGAAGTATGAGATCGAAACATTCTGTGAGAGGGTGATTATAAAATTCGCCAACTCTGCAAAGCTCGATGAGCTGAAGAAATACATAGGTAAGAGGGCTTATGTAATTGTCCTCAAAAAGCAGCCTGCAGGCTAATCGCGCATCACAGTGTCAGGCAGGCAACAAATCAACTGAACAGTCGATGTTGCGCTCTGAAATCGGTGCACAACTGCTATATCGGCCGAGCAATTAGCGGTCTGCATGC
>JAKABN010000072.1 GCA_021796895.1 Thermoplasmata archaeon | reverse complement strand
CCAAGGAGCCGAAGAAGAATATCGGCAGGGCGTTCATACTGGTCATATTCCTGGGCGTCCTGCCCATAATCCTCAGCGCTTATGCTCTGACTGTCACCTACGGTCCAAAGCTGATGAGCAGCTTCGGAAGCCAGGCCGATCCCGGGTATTTCATCTATCTCAACCATCTCGGTGCGCCGATGGCATACCTCCTCGCAATATTCGTCATGAACAGCGCCCTTTCAGTGGGCATAGCGATATACAACGCCACGTCGAGGACTTTGTTTGGAATGGCGCGCGAAGGAATGCTGCCCGGCTTCTTCAACCACATTCATCCGCGCTTCCGCACCCCGACGAGGCTGATATTGATGATGGCCATTGTGGACATCATACTGGCATTCGCAGCTGTCTCCGCGTTCGGCCTGTTCGACGGCTTCTTCGTGCTGGCAACGGTCACTGCCGTCCCTGTGCTTCTGGCGCACCTGCTCGCCAATTTCAGCCTGCCTTTCTACAGCCGCAGGAAGGGCATCAGGGTAACGCCTGGAGTTCTGCTGACACATTATGTTGTTCCGCTGGTGACGGTGGTGATGTTCATTATAGCCATCCGCTATGCCATATGGCCTCTTCCTGAATGGCCGTATCTCATCGCCCCGATTGCGGCAGCTATTTGGGCAGTGATTGTGTTTGCCATTGTGCTGTATATGAGGGCCACCAGACCGCATGTTACATCCAACAGTGTGGTGAATGCAGACACTGAAATATAGGCAGAAGTGGCAGGTACCGCTCATGCTGCACATGATGCTAGACGAAAAGAAAATACTCTCTGAGTATCGGACGAGGACACGCGCTTCAATGAAGCTGTTCGAAAAGGCAGAAGGCATCAACCCCGGCGGCGTCAACGCGAACATCAAATTCTTCAAGCCATATCCCATCTTCATGCGGGGCGCAAAGGGCTCGAAAATCACAGACGAGGACGGCAACGAATACATAGACTATCTTCTGACCTACGGCGCATTGATTCTTGGCCACGGTTCCGAACCCATAAGGCGGGCTGTCGAACGCGTTCTGGACAGGTTCGGCACAACCGTGACCGGTACTCCTACGGGGATTGAGATAGAATACGGAGAACTGCTAGCGGGCCTCTACAGCAAAGGAGGGCTCATCAGATTCACGAATTCGGGCCTTGAGGCTACGCTTCTTGCGGTCAGGCTAGCCAGAGCTTTCACAGGCAGAACAGCAATTGCAAAATTCGAGGGGCACTATCACGGTGCAAACGACAGGCTGCTTGTAAGCTACAGGCCGCCTTCTGAATCGTCGGGTGAACGGTCTTCGCCCAAGCCTGTGAGCGACAGCCTTGATGTCGGCATGGACATAATCGCCGAAACCATCGTACTTCCATTCAATGACTTCGAATCGACTGAGAAGCTGCTTACAGCAAATGCAGGCAGGATTGCATGCGTGATCATGGAACCGTTCGAGGACGGCGTGATACCTGCCAAAAGGGATTTCATGTCGAAGCTCAAGCGTCTGACTGAGGAACTGGGCATACTCCTTG
The DNA here is from genome assembly GCA_021796895.1 of Thermoplasmata archaeon. GTDB lineage: Archaea > Thermoplasmatota > Thermoplasmata > Sysuiplasmatales > Sysuiplasmataceae > Sysuiplasma. Next base: position 7,724 of record JAKABN010000072.1, on the reverse strand, counting down.
TATTCGACGAGGTCAAGACAGGTTTCAGGATAAGGATTGGTGGAGCAGCTGAGTATTATTCAGTAACACCCGACATCTCATGCCTCGGAAAGGTAATTGGCGGTGGCTTTCCCGTGGGGGCTGTTGTCGGCAGGTGCGACATAATGTCCCTTATTCAGCCCGGAGATTCGTCCGGAGGCAGGAGCGTGTTCCATTCGGGCACGTTCGGCGGAAATCCGGTCACGCTCTCAGCCGGCCTGGCCGCTGTTGAGGAGCTGATGAAGGACGGCAACTTTGAACGCCTTTCAAGGAGGACAGAATCGCTCAGAAGAGCGATGGCATCGTCCCTTGCCGAACACCAGATTCCGGCAGTCGCGCTTGGAGAAGGATCCATGTTAAACATATACCTGGGCGTTGAGCGAGTGGAGAATTACAGGGACACCCTGAGTTCGGAAATCAGGCTCAGGTCACTGCTCGATCTTGCAATGATATGCAAAGGCATCTACACAAAACCAGGCAACAGGTACTGCCTTTCGCTCTCACATTCAGACGATGATATTGTCTCCACAACAGAGAAGTTCAACGAGGTGCTGGATGAGGCAATTTCTGAAGGGAACCGGGCAAAATTGCATGGATGATGAGGATAACTATTTACAACGACTTGTCATTGCTATGCGAGTACACGGCATCGGGGGCATTTATGGCGAAGTCCTGTTCCATTGTGAGCTTCCACATCTTCCACGAAGGCTGCTGGACCACAACTCTGGACGGCAGCTGCGGCGACGTTTCCCTTGTTCCGATCAACCGGAGATATGACGGTGAAAGCGGCTACACCGAGACCGTCCTGCAGGCACGAGGTCGATTCTCGGACCTTTCATCCCTTTACAACAGGATAAGATATCACTCAGGTGCAGCTCAGATTCACAGGTTCAGAGCGAACGGATCCGACGGTGCTTTTCGCGACGAGATATGGCGAATCCGCATAAGGCTTCAGAACAGCATTTCAAGGATACTCAACAGTTACGATGTTGTCTGCTCGCGCAACATGTACGACTCGGGAGTCGAAAAATGGAAGGTGCTTGCGCCCGACGACTCAGCCGATTCCATGGATCGCATGGTAAGGACGCTTGAGTCAATGGGCAGCATATCCCATCTGAGGATCTTCGGTATGGATGGAGATCCACGGACATTCTTCAAAGGGCTGCGATCCACTCTAACAGATGATGACAGGCGTTTTGCAGCAACGCTGCTCAACAGCGGATATTTCAACTATCCGCGCACAAAGGGACTTTCGGAAATGGCCGCCATCACCTGCAGGAGCAAATCTGCACTCTTGCAGCGAATACGAATGATTGAGAAGAAGTTGCTGCTGGACCTTCTGGATGATTGAGCATCTGGAGAGAAGGCATGATCTCTCTGCACCCGCCATAAGTCTCAGAGACAGCATGGTGTTGGACGGGTCGGTGAAGATTATAGCACCGGTAATAAGAATGAAGAGTAGCAGAGAACAGGAGACGTATTTCCCGATGGCACCGTCGTGGAATACTCCACGGGTACAGCCAGACGAACGCTGGCTGGAAAGACGCAGACATCCTCCCAAAGCTAAAGCGTTCAGGTTTTCCCGCTCGTGTTGATAAAAAAGGTATCGATCAGAAAATCCTAGTTTACAGGGATATGTCAGGGACGGTGCGCGGATGTCCGAAGACTGAAGAACGCCATGAAAAAATTGAAGTGGTGATCTCCCGATACGTACTGCGACAGCGCCGAACAGCGAGAATGTATATTCACAGGAAATGATGTGATTCTGTGTCCCTTAAAATCAGAAATGTACTCGAAACCAGGCACGAAACGGAGAGAAGCCACGGTGGTGACGGTCTTCTGGAAAAGGTCAGGGTGATGACGTCAGGGGATTTCGAAACACCTGTGGAGTTCGTCGATTATGTGATAGTTCCACCGGGAGCCACCATAGGATATCACAGGCACGGCGACGACGAGGAAGTCTATTTCGTCATGGAGGGAAGGGGACTCATGACAGACGGGGAAACCGAGGTGGCGGTGAAGAAGGGAGATATCATAGTGAACTCCAGACACGGCTCACATGGTTTATCCAATAACACCAACGAGAATATAGTCCTGCTGATCTTCGACGTCCGCCATGACGGAATCGAACATTAATCATCGCTCCAGAGGTGAAGCACTCGACGGACCTCATTATGGAGAAAATGCAATTTCGTTCAGCGGCCGGCTCGATTATTCGTATGATGTTCTGTTCTCGCAGGAAGATATACTCTCCGTTGACAACTCCGCCCTTCGGGACTTGACCGCAGGGCGAAAATGCATGGTGGTAATGAGTGAAACGGTCGACAGGCTTTACGGCGGAAGAGTCAGAGACTACTTCCGGCACGGGCCAGAGAGTGAAAAGTGCTGCATACTGACGATTCCCGTCGGCGAAAATACAAAGAACATCGATACCGTCATGAGGATTTGCAAAGAGGGCAGGAGATTTGGACTCGACAGAAGATCGCTCTTCGTTGCGATGGGAGGAGGTGTCCTGACGGATGTCGTCGGCATGGCTTCCTCAATCTACATGAGGAAACTGAATTATGTGAGGATACCGACAACGCTTGTGGGACAGGTGGACGCAGGCGTGGGGCTGAAAAACGGTGTTGATTTTGACGGCGTCAAGAATTTCATAGGTTCGTTTCATCCTCCTGTTTCAGTTCTGAACGATTTCAGGTTTCTCAGAACACTCGATGCGGAAGAGATAAGGAACGGACTCGCCGAAATAGCAAAGATGGCCATTGTTGCCGACGCGAAACTGTTTTCAACGCTCGAAAGGAACAGCAGAGAGATTGTCGATTACTACAAAAGCGGGACGAACCCTGACCTCACGCGGGAGATAAACATCAGCGCAGCCAGGAGGATGCTGGAACAGCTTCAGCTTAACCCTTTTGAGAACAGTCTGCGGAGACTCGTGGACTTCGGACACACTTTCAGCCCGTTCCTTGAGATGCATACAGACCACAGGATAAAACATGGTCGGGCAGTGGCTGTTGACATGGCCATTTCCACAGAAATATCATATCTGATTGGCAGAATTGATGCAAGACTGCACGACAGGATTCTTTCAATGCTTGCCGATTTTGGTTTCAACCTGAATGAAGGCGGAGCATATGATGTCGGGCTCATGTGGCAATCACTCGATTCAATACTCCTGCGCAGGGGAGGGAAGCTCAATCTTGTCATCCCTACAGGACCGGGGAAAGCAGATTTCCTGAGTGACAGGAGCGAGCTGGAGAGGAGTGTCCTCCGAAGGGCGATTGAAAACATCAGCGGCTTTCAAACGGCGGCGCTAAAGTGACCGGATGCACACTCGCTGTGGATGTCGGAGGGACATGGATGAGAAGCGCGATTGTCGACGGGACGGAATTGAGACTTCCGTTGAAAAAAGAGGCGCCCGGGTTCAGGCTCTACGCCGTACCGCTTGCGGAGCTCCAGGACATGTTTCTGGGCGAGATGTCGGCACTGGTTGATTCCTATTTGAGTGAAGGCTTCAGGGTGTCGAGGCTGGCGCTGGGATTTCCTGGTCCGGTGAAAGACGGATACGTTTACGGTGCTCCGACTCTCTGGGGGAAAATGTCCGTCCCGTATCCGCTCCTTTCCGGGCTGAGGGTAAGACTGGGAAAGAAGGGTGTGACAGAGTTGCTGGTCGCAAATGACGTGACTGCAGCGGGCCGGAGCTACGTGACGGAAGAGAACAGGAACTTCTGCATAATCACGGTGAGTTCCGGAATCGGGAACAAGATATTCCTGAACGGGAGGGTTCTCGAAGGCGATTTGACGATCGGAGGCGAAATCGGGCACTGGTACTGCGGCTATGCATACAGTGAATTTGTCTGCGACTGCGGTGGGCGCGGACATCTCGGAGCCGTCTCTTCGGGCAGAGGAGTAGAGCGGCTGGCGGAAAGGATGAAACCTGACTGGGCTGAGATATCCGCTGTTGCCTCGCTGACGCATGTCACGACCTCGGATATAGTGCAGGGGTTGAACAGAGGCGATGTTTTTGCGCATAAAACGCTGAACGCCAGTGTGGCCCCGCTGGCAAGCGCGATCAACCTCATCAATCTCGCCACCGGAGTGGATAACTTCATCGTGGTCGGCGGATTTGCGCTGGGCTGCGGCGAAGCATATGCGGACGCACTCAGAAGAAGCATGGAGGGGCTGCAGTTCAGCGGCCATTTCACAGAGAGAAGCGGGGGAATAAGGATCACACTCGGGAATGACAATGACTTCCAGGCGCTTGAGGGCCTGGGGAAAATGATGGAGGAAGATATTGCGGCCTGCGCGGCCGCCGATCCGTGAACTTCATGCCTGGAGACTGCCTGATATCCGGTCTTGTCAGGTCATAGCGGATGCCTTCGGACTGTTCCGGCGGATCTGTACGCTTTTTCAACGAACATCAGATCCCTCAGTGCAGTTTCAGGCGGCATCGGGACTGCAGTATCCCGGGATACCGCATCCAGGAATCCTGTGATGCCGATTTTGAAAGGATTGTACGACTCAAATACCGTCTCCACGCCGTTCACCATCAGATCACCAAACTTTCTCGGCGCCTTCCTCCGTTCCGGCATCTCGGCAATCCAGCCCTGCGTGCCGAGAATTTCCATTCTGGGCATCGGCGGAACATCGTCGAATGCCCATGAATGAGTGATTGTGCCGAAGGCACCGCTCGTGAACTTCACCGTCGCTGACAGCGTATCCTCTCCTTCCATCTCGATGCGGCTCAAATTGAAGCGCATCGCGCTGACGTCCGTGTAATCGCCGCCGACGTTCAGGAAGGCATCTGCAAGGTGTATGCCGTCGTCGACAAACGATCCGCCGCCCATGAGTTCCTGTTTGCATCCCCAGGGTGTGGGATCGACGCGTTTGATTTTTGTGAACCTGAGGCCGAGGACCTTTCCTATCCTGCCTTCGTCTATCAATTCACGTGCCTTTATGACAGGAGGCTCGAAAAAGTAATTTTCAAGCACCATGAACTTACACCCGGTCTTTTTCGCCCTGGTGATCAACTCCTCCCCCTGTGAAGAGTTCAGGGCTATCGGCTTCTCCATCAGGACATGCTTTCCCATTTCCATGGCCTGCATGGCGACATCCCTGTGAAGATAGTGCGGAAGGACTATGTCGACAACGTCGGCATCCTCCATTGCGTCAACCATATTTCTGTAGGGCATGGCGTTGTAATTTTTCATGTCCTCCTCGAGAACGGCCTCGTTTCTGTCATAGACCAGCAGGTCCACATCAATCGAAGAGAGAATTTCTAGATGCACCTTTCCGAAATTGTTTCCGCCGATTACAGCAACCTTCAAACAGCATCACACATATGGTTAATGTGACAGCGTGCACGATGATTTACGCTTTTCTTCATACGCGTACTTCAAATTACGCAGTAAGCAGAACACAAAGAGGGAAGGCTTCGCACATCGTCCCGTCTGTGGTATTCCTTGAGCGGTTTAAAGAGAAGGCAATACACATTCGATTCAAATCAGTGACATAAGATACGCCGACAGAAGCGTTAAGAACAGAACCGGTACGGCAATGGTAAGACCCACCCTAACGTAATACAGTGGACTGATTTTTATGCTGTTTTTCCTGTCAAGCGTATAGAGCCAGAGCATTGTGGCCAAGGAGCCTATCGGAGTGAATTTCGGGCCTATGTCGTTGCCGATGACGTTGGCATAGACGAGCGACGCGCCTCCGCGCACATGGACAAGGGCCAGATTACCCACCATGACGGACGGCATGTTGTTCATCACCGCAGCCATTGACGAGAAGATGAAACCTGTGAATATAATAGGCAGAGGTCCGGGTAGCGCAATTGCGCTGGAAATTGCAGACGAGACCAGCTGCGTCAGTCCCGCTCTGCCGAGACCGAATACAACAACATACATTCCAAACGAGAAGAGCACTATCTGCCAAGGCGCCTCTTTCATTATCTTTCGTGTGTCAATCCTCTTCCCCCTCTTCGCCAGCAGCAGAATTGCGGCTGCAAAAGGAACGGCCACGACAGCCACTGGTATGTTGAGCAGGCCTCCTGCCGAATAAGCGAAGATGAGCATCACGATTATCGGAACGGAGAGGCGGAACACAGTGGGGTCGCGTATGGAGGTTGAGGGATCGGGCAGATCGACGTGATTGTAAACAGGCTGAATACTCCTTCTGTAGAACAGCAGTATCAGCAATATGCTCGCTGAAACTGAGACGAGATCAGGCAGCAGCATGCTCGTCGCATAATCCATGAATGTTATGTGAAAGTAGCTCGCTGAAACTATATTGACCAGATTGCTCACGACGAGAGGGATGCTGCCCGTGTCGGATACAAAGCCCACGGCCATGACAAATGCCAGCGTTCCCTTTCTGTCCAAACCAATCCTGCCTGCCATTGCGATCACAATGGGTGTCAGAACGAGCGCGGCGCCATCATTGGCGAAGAGCGCGGAAACGGCCGCGGTAAGCAGCATTACGAGCAGGAAGAGACGCACGGAGCTGCCCGCGGAGAACCGGGCTATGCGTATCGCGATATACTCAAAGAAGCCGGCTTCGTCAAAAACAAGCGTGATGATTATGACAGAAACAAAGGTGAAGGTTGCATTCCAGACGATGTTCCAGACTATCAGCAGGTCCGCTGGCGTAGTCATCCCGAGAAGCACACTGATCACGCCACCGGCAACGGCCCAGTATCCGATGCCGATGTTCCATGGCCTGCGGAGAACCAGAATCAGGACAGATACGAATATCAGCAAAGATGCGGCAAACAGCGCTTCATTCATTTGGACTCACCGGCCCCCTTCTGGCGTCCCGGGCAACCGGGGTGAAAACGAGACTTGACGGCGAAGGGCAGAGTCAGCGCGGGAATCCGAAACGGCGCGGCATACCGCTCCCGCCACGCGCAGAATATTCCCGCATCCATAGAAGTCAACTCAATGTTGCTGTGAGCGAATTCAGGCGCTCACGCACGCTGCGCGGCGGCAGAACCGTCCATCTCATTAAGAATCGAGTCCAGAAATTGAATATCTGCCAGACTGTAGAATGCCCACTTTCCGCTCTTCCTTCTCCTGACAATGCCTGCCTTTTCGAGCATACCGAGTTGATATGATGCCATTGATTGTGTCAGTCCGGATGCGTGAGTCATCTCGCAGACGCACAGCTCTCTCCTGCGCATCAGCATGACCAGCACCAATCTGTCCGGATCTCCGAGAACGTCCAGCTTCCTTGCCATATCCGAAATCATCTCCGCTTTCTTCCCGGCGCGGAGTTTTTCGCAGTACCTTCTGGTTCTCTCGAGTTCGAATGGCGTGCAAATACCTTCGTCCGAAAGCCTCCTGAGCGTGTTTTCAACCTTCACTGATATCGCCTGCAAGACCGAACACGGACTTTCCATTACATCAATATATTTCAATATATTGATGCATTGAACATTGGCACAGACAGAAGATAGTTGTGCAGCGGCGTCATGCGAAGGTCGGTGACCAGCGCTGAGACTTTGCACACAGGCTCACAACAGGATGGGCACAACAGTATGATCTCATTGCATTCGAGGACATGGACGTCACAACCATGATTCACGGCAATCTGGCCAAATCCATATACGACGCAGGATGGGGAATGCTCAGGCATATGTGTGCATACAAGCAGAGGAACCGCAGCCACAGATATGTCAAAGTGGAAACAGAGAACACCACTCAGGA
>JAKABN010000071.1 GCA_021796895.1 Thermoplasmata archaeon | reverse complement strand
CAACACCAAGCATGTTGCGAGTCTCGAAGAACTTCTCCCTGCTCTGTTCGAACATCATCATAGACCTTTCGTAGTCTCCCATCTTGAACAGAACGCCGCCGGCCATTCGAAGACTCTCAGCCTCGCGCGTTGTCTCTCCGACCTTCTCAAAGATCTCCACTGCCTCAACATAATATTTCAGCGAAGCTTCCGGTTCTCCCCTGGCATTCTCCGCTTTCCCGAGCAGAAACGCCGATTCTCCCCTGAAGTAGTTGCTGTTCATTTCGGCCGCCCTCTTCTGCAGATCCATGGCATACATGAGGGCACTGTCGTACCTGCCTGTGCCGATGCAGGAGTTTGAAAGCGCCATGAGCGTCTGCGGCATCATGGCCACGTCATCCTCCCGTCTCAGCGAATCGAGTCTTCTCAGGAGGGACACATGCTCCTGTTCCACATCGGAAAGGTTGAGGAGTTCGGCAGGATTTTCAAATATCTTCCTGCCTTTGTCTGTGAACGCGTATATGACATAGTCGCCCTCCGGCTTCCCGCCCTTCTGTTCCTTTATCCAGCCAATATCAATCAGCGCGTTTATGTATTCGAGCTGCTGCTTTTCCGGAAGGCTGGAAAAGTCTTTGCTTGACAGCTTTTCCCTTGTCTCCCTGCAAACAATGAGTGTAATGAGCGCCCTGCAACCGTACTCTATGTCATAGGCCATTCATACACAAAATGTCATGGCATCCCTTTTTAAGCTTCCCACCTTAATTCCATAATTGATAATCGCATTCCTCAACCTCTCTTGGCGTTTCTCTCCGACATATGCGCTTCCACAAATTTCTTCACGTATTTTGCAAATAAATCAACTTCAATATTTACTATATCCCCTTTTTCACGTGACTGGAACATGGTAAGGCGGCGCGTTTCAGGTATGAGATAGACAGTGAATCCTCTGTCCGTCACCTTCGCTGGAGTGAGGCTCGCGCCGTCGACGGCCACAAACCCCTTTTCCGAAATCATGCTGCCCAACTGTTTCGGAACTGCTATGTCCATTCGTGTGGACCCTCCTTCAGGGAGTACACGCTTCACGGTGCCGGTTCCGTCTATGTGCCCTGTCACGAGATGCCCGCCGATCAGATCGCTGCTCTTCATGCTTCTCTCGTAGTTTACCCGCGATCCCTTCTCAAGGAGGCCGAGATTGGTGCGCCTGAGCGTTTCGGCAACAACGTCGAAAGAGAGCGCACTCTTCGTAATCGAGCAAACGGTAAGGCACACGCCGTTTATCGAAATGCTCTCGCCCTTCCCGGGCAGACGCGATTTCGTTCCTGGTCTCACCGAGAGTCGCATGTTTCCGTTCTCGAACTCCACGCGCACGACATCCGCCTTTCCCTCCACTATTCCGGTGAACATTTCATTTCTCCATCCTGAGTCCTCTTCCCCTGAACAGCAGCCTGCCGGACTTGACCGTCCCCATCACGTCGCCGGGTCCAGCCCTGTGCACCAGTGCAGAATAGACATCATGCGTACCAGACAACCTGACGCCGTGCATGCCTATGATTGCAATATCCGCCTTTGCGCCCTCGACTATCCCCCTGCCCTCACCCCGCGCTATGATTCCCTCGCCGTTCACTGTTGCCATTCTTATTGTTTCCCTCGCCTGCACGGACAGAACATCCAGCGCTGAACTCCTCGCTATCCTTGCGGCAAAATCCATCTCCCTGAACATGTCCGGAGAGTTGACCATGACGTTGTCCGTCCCCAGTGCTATTTCGAGTCCGGATGCTGCGAGCCGGCTGATTGGCGGTATTCCCACGCCGAATATTGCATTCGACCGCGGACAGCACACGACTCCGCATACCGATTTTGCGGCGACGTCGATGTCGCTCTCCGTTGCCTTCGTCATATGAACCAGAAAATCCGGCCTGAGTCGGGCGGAAATGCGTTCCACCTCTGTTTCTCCAGTCATCCTCAGCGACCGTTCAACTGTGCCTGCGCTCTCGGCGGCATGGATGCCCGAGAGCCCCTTCCTCATCGCGCCAATCTGCTCCATCGCCCTGTCGCTGTACTCGTTTGCGCCGCTCAGACAGACACCGTCGAATTTCCGCTGCTGTCTGTCGAATGTGACTATTTCGTCCTCCTCAAATCCGGTGTTCAGCGAAATATCGCTGTCGCTGAAATACCTCTGTGGTCTGCCCAGAACAGTCAGTATTTCCGAGTTGCGGTTGACCCGTCTCAGCCTCTCTATTATGGAGATGTCCTCCTCGTGAAAATCCACAGCGCCGGTTATTCCTCCCCTGACCATTTCGTCTAACGCCCCGGACATCCTTCTGACGCGTTCCGCTGTGCTCAGAGAGCGCAAACCCGTCGCTTTCAATCCCGTGACCGGGTGGACCAGTTCATCCAGACTCTTTCCATGCCCCGCATCCTTCAGCGGCGCATCGTTCAGATGGATGTGCGCGTTCACCAGACCGGGGATGACGAGCAGTCCTTTTCCAGTCAGGATTCTCTGTCCTCCTGTCCTCCGCGCCGCTCCAATCTCGCTAATCTTTCCGTCCAGAATCGATATATTCGTCGCCTGCCGGAGTTCCAGCCCGGCGCCGAGCATTACTGCAGCATCTCTTATGAACAGGTCATTACCATCCGGCGCACCGGCTCTCATCTGCCGCCACGGCTCCCGCTGTCCTTTCTGCGCCTCAACTCCCTCAGCGCCTCAGCCATCGAAACGGCTGCTCTCACTGCCCTTCTGCCGTACTCCTCCGCCCTGTCACCTGCCTGCTCCCAGGTCATTCCCGGACCCGAAACGCCCAGCGACACCGGTTTGCGGTGTTTCAGCGAAAGCTCCGTTATAGCAGATGCCAGAATCCTGGCAATGACGTCATCGTGGTCCGTGTCTCCCTTCACCACTGCTCCGAGCGTCACGACAGCGTCGACATCCCTGCGTGACAGAAGTGCATCTATGAACAGCGGCATGTCAAACGCTCCCGGGACCCTGCAGACGCTCACGACATCCGCTCCATCTTTCCTGCTCTGCTTCAGCGCCTCGTCCAGCATCCTGGATGTTATTTCAGCATTGAATTCAGAGCATACGAAAGCGAGCTTCCATCGCCTGTTTCCGGTCATTACCGGGCCTCAGTGAATGGAGTCGCCGTCGACAAATGGAACGCCGGAGTGTGATGCGAACTCAATCGCGTCGGCAACTGTCAGCGCCCTGTGAGTCTCTGAATTCTGCATTTCGCATACAACCGTGGCCGGTGCAAGACCCGCGAGTCTTGCAAGGTGTATGGAGAGTTCTGTGTGTCCCCTGCGCTGCGTCAGAGAGTCCTGTGCCTCGATCAGCAGAGGTATATGGCCGGGCGCCCTGAATTCGGAATAGAACGTGTCCGCGGCTGCGGGTTCTCCGTTCTTGACCATCAGCGCTATGCTTCCGAGCGTTGAAACGGTGAGGCTCCTGTCCTCGTCGGTTACGCCGGTGAAGACGGTCCTGTGGTTGAGCGAAAGGGAAAACGCCGGCTTCCCTCCGTAAGGCATTTCCCTGTCGATGATGGACGCAAAACGCGGATATCTGGCGCTGGCAAAATCCATTATGTCGTGCATGAACGGCAGCTGAAGAACAGAGGCGACATCGTTGCCGATTGCAGAGCATATCAGACCCCCTGCGCTTTCCCTCATCATGGCTATGGTGGCCGGAGTGCAGAACTGTGATGCCGCCACCATATCGATCTCATTCTCGCGTGAGCTGGAATCATGCAGCAGCACGACACGGCCCGATCTCAATGCGCCGATTGCTTCCGAAAACTTTCCCTTCACATGCTGTTCAATCATCATATCCGTCGGAGCAGTAGTCCGTCGGGTTATAAACATATTACTACAATATTTGTTGTAACAATTTATGTTGTGAATTTTCCGATGCCGGTGAAAGAGATAAATGCCCGGCGCTCTTCAGCACCTGATGCAACGGTCGAAAGAGCGTTTCTATTTTCCCTTCCTGGCAGTGTGGAATGGCAGCATATCCATATCATTTTTCTATTTCACGGGGCTGCTTGACACCATAGGTTCGTCGCAGTCTATTCCGTACATGATGGCCGGGACAGTGATCGGCTCTCTGTTCTATCCTCTTCTCGCGGCAGCGTGGTTCGGCAGATCCAGCAGAGGCGTGATACTCTCCCTGCCCGTTGCGGCCATTGTGTTTGCCGCCATCACATTGTATGTCATGTATGACCTCATTCTGAACGATGCCGGGACGCTGTTACTTTCGTTCCTCAGCCCGGCAGGCACACTTTTTTCGACATCCGTGTACTTCAATGCGCGGAGCATGCCCGCGGGTCTCCTCCGCCCCTCTCTTCCAGTCTGGCTCGGCGGTCTCCTCGTGTCGATAGTGCTCTTTTCAGCATACCTGATAACATTCTACCGGTATATGTCGCTCATAATACTGTCCTCCCTGGTATTCTGCAGTTTGCTGCTCGCCGCCTCTTTCCTTTCCGACCGGAAGAACGGGAAAAAATAGAATAGTGCCCGGCCTTTCCCGATGGTGTTGAAGGCAGGCGAAAAGATGGGAACCGCACACGCGGCCCGTTTACGCAGAATGCTGGTTTCCGCAGTCGCAGCACTGGCTCTGTTCCTGCCAGTTGTGCTGGTTCCAGTCGCCTTTGCCAGCGCGGGGCCGCCGGGTCCCAGGACTCCGATCAGACACGTGGTTGTCATAACAATGGAGAATCACAGCTTCGACAACATATTCGGAAATTATCCGCTGGGAGGAACATCGCCCTTTTCCAATCTTACGTCGCAGCTCAGTGTGCCCGTCAATCTCATTGGTGCCGGTCTCACGGGCAGTCCCGCGCCGGTTCCACCGGGCACGTACTCCACGCCAAATCCCGTGGAGGGGTACTCGGCCTATCATCTCGACTGGAATAACGGGCGCATGAACGGCTTCGCCGCCAACTCCGGAAAACAGTCGATGACCTATTTCACCGCGTCGCAGATGGCGATGGAATGGATACTCGCCGAGCAATATGCAATCGGCGACATGTACTTTTCAAGCGCGCTGACCGCAACAATGCCCAACCGGCTGTTCGGCATTGCGGGTTATTCGCCTGTGCTGAATGATTACGGTCCTCCCCCGTACATACCTTTTTCACAATCAATATTTTCAGAGCTGAACAGCTACGGCATTTCCTGGTCATACTACGTGGCAAATCCGTCACTCGGTACAATCGTGCTTGATTATTTTTACGGAGTCCACCGGTATTCCGCGGACATCAGGAGCTGGTCCTCGTTTTTCTCCGAATTGCAGAACGGCACTCTTCCGGCAGTCTCGTACTTCATGCCCATAGGTCTCGGTATCAGCGGATACAGCCAGCATCCGTCGGACAGTATGCTGGCCGGCGAACTCTGGCTGCTCTACGCAGTCCAGAAGATAATGAGCAGCCCGGAATGGAACTCTACAGCCATCTTCATAAACTATGATGAGGGAGGCGGATATTACGATAACGTTCCTCCTCCGTCTGTCGGCGGTCAGCAGCTGGGTTTCAGGGTGCCGCTCATACTCATTTCGCCTTATGCGAAGGAGAACTACATTTCAGCCACTCCCATGAATCACGCCTCGCTTCTCTCGTTCATCGATTACAACTGGGGAATGCCCGCGCTGAACGCATTCGTGTCACTTTCGTACATTCCGGTGGACATGTTCACGTTCGGCATTCCGGGGGTACAGGCCAGGCAGCCGCTGAACCTGAGTCTGAGCGGCATCACGCTGCCTTCCTCAATCGGTTTCCCGCTGTCGTCGGTAGGTTCGGCTCCCATATCGTATCTGTTTCCCGCCCGGCCGCAGATTCCATTGGGCAGTCTGAATTACAGCAGGACAGGAAGCTCTTCCGTTGATCTTGCACAGATGCACGCCGGGCTCTACATTTCCGGCAATTACGCTTACACTCCATATTACGAAACGGTCGAATTTGTAGGCGCTTTCATGCTCGTCCTGAGTTCTCTGGCGGTCGTGGTAATGTACCGCAGGCACAATGGCAGGCACTGAAAACCCGGTGTCAAATCGGCCTGGTTTTCTTTCTCTTCGTTACGAGCCTTCCGCCGCATATTCTGCATTCCTTTTCATCACGTGCATGGGAAGTCGATCCGCATCCTCTGCAGACTATTTCCCATTGCACGTAGCTGCTTATTCTGGGAATGTAGAGTGATCTGTAATCCAGTCCCAGCGCGGACGCCGTATTCTGTATCGAGTAATCCTCGGTGACGATGGTTGCGTGCAGCTCGTAAGCCAGAGACAGTATTTCCAGGTCAGCCTCTGACATTCTTGCTATGTCCCCGTTCTCTTCCGCTTTCATCCGCACAGTCCTCATACTCCCGGGTGAAGGCATGAGAACCGTCAGTCTTGACTCCACAAAAAATTCTGCTCTCTCAGTCCTGTAAACCTTCCTTACCTCGGACACAATCTGGGGTGTCGCGTACAGAACGGTTCCTGCCGGATAATCCGTTCCGTTGTATATGGCGCTCGTATCGAGGACGAGCTTCTTCCTCATCGCCTCGTTCTGCGATTCATGCATATTGTAACTTGAAGCCTCTTCTGAGCTTATTTGCCTTGCCTCTTACCTTCTTTCCCTCCAGTGCTTCGCCGATCATCCCGGCAATGGCCCTCATTTCCCTGTCTCCCATGCCCAGTCTCGAAACCTCTGATGTGCCGAGCCTTCCTGTCGTGTCCACAATTATATCGTTGCTTTCGAGGATCTCGCTGACACTCCCGAAATTCATGTCCATCGAAGCTAGTGCAGAAGGGTCCATGCGCAGCTGGTGTGACATCGAGTAGCCTTTTTCGCCGAACATGCATTTCAGTCTGCCGGCCGAAAGATATTTGCCGAGACTCTTCGAGTTTCGCTGTATGCGCGAAGCATAACCACGTCCGTATCTCCTCATTTCTTCCAGTGCCTGCGCCAGAGCGGCAATTCTGTTCCAGTGGGCATTGTCTATTATCCTCCAAGTTGTGTTCTTGACAAATGATTTCCACACGTCATCGTCAGCAGTCGCAAATATGCCGCCCTGGGGCCCCGGAAAACTCTTGTGGGTGCTGCCAATCATTATGTCGCAACCCTCCTTCAGCGGCTGCTGGAATCTGCCACCGGCAATCAGTCCGAGGACATGGGAAGCGTCGTAGGCAAGAAGAGATCCGGAGTCGGCGCACGCATCGCTCACCGCCTTTATGTCGTACGGGAACAGAATGAAGCTCTGCCCCAGTATGACGAGTCTGGGCCTGTTCTTCCTTATCGACTGTGCAGTTTCCTCCGTTCTTATGTTCCACGAGATTCTGTCAAACGGCATTTCAAGGAAGCGGGCAGAGAATAGTTCTGTAATGTAACCGGGTCCATACCCGTCATATCCTCCGTTTTCGGACGATATGGCCATCACGCCGTCCCCGGGGCGCACAACGCTGGCAAACATGAGAAGGGACGCGATGTGCCCTGACAGAGGCTTGAGAGAAACGCGTCCTCCGAATAATTTAGCGGCGCACTCCTCACCTCTCTGCTCCACTTCGTCCATATAGCGGGTTCCGCCGTAGCTGTTGGAGGCGCCGTTGTTGCTTATGTGCTCATTGCTTCTGAGCGTGTATCTCCCCGCCATGTCCGACGAGAGAATGTGCCTGACAGCGGGGCTCAGAATGTTCTCTGATGGTTGAAGATTTATGCATTTCAGCCCGCGCCATTTATCGTGTTTGTCGACAGCGGCTAAAATATCTGTTCGCAGACTCGCACCTCAGTTATTGGGCCCGTATCTGTCGTCAAAATCGGGCAGCTGAACGCCGGGATACTCTTCCTCCTCCTCGGTATCTATGACCATATTGAGGAGCATATTCACAATCTCCTTCATCTCTTTGACTTCAATCCTCAGGGAATCTATTTCCTTTCTCAGTCTCTCGTCTTCCTTCTTATCAGGCGCCTTCCTCTGCGTCTTCTCCCTGGGCATATTTCCGCTACCCTCGTTTCACTCTAACGCATCAGGCTTTTAACTTTTTGCGTCAGTCGTTCGGCAACATCATTTCACGATGGCCGCTCCGTAGTCATCGGCAATCTTGCGCTTTTCAAATCGTTCGCACTCCTCGCAGTAAAGTGAACGATCCTTCGAAATGAGCACAGAGCGGCACCTGCCGCAGTGGGCAGCCAGCACGCCCATATGGTTGTTCACGGTGCTCAACTGAACGGACGGTGTGCTCTGGATGACTTCCGCCCTTATTACGTCGCCAACCCTGACTGCCTGTCCTACCGATTCCACATACTGCGAGGAAATCGTGGATACGTGGAGTGTTGCTTCTCTTTCCCCGGTAACGGCCCTGTCCGTTCCCTCGATTGAAAGCAATTCACATATGGCCATCGAACTGCGAACATCCGATATCACTGCCAGGACATGATCTTTCTTCTTCGGTTCCGCTACAGGGTTGATTGGCTGCACTACGGCGGTATGAGTCTTGCTGTCCATCACCAGTTCCCCGGCTTCAGACACTATGATCTTTCCATCCATTTCGTAGGTTCCCTTGCCTGGGGAGTACTCTTCGGCTATCGCAACGACGTCTCCCGGTATCACTAGCTTTCCTTTCATCTCACTTCACCATTGTCATCTTTCACTGCCTTATAAAGAATTAGACTGAACTCCCTGCTGTCACTCTCGTGGAAATCAAACATCCTGGGCATGGCGTATCTGAACGATCGCGTAAACACAACCCTGCCGCCAAATCTGCCAATGGCATCTCTTATGAAATTTTCCGTATCTGCAAGGTGTATCGTGTAAACTGTGTCGGCTATTGCAAGCGCTTTCTTGATGAACGGAATGTCCGCATTTCTGGACTGCGAACCGAAAGGCGGATTCTGGAAAACCGTGTCGAATTTACCTGAAAATTTCAGTATGTCCGATACGGCAAAGGTTATCCTGTCCGCAGCATCACCCCCCAGCAGCGCCCTCGCGTTGTATCGCGCAATTTTCACCGATTCCGCGTCTATGTCAATTCCTGTCGCGCTTGAGGCGCCGAGCATGA
Organism: Thermoplasmata archaeon; assembly: GCA_021796895.1. Taxonomy (GTDB): domain Archaea; phylum Thermoplasmatota; class Thermoplasmata; order Sysuiplasmatales; family Sysuiplasmataceae; genus Sysuiplasma. The sequence continues at coordinate 411 of JAKABN010000071.1, read as the reverse complement.
CTGCTCCTATGGCAAATATGCCCGTTCCGCAGCCCAGATCCGCGACGCTCTTTCCCGCGACATCATTTTTCATCGCCGCGTCGAACAGAATCGCGGCTGCTGTGTCGGGTTCCGTGAAATACTGTTCCAGTGAGGCGCTCGGCGCGTCGGGTCGCTTCAGCGTCCGCAACCGGCGCCTCAGATCATTTAACTTCAGTCGTATCCTGCTCCCCCGGGCAGCCACCATTCAATAGAGAACAGAGTTGCCTGTATCAGCGTCTGCCGCGCAGCCTCTGCCCGGAATGGGCGTAACACTGTCTTCCAGCTCTGTTTGAGATAATGTTAATTACCAATTAATATTTCATTTGTTTTGATGAAAGAGATACTGCCCGGAATATATCTCATCGGAAAATATTCACTGAAGTCCTTTGG
>JAKABN010000070.1 GCA_021796895.1 Thermoplasmata archaeon | reverse complement strand
TTGCCTTTCAGGACGGATGTTGCAGGCGACGGAAGCAGTGCCGTATTTCGCACTTCGGCCGTGAACGCTGGCTATCCTTCACGGTTGGACGTGGCGATAACCATGCATATCGGCGCGTCGCGGTTCTCCCTGGCATACGACGTGAAAAATTCCGGAGACAGACGCGCCCCTCTTGTGATTGGCTGCCACCCCTACTTCCTGATACAGGATAAGTGGCGTCTCCTCCATGAAGAGCGCCTGGAAAGACTCATCATGTCAGACGGGTACTTTCCCGACGGAAGAACAGTGACGGCAAATTTCAATTCGGTGGAGAATATGGGAGAAAATGAATTTGATGATTGTTTCCGCGGAGGAGGAATACTGACGCTGCGTGACGGGAAGAGGAATGTTGTCATAAAGCGTAACAATATGGATTACGTTCTGCTCTATAACGGCAGGTATGCCGACGGGACGTCTGTCGCGATCGAGCCTATGACGGGGGCACCGGACGCATTCAACAACGGCATTGGGCTTCGCCTGCTCGATCCGGGGACGGCTTTCAGCTGTTCGTTCGAAATCCGTACCACAGGGAGATGATTTAAACGATGCGTGTCCTGCTGCTGTACAGCTGCTGTATCGCGGAGGAGGCGTGAATAATGAATGCACCGGAATACAGGAGTATTTCTGACGGAACGGGCAGGCTGTGCCTGCGAAGCAGCAGGTGCGCCGCTTCGGCGGCAGAGCCCGTTGCCTTTGACTGCGACGGAGTGCTTGTCGATACGAGCGCCTCTTACGATGCTGCAATTATCAGAACTGCAGAAATGCTTCTGCGAATGAGATTCGGCCGTTCTCCCTCACTGGGAGAGTCCGCAGGCAGGATGATATTCGGGCTGAGAAAGACGGGAGCATTCAACAACGACTGGGACAGCACGTTTGCAATTATGCTCATCTCATCACTGGCGATGCTGGAAACGAAAAACGGAGTGCGGGGGGAGCACGGCGTTGCACGGAGAACCGAAGAGCTCGTCGGTCAGTTCTCAGGGGATCGTGTGAAAGATGCCGTACGGGACGTTATGTCATATGCGGTGAAAATTGCTGGAAACGCCGGTGCCCGGGAACTTGAGGAAATTGCCCGATGGCTGTCATATCCGGGAGTTCCGCCCGGAAGTTTTCTTGCGACTGTGTTTGATGAACTCTATTACGGCGAAGACAGGTTTGTTGAATTCTACGGAATACAGCCCAGATACTGCAGGGGTGAAGGACTTATCAGAAAAGAGCGGCTCCTGTTCGACGCCGGTCTGATGGAAAACATAACAGCGCGTTCCGGCAGGAAACCGGCAATAATCACTGGAAGACCGGCCCTCGGAACGCGTATGTCACTGGGAAAACTTCTTGATTTATTCGATCTCGGCAGTTCGGTCTTCGTCGGCGACCTGGATTACAGCGCTGCAGGCACTGACAGGACAGGGACGGACGAACTCAGGAAGCCGATGCCGGGGGCTCTGCTCAAATGCATGAAGGCGATCGGTTCGGACTCGCTGATATATGTTGGAGATTCCGCAGAAGATCTGCAGATGGCAGCCTCCGCCAGGGAACGCGGATATGCGGTGTCGTTTGCCGGCGTCTGCGGTCGCGGAGAAACTTCCGCGGCGGCGCTTGATTTCTTCATGGAGGAAGGCGCCGACATGATAATGCAGGACATTTCACAGCTCCCGCAGATGCTCTCGGCGGGCGTTTCGGTGGGTGGTTCAGAGAGTCGCTGATTTCCTGGCGGCGGTCCTGAGGCCGGCCACGAACGACGACACTTCCTCCGGTCGATCTCTCCTGCCTATCCTGGACACTATTGCGCTTCCGACAACAACGCCGTCTGCCCCTGCGGATGCAACTGCCCTCACGTGCTCCGGCGTGGCTATGCCGAACCCAACTGCAATCGGCAGACTGGAAATTTCCCTGTATGACGATACGAGCTGTGCAACCTGCGATGAAAGTTCTTCTCTTTCCCCGGTGACGCCGTATCTGCTGACAACATACAGGAAGCCTCTCGTGCGCGAGGCAATCTCCCTTGCTCTGACGGGCCGGGTTGCCGGAGAGGCGAGAAGTATTCCGTCAATGCCCGCGGACCTGCATGCCCTGAAAAGCGCATTTCCTTCCTCGAAAGGAAGATCGGGAACTATCAGGCCGCTGACTCCGGCGGCCGAAATCTGTGATACGAACTCCCTTTCTCCCATCCTGTGAACGGTGTTGTAGTAACACATGATGACCACCGGCAGACGTTCGGAAAGGGAGGAGCATGCCTCGATGACGCCCCTGACGCCTGCGGCTGCTGTGAGTGCCCTCACGGATGCGGCCTGGATGGTCGGTCCGTCAGCGATCGGGTCAGAGAATGGAATGCCCACTTCGAGTATGTCGGAGTTCGCCGAAACTGCAGATGCATACTGCAGAAAGGATTCCGGATCGGGATCGCCGCCCATCACGTATGACAACAGAGCACAGCGCCCCTCCGATGATGCGAGCCTGAACGCTTCCGCTATCGTGCTCAAAATTTCAGCCCCATGTACGATGCAGCCGTTTCCACGTCCTTGTCCCCCCTGCCGCTCAGATTCACGACTATCACGGCATCGCGCGGCATGTGTCCTGCCTCCTCCATCGCCGCAAAGACTGCATGCGATGATTCGAGAGCCGGTATTATTCCCTCCAGGCGTGAAAGGAGTCTGAACGCCTCCATGGCCTGGGCATCGGTCACCGCAGTGTATCTGGCACGGCCGCTCTGCTGCAGATATGCATGCTCCGGTCCGACGGACGGATAATCGAGTCCGGCGCTTATGCTCGAAGTCTCCAGTATCTGGCCGTCATCATCCTGAAGTATCCTGCTCCTCGAGCCGTGCAGCACACCCGCCGTACCTGCGATAAGAGGCGCAGAATGCTTTCCCGTCTCTATGCCCAGGCCGCCTGCCTGGGCGCCGAGAAGCGCCACGCTCCTGTTCCTGAGAAATGGATGGAACGCTCCGATGGCGTTGCTCCCGCCGCCTACGCACGCGACTATGAGGTCCGGCGGTCTTCCCTCCGCTGCAGCCGACTGCTTTGCTATTTCCCTGCCGATTATGCTCTGAAAATCCCTCACAATCTCGGGATAGGGGTGCGGTCCCACCGCGCTTCCGAGCAGATAATATGTGTCGGTCGCATTGGTGACCCAGTCCCTGAGCGCCTCGTTTATTGCATCTTTCAGCGTCCTTGAGCCGGAATCGACAGCATGAACGGAGGCGCCGAGAAGCTCCATCCTTATCAGGTTGAGACGCTGTCGTTCGGTATCCTTCCTTCCCATGTATATTTCGGTCTGCAGGCCCAGTGCCGCCCCCGCAATGGCCGTGGCAACGCCGTGCTGGCCCGCTCCGGTTTCGGCGATTATGCGCCGCTTGCCCATCATGGACGCCATGAGCGCCTGGCCCATGACGTTGTTGAACTTGTGAGCGCCGCCGTGCACCAGATCCTCTCTCTTGAGATAGATGCGCGCCCCGCCTGCAGCTTCCGTGAGCCTGCGGGCGAAGTAGAGCGGCGTCGGTCTCCCGCCGAAGTACCGGTTATAGTAATTCAGCTTTGACCTGAATTCTCTGTCCTTTCTCAGTCTCCTGTACGCAACCTCCAGTTCCTCCAGCACGCCCACAAGCGTTTCAGGCACGTATCTGCCGCCGAATTCGCCAAACCACCCTTTCGTCATGCCAGCCGCCTCACCCTTCCGATGAATTCATCCACAAGCTCGCCCGATTTCAGTCCGCCCGATTCGACACCGCTCGAAACATCGACAGCCGCGGGGACTACCGTCCTGATTGCCTCGGCAACATTGCCGGGATTCAGGCCTCCGGAAAGCATCAGCCTGGACGGATGTATCGCTTCCCTGAGCGCCCTGCTCACGGACCAGTCATGGATGATCCCTGTTCCGCCTCCCTCGCCGCCGCTGAAGGTATCGACGATGACCATGCCGGTCAGGGACGCGATTTCACGGGCTGTGTCTGCAAACGAAAGTTCCGGCCTTGCAAGGGCAATGATGCCGGCGGGGACCGAATCGACGACGGATGCAATCTCCGCCGGACTCAGCAGCAGGTGCAGCTGAATGAAATCCGGTTCAAGCGCACTGGAAACGTCTTCCAGAAAAGCGTGATCGGCATCGGTGACGACAGCAACGGTTTTTGCATACTGCGACGCCTCCATGAACAGCGGAGCAGCATTCCTGATTTCCAGAGATCTGGGAGATCTAGGTGTGCTGATGACAAACCCGATATAATCCGCGCCCTTTGCGAGCAGTATGTCGCCGGAGCTCCTGTTGCCGCATATCTTCACTTCCGTCGTTTGAGCACAGCCTCCCTTATTTCTTCCAACAGTGCGGTGCTTCCGCCCATGAGGGATGTGCCGACAAGCACCGCGTCGGCGCCGGCGTCGAGCATGGATGTGACATGTCCGGCTTCCGTAACGCCGCTCATTCCAATGACGGGCCTGTCCTTCGCCACCTCAGCGAGCACCTTCGCCGTGCGACCCTCATCCAATGAGAGATCAGACAGATTTCTGTTGTTGATGCCTATGACATCGGCCTCAGTCTCCATGGCAGCCGAGAACTGGGCGGAGGAGTTCACTTCCAGAACAGCCTCCATGCCTGCCGTGTGTATATCCTCCATCAGAACATCGATATTGAAACGGCTGCGCTCGAATATATCCATTATCAGGAGGACGGCATCTGCGCCGAGCCTGTATGCGGCATCCACCTGATCCGTTGCGATGACAAAATCCTTCATGAGCACCGGAAGACCGAATGAGGATGCGACGTAGATATTATCCAGCGATCCGTCAAATCTGTGCGGTTCGGTGAGTATTGAAAAACCGCATACACCTGCATGAGAGAAGGCAGTGAGTCTCTCCCTGATGTCCGCATCGGATGACACATCCCTTACGGAAGGCGTCCTCCTCTTGAACTCCGCAACGACCGGTATCCTGTCGGCGGATACGAGGGAGGAGGAAAACGGCTTCACAGGCACTGTCCTCTCCGCCCTCGTGCGATAGTATCCGGACATCACGAGTGAAAACGCATTGTCGATGAAATAGTCGAGTTCATCCATTTAAGCACCTCCCTCCGGATGCCCGTCGCTCGCCAGCGCAAACTCCCTCAGCTTTGCCAGGGCTCTTCCGCTTTCTATTGTGTCCAGCGCATGTTCAACACCCTTCTCCATCGTGCTGCACCTGCCCGAAACATAGAGAGCAGCTCCAGCATTCAGCAGAACGATGCTCCTTTCCCCTTCAGTTGCACCGTTTTCGAGAATGCGCAGGGCATGCGCCGCACTGTCCGCCGGATCGGAAACGAGCTGTTCTTTCCATTCCCCGGTTCCGTAATCTGCAAAGTCGGAGCCGTCGATTTCGTATCTCTCCGACGAGCCGTTCCTCACCTCTTCCACGACCGTCCTGCCGGAAGGCGAAATCTCATCCATACCGATGGAACCGTGCAGGACAATCGCCCTCTCCGTTCCAAGCTTCATTAGCGCTCCAGCAACTCTTCCCACGTGCTCATCGGAGAATACGCCGATCAGCTGCCGCCTGATACCGGCCGGATTGGAGATGGGGCCGAGTATGTTGAATATTGTTCTGAAACCCAGCGCCTTCCTGACGCCGATCACATTCTTCATGGCAGGATGATAGAGCGGCGCGAAGAGGAATGTTATGCCAGTGCTGTTCAGCATCGCCGATGCCTTCTCCGGTTCTATGGAGATGTTCACACCGAGACTCTCGAGAAGGTCGGCGCTTCCGCTCCTGCTCGTGAACGACCTGTTCCCGTGCTTGGCTACCGGAACGCCGGCGGCGGCGACGACTATCGAGCTTACAGTGGACACGTTGAACGTCTTGACACGTGCGCCGCCCGTTCCGCACAAGTCCATGGTTCCCGGCGGGGACCGGACATGCGTGCATCTCTCCCGCATGGCGGAAGCGATGGATGCTATCTCTTCGGCAGTTTCGCCCTTCATTCTCAGCGCGGTCAGGAAGGAAGCGGTCTCAGCCTCGCTGCACTTCCCGTCCATCAGTTCCGATGCGGCACCGGCCGCCTCCTGCCCGGTGAGATTGTACCCGGAGGCAAGCTTTTTCAGTATCTCCTTCACAACTCTCCCCTCACTATCCTCCTGAAGTTCAGCAGCATCTGACTGCCTGACGGCGTCAGAATGGATTCCGGATGGAACTGTATCCCGTGTATCTGGAATTTTGCGTGCCTGAGCGCCATTATTTCGCCGTGTTCGCTCATCGCCGTTATTTTCAGGGAAGAGGGAAGGGACTCGTGTTCGACGACAAGCGAGTGATAACGGCCGCCGACTGTCGGAGAGTCTATGCCTTCAAACAGTCCTTCGCCGTCATGCGACACAAGCGAGGTCTTTCCATGCATCACCCTGTCCGCATGGACGATGCTGCCTCCGAATGCGTACGCTATGCCCTGATGCCCGAGGCACACGCCGAGCAGCGGTATTTCCGCACCCATCACGCGTATTGCTTCCAGCCCTATGCCGAAATATCTCGTATTTCCGGGTGTTCCCGGTCCGGGTGAAATGACGATGCCGTCCGGTTTCATCTTCCTCATTTCACGCACCGTCACCGCGTCGTTCCTCACGACCGCCGTCTTCATGCCTATTTCTCCGAGCCGCTGGTACAGATTGTAGGAAAAGGAGTCGTAGTTGTCTATGAGCAGTATCATCGTCTGCCGCCTCCGTAAACGGACAGCAGAGCACCCATCTTGTTCTCCGTCTCGGCAAATTCCTTTTCCGGATCGGAGTCGTAAACTATCCCTCCCCCGGCCTGGAGGAACGCTCTGTCCCGGTCGCAGAAAAGCGTTCTTATGGCTATCGCGCTGTCGAGACATCCGTTGAACGAGTAGTATCCGACAGCGCCGGCATAGGGACCTCGTCTGAACGGTTCGAGTTCCTCTATGATCTCCATGGCCCTGATTTTTGGAGCACCGCTCACCGTGCCTGCAGGGAATATCGAGAAGAGCGCATCGACCGGCGTCCTGGATCTGCTCAGTCTGCCCTCGACGCGCGAGACGATGTGCTGCACATGGCTGTACCGTTCGACATTCATGTATTCCGGAACATGAACGGTGCCGAAATCGCTGACCCTGCCGACATCGTTTCTCGCGAGATCGACGAGCATGTTATGCTCCGCCTTCTCCTTTTCGTTGTTCAGCAGTTCCGTGCGTAGCCTGTTGTTCTCCTTCCTGTTGGCAGATACCGGGCGCGTTCCGGCAATGGGATATGTGACAACCTTCCTGCTCTCCACCCTCACAAGCGTTTCCGGGCTGGATCCTATGACGGTCCTGTCGCCGAATTTTACGAAATACATGTAAGGGGAGGGATTGACCTCCTTCAGCCGCCTGTAGAAGCTGATCATGCCCTTCATCCTTTCGACCACGAGCCTCCTGGACAGGACGACCTGGAAAATGTCTCCGTCCACGATGTATTCCCTGGCCCTGTCCACGGCATTCAGATATGCGTCCTTCCCGGGATGCGCGCTTATACTGCTGTACGAGACATCCTCCTCCTCAGCATGGTCTCCTATCAGCTCCCTCTCCCTGTCGTCGCCGGTCGAGAAATAGAACAGTTTCTCTTCCAGGTTGTCATAGATGAAGCCGTCCTCGAAGAGACCCAGTTCAGCATCGGGGAAGGATGAAGGCTCGTGCATGTCAGGAAGTTTTTCAAACGACCTTATTATGTCGTACGAGAAGTAACCGACAAAGCCCCCGGCGTATGGGAAAGGTATGCGCTTCCGCGTCTTGCGCAGCGCCATCTCCTCGCGTAGAAATTCATCAATCCTCTGTTTCCTCCTGCCGCCGTCGAAGGATATAGTGTCTCCCCTGCACACTGCCTTGCCAGAGGGCGAGGCTCCAAGAAAGCTGTATCGCGCGGAGTGGGAAGGGCCCGTGGCGCTCTCGAGCAGGAAGCAGTCATCCGAAGCGGACATAATCCTGGGCAGAAGCTCTAAGGGCCTCAGCTTTGATGAACTCTCTCTGAACAGCAATCGCATCATTCTCCAAAGAATACTCTATGAACCGAGCGGGCAGCAGTCTGCAGATCCTTCATGGACACCGTAAAATGGTAGGCGACCGTGGAGGCGCCGGCGGACATCATGCCTATGTTGACACCGACGTCGGAAACTGCTCCGAATACCTTTGCAGCTATGCCGCGCGTCCTGCCAAGACCCTCACCTACGGCACAGAGCAGAGCAACGTTGCGCTCTTTCTCAACTTTGTCCAGCCCCACGGATATCAGCTTCGACAGTGCTTCGGCCGATCTGTCCAGGTCCTCAATGCCAAGCAGGAAGGAAATACACGTCTGGGATGTCGTGGCTGAAATTATGTTCACTCCTTCCATTCCGAGATGGCCCGAGATGGATGAGATGGTTCCAGATGTGTAGCCGCCTCCGGTCACATAGACACGGAGAATGCCCAGGTCTTTAAGGCAGGAGACACTCTTGACGACACCTGTTGTCTCCCTCTTGCTTGATGTGATGAGAGTGCCCTTAGACGACCGGTTGGCGATGTTCATGATTCTCAGGCCGATGTTTCCCAGCCTGGCCGGATCGACTGCCTTTGGATGCAGCACCTCAGCGCCGAAATATGACAGTTCTGCAGCCTCATCATACGATATTTCGTCGATCAGTTTCGCCTGCGGAACAATAGAGGGATCGGCTGTGAGGAAACCATCCACATCCTTCCAGATTATCAGTCTCCGCGCTCCGACTGCGTAGGCAACCACGGATGCGCTGTAGTCTGTTCCGTTCCTTCCGAGCAGTGTTACATGCCCTCTCGGATCCCTGCCGAAAAATCCGGTCACGACAGGAACTCTTCCGGATTTCAGAGCTGCGAGGATCTTCTTTCCGGCAATCCGCTTCGTCTGCGGAAGATCTGCAGTGGCGCTCTCGTAGTTGCTGTTCGTGACTATGCCCAGGGAGTCAGACTCGAAGACCTTTGAGCGTATGCCATGGCTCTCGAGAACTGAAGATACGAGGCGCGCGGACAGCCGTTCGCCTATGCTGAGGACAAGAGCCCTCATTCGCGGCGTGAGCTCGCCGGTGTAGTAGATGCCGTACAGCAGTCTTTCAAGGTTCTTCAGCAACCCGTCCACGTCCTTCTCGCCGCTGCCGAGCAGACCCGATGATGCTTCCGACAGTATTGCCACGTGCCTTTCCCTGAGAGTCGATGTCAGTGATGCTATTTTCTTTTCGCTGAGTCTGCCGGTAATCGTCTGCATTATTGTGTCTGTCACGCCGGAGACCGCGCTTACCACGATTGTGCATTCCTTCTCGGCCGAAGTGAGTTCGACCAGCTGCCTCAGGCCGTCGACATTTTTTAGACATGAACCGCCGAATTTCATTACGACAGGCCTCAATCAGACACCACCCTGCCTGTGCACTATTTCGGCATTGAGTACCGAGCCTCCTGCAGCTCCGCGTATTGTGTTGTGTGTCAGTACGACG
>JAKABN010000069.1 GCA_021796895.1 Thermoplasmata archaeon | reverse complement strand
CTTCAGGTGCAAGGCGTGCGGCGCAGAATTCGAGACGCAGGATGAACTGATGAAGCACGGAAAGAGCTCGCATTCCATGTAGTTCACGGAGAAACCTCTTACAAATTTTGAGGCGCATCCGGCACGTTCAAATGGCTAAAGTCGGTAAGCAGTCAGTGGGTGAATCAATGGTGGAGTTTACGGAAGATTTCAGGGAACGGATGAGGAAGAAACTATTGCTGTTGAAAGAAGCAGATTCGAGGAAGGTAAGGTCCAATGTGAAGGTAACCGTTGTCAAGCATGACAATCAGCTGTCGGAGGCGGCCTCAAGGGGAGGTTTCAAGTGGAAGGCGGACGAGAATGGCCCGAGTCCATTGGATTACTTTGTTTCAAGCCTGGCAATGTGCCAGATGGTACACTATTCGGAACATGCCGCTGCGGAAAACATAGATATCAAATCACTGAGGATAGACGTTACCGGCACATTTTCCGTTGCCCACCCCAGATCATTCGAGGACGTAACCTACACCGTGCACATAGAGAGCGGCGAGGAAGAACAGAGGGTAATTGCGCTGGCAAGGACCGCGCGGGATGACTGTTATGTGACCAACACAATCAGGAAAGCCTGCAATGTAACCGGAAAGATTGTGCTGAACGGCACGACCGAACACGAACTTTGAGCCGCTTACCGAACGCCTGCCCCCGCCTCTGCACCGAGATATCCTTCGATAATCAGTTTGCCCATCTCCGTGAGCATTATCTGATTCTTGCCGTGCGCGCCGGTAATCAGCTTCACGAAACCCTCTTCGGCGAGTCCCCTGGAATCTGCCGTCCCGTTAATGTGATACGAAATCAGCGGAAGGCTCATCCTCATCTTCTTGGAGAGATCGTCCATCGAACTGCAGCAGTCCGGAGCCCCCCTCAGGAAGGACAGTATCTCCCGCTTCCGCTCCGAAAGCAGGTTGAAGTATGAGAGCTTCATTATCGGGAAGAACACCACCTCACCCCCGCTGATGTAGAATGCCTTGAGCCCGTTGATGAAGGATGCGGTCAGCGCGGCGCACGTCGCCACCTTTGTGCCGCATGTGAGATTCACGAGTATGCTGCCGGCTCCTTCCGCATTTTTGATTTTGGCGAAGGCCCCGATCATTTCCAGCAGCAGCGGCTCCTTCAGTGTGATAATCTTCACACCGATATTGAATCTGCCGAGTTCCCTGGAGATGACATCCACTTGCTCAAGATTCGCTTCGCTGCAGACAATGTAATACTTCTCCGTTGGAAATTCCCGTATTGCGTGATAGACACCGTCATTGTCCTCCCCGACGGTTGCCACCAGAATGTATTTTTCCAATTTCGCCCGACCGAAATTCTGTAATCCTGCTCATTGTATTTGAACTGTTCATACTCAAGACCATGTCAATTCTCAGTTGATATTCTGATGTGTTCGTGATACTGGGATGATGTGTTCAGCAGACCATTCTTTGTCTTGAATTTCCTCTTGAACAGTCCCGTATTCATTGAGAAATGCCCTTCGGCCAGGTTGCTCGTCTTCGAGACGAGCGGATCATCCAGATACAGGAAGAACTCCTTCTTCCGTTCATCCAGTGCATCGAGGAACTTTCCAATGATGCTGTCGCCGCCATAGAGATGGCGTATTGTCGGCAGCATCCCTTCCACAATCTCACGCTCCGTCTTCCCTGAATAGAGTCTTCTCACAGCATCCCCGTTCTTTCCCAGTGCCTTCAGATTCTTCTCCGTGGGGAAGAGCGTGTATGTGAGCAGCCGTACTGCGCCTTCCAGCTGCTCCTTCCTGTGCGCCCTGTACACGGCCTCGGTCACATCCATCAGGAAATGAAAGAGGCATCTCTGCGTCTTTATCTTTATATGCAGCTCCCTTGCCACTGTGCTGAATACTGTATCGTAATTGCGGCTGTCTGCTGTTATACAGACGGTCTGTCCCGGCTGCACTGAAAACCTTTTCAGTGCGCCTGACAGGAAAGGCACGATGCTGTCGTCGAGCAAATTCTCCATTACATTCTCGACGAAGCGGTGTGTGTGATTGTCCTTCAGGAGTGCCCTGTATTTGCGTACGCCGTTTATGTTCACATACTGCCCGTCGTATGTGAAATGGAGGGATGTGTCGAGAGGCGCCTTCTCATCCCTCCCCGGTATGAGCTTTCTTATTGTCTCACGGGATATGAACGAATCGAGCAGCGTCTGTATGAACCACGCTGCCTTCCTCAGCGTGCTCTTCACCCTCGCCTTTATTCCCTTTTCCTTTGTGCTGTCTGATATGTGTTTGCGGTAGCCGTATCCCGGCAGCCTTGCCATGAATTTCTTACCACATCTTTTGCAGACATACTACTGTATTTTCAGCACGGTACCGTTCTCAAGCTTCTTACTGTAAGTGCCGTTCTTCGACACAGCTCCGGAACAGCATTCAGGGCACACCGGACTGGTATAGCGGACGATGTTGTCCGGATAGATATCAATGTCGCTGAACTTCAGTTCCTTCCTTCTCTTACTGACGACACTGTTCTCTATCTTCTCATCTGTGAAATCATCAAGTGTGGAATGGTAACTCTTGAACCGCACACCGAACCCTTTCTCAGGCATGAATAGTATATATATAAGAAAATATAAAAACATATTGATAATAAATGAAATTCAATAGACAAGAATCATGAACATCTCAGAATATCAACTGAGAATTGACAGGGTCCTGCCCCGCTAACTTTTAAACCCACCTCTTGCATTAATCGGCTAATGATTAGCCGTGCATTGGATAGGTCAGAGCCCATTCTCGTCACTGGCGCCACGGGCAAGGTCGGCTCTCACCTCGTTCCTCGGCTTCTGACCCAGGGTTTCCAGGTCAGGGCCCTCGCCCGTCCCGGCCCCAACGTCCAAAAACTTCGAGTCCAGGGAGCAGAGATCGTGGAGGGGGATTTGCTCCAGGTCGAGTCCCTGGACCCGGCTCTGAAGGGGGTAGGGACCGTGGTTCACCTCGCCGCGTTCTTCCGAGGCGCCACGCCCGAGCAGGCTCGTGAGGTGAACTTGGCGGGTACCGAGCGCCTGGCGGCTTTAGCCCGAAAGGCGGGAGTCAAGAAGTTCATCTTCGCCAGCACCAGCACGGTCTATCCTCCAGGATTGAATCGCCCTGCGCGGGAAGGCGATTCCCCGAGTCCGGAGCCACCCTCCGCTTCCTATCCCGCCTCCAAAGTGGCGGCCGAGGCGAAGTTGATGGAGTTGGATCGTGAGGAAGGCCTGGGACTCTGCATCCTCCGTCTCGGTTTTGTGTACGGCGAGGGGGACCGTCACGTTTGGGAGATAATTCCTCACTTGGCTGGATGGAATCCTGCGCGGCGGATGCATTCCGTTCACCACGCCGACGTGGGCCAGGCGGTGATTCGGGCGCTGCTTGGGGGTACCCGGGGAGGCAAGGTCTACAATATCGCCGACGACGCTCCCATCACACTCCTCGAATTGACGCGACTCGCCCGAGAGCCGGGGCCGCCCGCCGAGAGATTCACCCTGCCATTCGATTCCTGGGAGGGCCTGATGGACACACGACGGGCCCGCGAGGAGTTGGGTTTCCGACCAATCTACCCTTCGTGCTACTCGGCCCTGGACGCGGGAACCTTCTAGCGCGCCCTATGACGAGAGTGCGGTGAGCAATCGCGAGCGCGCGCCCGCGGCGGTGTGGGGCGCATGTGTCATCTCTACCGGTGTGGGCCCGCCGGCGGTTCGTGACCATGGTACGCGATTTGTAAGGTCCGACAAGGCCCATGCCCTCTCCCTCCAGGATCTTCCCGTTGACTCCGCGACTGGCACGTAGCTGACAGTGAGTAGGACCTGCTGGAAGAACCTACCCCGGTCGTGGATGACCCCGGGTCACCCGGGAAGATCGCTCCCAAGAGAGTGGATTATCACCTTAGCGGTGGGTCCAAGGTCCTCGGTTGACTCATCCCTCGACGAACCGGTCCGCCTCGGGAGTTAGAGCGGATTGGCCGGAGCCGTCTGCCGTCGAGCGGGAACCCTCGCGAAGAGCAACGTGCATAGAGCCGAGGCCTACCGCAAGAATGCTCGCTCCGACTCCTGACGCGATCGTAAAGAACCAGATGTGGCCAAAGGCCTGGAGGTTGCCCGTGCGCACAGAGAGGTACGATATCGCGAGAGAGGCTCCAACCACCGTACCGAACTGGCGGAAGGCACTCCCCATTCCGCTCCCCACGGCGTACTTGCCCGGAGGAAGGTTGTGGGCGAACGCGCTCGTAAGGACAGGCAGCACGAAAGCGATCCCGATGCCCGTAAGGATCGACGAGGGGAGCCAGACGCCCACATAATTCGGGGTGGGTGTAACGAGGTACCAGAGAATGGCCTGGCCCAGGGCGAAGACGAGTCCGCCGGGCACGGCCAGCACCCGGTGGCCGTAGCGGCCGGCAAGGCGACCCGCCAGCGGAGCCAGCGCGACGACCGTGAGCGCTGGAGGGATCAACGCAAGGCCGGTCCAAAGGAGGGACCAACGCCAAACCTCGGTCAGGAAGTAGACCGTGTTGAAGAAGAGCCCGGTGAACCCGATGCTGAAGACGAAGAGCCCGGCGTTCGCGAAGACGAAGCTTCGGTCGTGGAAGAGCGCCGGATCGACGACCGGCGACTTCGCGTAGCGGATCTCGAGTACCAAGAGCCCGAGAAGGACCGCTCCCCCGAGCAGCGAGCCCGTCACGCTCGAGTTCGTCCACGACTGAGTTCCGCTCTGGATGATCCCGTAGGCGACGAAGGCGGTGCCTGAAATCATCAGCAAGATGCCGAGCACGTCGGGACGGGTCCCCTGCGCTGGATCGCGCGATTCGGGCAGGATCCACAACCCGCTGGCTGCGACGATCGCTCCGATGGGGAGATTGACGTAGAATATCCATCTCCAATCCCAGTACTCGACGATCAAGGCCCCGAGCGTCGGGCCCACCACCACTGCGAGCGCCGCGATAGCGCCCACGAGCGTCACGGCCATGATCCGTCGCTCACGCGGAAACGCGGCCAGCGTGAGCGCAAGCCCGGTACTCGATAGGATCGCGCCACCGATGGCTTGAACCACTCGGAACGAGATCAGGATATCGAGGCTCGACGCGGTTCCGCTGAGTCCCGAGAAGACCGTGAAGACTCCGACCCCCACGAGGAAGAGGCGCTTCCGCCCTACGAGGTCCGCCAACCGCCCCGCCGGAACGAGCAGCGCGGCATAGACAATCGTGTACGCGTTGACGACCCAAGAGACGTTGGTCACGTCCGAGCCGTGGAAGACCTCGGTAATCGTCGGGAACGCGATGATTACGACCAGGGCGTCCAAGAGCACGGCGAAGACCGCGAAGCTCGTGACCGCGAAGACCGACCAGGGCGAGTGTCTCGCTGGTACCTCATTTGTAACTTGCATATTACAAGTTACTGCAGTTAACGCTCTTATTTAAATATTTGGTGCTTCTCAGTTACTTCCATATGGTTCAAGCCGCGAAAGGCCACAACTCTACCAGCCGATCCAAGGGGACCGCACGGCGCAGGTCCGCGTGCCCCGTCGCCAACACCCTCGACATCGTGGGGGACCGGTGGACGTTGCTCGTAATCCGTGACCTCGCCCGAGGGAAGCGAAGGTTCGTGGAATTCTCGGCCTCCCCGGAGCGAATCCCCACCAACATCCTGTCCGACCGGCTCAAGCGGCTCGAACAGGAAGGCATCGTCACATCCCATCTCTACAGCCAGCACCCGCCCCGATCGGAATACAACCTCACTCCAAGGGGAGAAGATCTGGTCCCAGTGATGCGCTCGATAGTGGACTGGGGACTGAAGCACATTCCTGGAACGCACGTCCTCCCGCTACCCGAACGCGCACGACCGAGATGATTACTCTCGGCACGGAGTCCTGCGACCCCGCGCCCTCACCCCAAGTCGTGCGGCCGCAGCAAACACGCAAGGCTCTTGCGACCCCTCTTCATGGCCCACGAACCGCGAGTCCGGTGCCTCCAGATAAACGAGTCGACGCAGAATCGGCCCATGTCCAGATCACCACGGGAGTGAGTCGCCGAGCATTCGCATACAAAGGATCTTCCACGTCAGTTTGGACGTGGCAACCCCCCTCGCGCGAGGCCCCCGTTACGAAAACCCTCGCGTAGAAAAGGGTCCACGCTGTCCGCTACGCGGCCTCACGCCACGGAAGGAGCCAGCATCCGGAATGGCTCCCCCCAACGGGCCCGCCGGGATTCGAACCCGGGTCGCTGGTTCCGAAGACCAGCAGGATGATCCTGGCTACCCCACGGGCCCATAGCTGAAATCCCGATGTTCATATAAAGGATGCACAGGAACCACCCAG
The DNA here is from genome assembly GCA_021796895.1 of Thermoplasmata archaeon. GTDB lineage: Archaea > Thermoplasmatota > Thermoplasmata > Sysuiplasmatales > Sysuiplasmataceae > Sysuiplasma. The sequence continues at coordinate 3,174 of JAKABN010000069.1, read as the reverse complement.
TCGTCACGGTGCATGGCCTCACGGAGCAATCAGGGAGAGAAATCACTTTCTTTCTATTATTTCGATCCAGATTCCGTTCGGGTCCTTAATGAATGCAATCCTGCTGGTTCCAAGCATGTAAGGCTCCTTCGCTATCTCCACGCCATCACTCCGCATTCTGCCCATGAAGTCGTCCATATCTTCTACGCTGAAGGCTATGTGGTCAAGCTGATCACCTTCCGCATAGTCTGCCTTGTCCTTCCACCACGTCAGCTCGATATTGTGATTGCTGCCTTCAATGCTGAGAAACGCAATCTCGGCGTTATTTTGCCTTATCTCTCTCCTGCTTTCAAGTTTCATGCCCAGCTTTTGTGTGTAGAAGTTGATGCTCCTGCCCATGTCTTTCACGTTGACCGATGTGTGCAGCATTTTCATGGTTCAGCACATGCAGTCCAGAGCCATAAATCTGTGCTCACGGGAAGAAATAAAGAGACGGTAACAATAGACGTAGGTTTCAGCAAAGTGCCATGGCAATTTATTGAGGTGAGAACAGGGTTGGAGGGAAAACGGAATAATCTTAATTTTTTCTGTACAGGCATTTCCCCAACTTCATTTAACACATAATCCGACACCTCATTGTGGTCTATTCCGGGCATCCCGCGACACTTGTCAGGCACCGTAGACGATTCTACAGGATTCCAATTTGAACCATGGTGCCGCAGGATTCTCCAATGGTTCGGCCGTTGCCGTGCGCCGAAGTCATTCTCCGGCAGGAAAACAATTAATGCATGCTGCAGCTTTTGCGGTTAAGAAACGGGCTGGTGGTCTAGTGGTTATGACGTCGCGCTTACAACCTTCCTGGTATGAAACGCGGAGGTCGGCGGTTCAATTCCGCCTCAGCCCATACCCATCAGAGTTCAATACTCATCAATAGACTGGACCCATACCCTGTCTATTGCCGGAAATCAGCCGCTGAAGGGCCGGAGCACGGGAAGGGAGCGAAGTATGCGTATCTCCTGGAAGACCGGGACGTCAGGCGCTGGTACCAGAATGTTTCCCGCGGGTCAAGGATTACCGGTGACGTTTACCTCAGGAGAATAGGTAACTTCAGGAACGGGACAGGTCTTTCACCGAAGGACCTGATTGAGTTAAGCGACAAGCAGTTGAGCGACAGGCAGTTTGATTACGTCAGCGAGAAGGAGGACACAAACTCTCCAACTTACCTCGCAGGCACAATACGTGCGGTTAAATCGTGGCTTAACTTCATGGGTAAACCCCTTCGAAGGCATATCAAAGTCCGTATGGCGGGAAGTGCCAGACTGACTGTTGAAAATGAGAAAATTCCGACACAGGAAGCGTTGAAGAAAATCGTTCTTGTGGCATCCGTGAGAGACAGGATGTGCGTCAGGCCTCGCAAACTCATAATTTTTGACTTGGCTCCACCTTCCATTCAATCATCGTGGGTGCCTTCCGGCATCTTTGGGATTGTCAATTCACCAACCGCTTCGAGTGCGCTCGCCCTTGAAATAAAATTCTTCGTGTCATACAGGCATACAGAAATTCAGTAAAACGCAGCAGCAGGGATCTCGCAAATCACCATCGACCATTAAGCCCTCAGGGCTTTTCAGACTCCCTGGCAAACAACCTGACCCAAACGACGCTCTTATCCACAAATTCAGGCGCGGGTATGAGGTCTGGTTCAGCAAGTACCAGTTCCCTGAAAAGCGAAGACGGAGGCAATTCTTTTGCGAATTCCTTGAGCTTGCTTATGTTTATCATATTCCCTGATAGCATCTCAGTCACCGCATCCCACACTTATTGCTGGCAGAAACGTTCAAGCCACTCATTACTGCGTCAGTCTGGAAACTCTCGCCACGGAATGGACAGAATTTCACATCATTGAGCTTAATCAGATGTTGAAAATTGTTGAACCCAATGAGGAAGATTGCCGCGCCTGCGCTGGTAATAATTGCCCTAGCATCACAATTCCTTGTTACTCGCAGCCAGACGGCGCTCCTGTTTGCAAACTCAGCTAGGGATGGAACAACATCCAGCCCGGTCAGTATCGAGCAATACAGTGATGAAGACGATGACAGTCTACTGACAGAATTCTCGAAACCAGCTGTATCCGCTATGCTCGGGGTTGCCATATCACTCAGCGACTCACTATTCGGTAATTTTCCTGTGCACAATCTTTCTCTGACTTGGGCTCAGCTCAAATTGCTCCCCGCAGAACGGACAGAAACGAATATCTCTGAGCTTGATCCATGGTCTGTCATCGTCCAGTCCCAGATAGAACGTAACACATCCTCCATTGGTAATCATTGCTGTGACAGTGTAGTCCATGAGCCATCCACAGCACCACCTGTCGTACGATGCCAGCCCGTAGAACGAGTAGCCTGGACATGTTTTCTCGAGCAGGCGATCAAACTTCATAACTGCATCCCTCCTCAATTAGTATCGTTGAGGACATCTGAACGGCAACTCCATTCTGTTTGCAGTCGACGCAGGAACGTTCCTGTTTCCTCAGATGGATATTGCAGGCATTACTCAGCCGGCAAGAAATGGGCATAATGTCCTGCTCGAATTTACACCAGGATCCTATCGGAAGATTGCGAATGGCAAAGACACCATGCCTTTGAAATGTCTCGACAGGCGCCGCCACATCGACATCCAATTGGGTGGTTCTGTTACTTATTAGTCGTTTGCTCAAAGTTTTGCGTTTCATATTCCTCATTCCTGATGTGTAACCTTAATGGCGTACCGGTATTTAATAATTACACATTACGACTTCGTAATTTGATATTAACATAATCATAACATAGTACAGTTTACATATTCGTAATATGCTCCTCGCGATTCTGAAAAGAAAAGACGCTGCACTTGTCCTATTGGAATTGCTTGACGGGCCTAAGAAAATGACCAGTCTGAAGACAGTCGTCGCAAACTATGACACATTGAAGAATCTTGTCAGAGATTTGCAGGACATGAAGCTTCTGAAAGTGAAGGAAACGTTTGAAGACAGGCGTGTCATTTACGTTGCGTTGACTGAAACGGGAAAGAGTGTGGCGGTGAAGTTGAAGATGTTGAGTTCAGATGATTTCATTCCGATTCATCAACAGAGGGAAATAGAGGCCATAATGGTAAGGACTCACAAATGGAAATCAATTGAGGAATTTGTCAAAGATGCTACAG
>JAKABN010000068.1 GCA_021796895.1 Thermoplasmata archaeon | reverse complement strand
TTGACGTAACAAGGAAAAGGATAAATTCTCGCAACTCCTTGTATGGATAGGTGAGTTGGCGTCACTTGGGGGAGTGATGTAATTTCGAAGGGGTTGCTATGGAAGAGAATGAATGAAGTGCAGGATGCCGAGACAAGGAACAAACTGCACTCTATATTGGCCTCAAAGCGGCGAAGAAGGAGATTCGAGAACCAGCTGATTGTCAACTGCGCAAACAGCGGCGTGCTACGGCAGATCAGGGCGATAAAGTGGATACACTTTCTGCTGCTTCTGGCCGTATTCGCGGGACTGCTGGGCTCTGTCTACTTTTTTCCTGCCGAGGCGCTGGGCCTCCGTGCCATGGCGGCGTTGTCGCTGCTCGCCATATTCATGCTCCGGTTTGTCGCGTGGGGAGAACAGTCGAGAAGGAAAAGGCAGCTCAGGAGAGTGGTCGAAAGCCTTTTGCAGGATCAGAACAGACTGGCTGAGGAAATCGCGAAGTACAACAGTTCGATCGGCAGAACCGCAAGATGAGCTGCCCGTCGTATGCACACAGCTTCTACTTTATGCGTCCAAGCGTGAAAGAGCCGATGTTCAGCGCATTCTTGCCTGCCGTATACTGTATCTTGTCCCTGGTCTGCGTTTCGCATATGCCCTGAACGGAGAGGAAATTGTTCCGGCCGTCGGTTGAAAATTCCATGACACCGTCCATGATGGTGCTGATAATCTGCAGGTCCTGTTCGGACATGATGCCTCTCTCTATGCTGTATATGGCTACGGCCGCATCCTTCCTTATTCTGGCCACGAACGGTCTGAGCAGGGCGAATATGTTCTTTATGTCGAAATTCGCGCTGAGGCTGGAGATGGATCGGAAAATGAGCCTGTACCCCTTGTCCGCAACCCTGTCACTTATGGCTGCCAGCGCGTCTTCAATCAGTGAACTTATGCTTTCGATGTCGGCGCTGTCCTCCAGATATCTCGCATTATCCGATACCGTACTGTCGCCGACGATTCTGGAATATGCGTCGATGTACTGCACGAGACCCTGCTTTTCGTAATCCCCGTAGTTTCCTGCGAAATGGGACATCTCCTCGTGTATCTCGTCTATTGTCCTGTCTGTCGTCACCCAGATGAGGGGAATACCCTCACTCAGCCCTTGTGCTGCGAAGGCGCCCATGACAATCTCCTTCCCTATGAATGATGGACCGTAGACAATCATCTGCGAGCCGACCGGAAACCCTCCGCGCAGCAGATCGTCGAGCCTCTGCGTCCCTGTCTTGATCTTCTCTTCGGTGCCCTCCGAAGGCATGGTTCCCTCAAACATCTGTATTCCTGCCTCGGCGAAATCAATCTCCCTGACGCCAGCTTCGTCGGGCTGCCGCGAAAGTTCGCTTTCCAGCGACTTTATCCTGTCCTCCTTCTCCTTCAGCTGCCTGGCGAGCGCCTCGATTTTACGTTCCGTCTCCTGCTGTGCTGCAGTCGTGCTCTGCAGCCTTTCAGAGCCTTTTTTGACCTCCTCCTCCATAAGCCGCAGTTGCTCTTCCAGTTGCTTCAACTTTGCTTCCCTTGCGCCTATGGACTCCCTGGCTTCGGCCAGTGCGTCCTCTGCCTCCTTCAGCCTTGCTTCGTCGAGTTCCCTCTGCGCGGCAATCTCCGCCTGCTTCTCCGCTGTGCTCTCCTTCGGAACTGCCGCCGGAGTCTCGGGGCGCGATTCCCGGGAAGGAGAAACACCGTTCAGGAAGGCGGCAAACATTGTATTTGTCCAGCCATCCAGATGGGTCGATTTGAATCTCATCAGGCCGGCATTCAGCAGTTCGAATTTCAGACCCGTGCTCAGAAGCGAATAATCCTTTCTGAAGTGCTGCGGTGCCCTGTTTCTGTAGTCAATGCCCAGCATGTATGAAAATCGCTCAAGATCCTCCGTCCTGAACACCGGCATGACGCTCTCCTCATAATACAGCGCCAGCAGCTTCTTCGCAATCAGTTTGTCGCCGCCGAAACCGGGTATCACTCCCCAGTTCTGATCGATCTTGAAGGAAATGCTCTTCTTGTCAGATACCAGGACGGTGAGTATGACCTTGAAGAAATCCATCCTCTTCACAGCCTCCGGAAAGACTGCCGCATGATGGCCGAAAAGCGTCCCCACCATGCCTGTCCTCCTTTCCATCCAGTCGAAGAAGCGGTCGTCTGCAGAGCTGTCATAGAGGTCGTTCGGCGCAATGCTCCTCAACAGTTCGGGTTTCTCCTTGAACGGGTATCTGTTCCGGAAATCCCTGATCTGCTGCTGTGCGGCCCCGTCCGCCTGTATGTTCTCTTTCACCGAAGCATACTCCAGCGCTCTTGCAACGATTTCCTTCGAATCCATGCGACTACGATAATTGACGTGATATTTCAACGAGTCACTCCCGCTATCTTTCATGGAAATACGTATCCTGCTGCATCGGCTGACCGCTGGCTGCATCATCCTCTTCCGTCGTGCACCTTGCCCGGAGCACTGTGTAAAGCACGATCCTGAGCATTGAATTCAGCAAAATGAATGCCAATATATATAGCGAAAGCGGATTTCTAATTCAACAGACATGAAGCCCGCGGCAAAGCTGCTTATACCGCTGTTCATACTGCTGCTCATAATCATCGTGCCTGTCCAGACATTGATCAGCGTGTCCCTATTGCTTTCCGGCATGCTTTATCTTTCTGCCGTCTATCTTCTTTTCGAGCAGTACCATATTATCCTCGTTGCAGCGGTACTCTCAGGCCTGCTCGGATACAGCCTGAAAAAGGGCTATTTCGGATCGCACAGGGTGTTTTATGCGTTTTTCGGCGTAGTGCTGCTGATGCTTACCTTCTTCCTCGGGTACGTGCATACGGCTCTGTACGACGAGATACTGGCAATCGCCGTCATGGCATCCCTGGAGGCTGTATATTTCCTCATGGTTGGTGACCAGATGGCCAGGGCATGGTACCTGCTGTTGTGTGCTCCCGCGCTGTTTGTCCTGTTTGCCTTTCCTCTTTACTATCTCTCGTTTCCGGGATACGCAGTATTTCTAGCATCCTTCTTCATTCGCCCCACTGCGCGCGAACTGTCCATTTCGGAGGTGAATCTGAAATCGATGGGCATCCAGACAACACCACGCAAAACGCGCGGCGGCTCGAAGAGCGCAAAGACCAGACCTTCAGGTGCTATGCGCACACCCCCCAGGCAGAAAGCCTCCTCGCAGTCGCAGCCGCAGCCGAAGCAGAAGACACAGGCGCCCCCTGGCATATCCCTGGTTGATGACATACTGCCTGCCAACGTCGCATGGCCCAGCCAGAGTGATTATACCAAGGCGATGCAGAACATGGGATTCAGCATATCTGTCCAGTACCCTCAAATGAGGACATCCAGGGTAATACCGAATCCGTTTGTCAAGCTGCCCGGGAATATCATATACTCCTCAGGCAACTACGGCACGATTTTCAAGCTCGAGAATAGCGGCTCCGCCTATGCGCTGAAATGTTTCACCCGGCGCAAGACCGACCTCAACAAGCGCTATTATGCGATCGCAAAAGCACTCAAATCCCAGGCAGGGAACGGACTGGCGTTCGTCGATTTCGAGTACCTGCCCAAGGTGATCAGGACGTTCAGGGATCCTGCTACGTTCTTTCCCGCGCTTCATATGGAATGGGTGGAGGGAAGAACGCTCAACACATTTATTTCGCAGCAGCTGTCGAAGAAGGATGCGCTGAGAGGGATGGCGGACACATTCCTGAAGGAGATGATAAAGATAAGACAGGCAGGCATCGCCCATGGAGACATCTCCGGCGACAACATAGTCATAAGCGACAGGGGGACCATGACGCTCGTTGACTATGACGGCATGTACATACCGGAGTTCGCCGGTTCAAGGGCACAGGAACTGGGGCACGATCACTTCCAGCATCCGGGTCGAACTGCGGTGACATATTCGGAGGGGCTGGACAACTTTTCCGTGCTCATCACCTACCTGACTCTTCTGGCGGTGGCCGAGAACCCTTCCCTGTGGAACAGATATAACAAGGGCGATCAGGACTGCCTGATCTTCAGGAAGAGCGATTACACGGATCCCTCAAATTCCGGAGTCATGAAGGAGATACTCAGGATCAAAGGCAGAGTGAAGCAGCTGGCGGAACTGCTGGAAGACGCGCTCAGGCATGATCCTCTCTGGAGCGGATGCGATCCTCAGCAGATAGCTAAGTTATAGTTATGACAATGAGCGTAACGTCGTCGTTCTTCACTTCCCCGCCTGAAATCAGCCCGCCGACGAACGGCTCAAAGTCGTCGCCGTGGGCATAGAGCGTTTCCCAGGGCTTCTCCGTCTTGTGCAGCAGTATCCACTTGGACAGCGCATCGGTGGCGAGCATGACAGTGTCCCCCTGCCTGAACCGTCCGTACTTGACCTCGATTCCGGGTATCTCAACCTCCTTTTCGAGTCCGGACGCGTAACCCAGACCGCTCCACATGAGTTTGGGGGTGTTGCTCATGTCGCCGCTGTCGGCAAATGGAAACGACTCCATCCTCCCCCGGCTCACCTGGAACATGCACGAATCTCCCACTGCAATGCATCTGAACCGTTCGCCGACAAGGTCAACCTGCAGGCCAAGCAGCGTGGAATACGAACCCATCAGCGCCTTGTTCTTCTGAAACCAGGGAAGCGAATCCCAATCTATGCCGCGGTGCCATTTGTCCCTGGCCTGCCTGAGTATTTCCTTCATCACGTCCCTGTCGTTCCTGTTGAAGTCCGGCGGGCTCTCCACAAACGTGGAGACAAGCGCATCTGCCCAGACCTCCGCAAAGCTGGACTCCGTGGCACCGTCCGCTATCGCGAAGATGCCTCTGGAGTCGTCATATGCGAACGAGTCTTCATACTCGACTTCGCTGTTTCCAGTCTTGGATCTGTGGAATTCTTTAACAGAGAGCAATTACTGCATCTGCCCCTGGGGCCCTCTCGTACCTATGTCGACGAACTGGACAAGCTGCTCCAGCTGCGCGTTGAAGACATATGCACGCGCGCTGTCCTTTATATCTATCTGCATCTCCCTGGCATACCCTATGTACTGTGACGGAAGCTCGCTCGACATGCCAAAGAGGGAACGCGCGTACTTGTCGTCAGGCAATTCAGACTCGAAGGACGGGAAAGAAATGGGCACGGCGGGATTCGACGACAGGTGGCAGTTCCATATCAGCGGAGCGCCGTCAGACGAGTTCAGCGCCATGATTTCCGAAGTGACTTTCGTCGGGTCGCCGTCCGTTGCCTGGCCATCGGTTATGTTTATCAGTATCGGCGGATAGGAAGATGGATGACTCTCAATCCATTCCCTGATTATGTCCTTTGAAAGTGAGAGCGCCTTGCACATCGGGGTGTCGCCGTTCGCAGTCGGGTCGAACCAGACGCCGAAATCGTAATCGACATCGGTCATCCCTCCGGCACCATCGGACACCTTCATCTGTCTTTTCTCCACGCGCAGCGTGCTCGTGGCGAGTTTCGATATGGGGCTAACGCTGTCTCCCTTGAGAATGGAGCCAGCCCTGCCGGTGACGAAACCGTATCCAATCACACCTATGTGGAAATAGTCCCTTATGCCATCGCTCTTTGTGCAGCGCAGCACAAATTCGCCTATCTGCCTGTTCACGGCATCCGAAGCCTCCTGGGCTTTCGACCTTTCTCCTCCAGGGAGCTTGTAGCTCATGGATTTCGACTGGTCGATCAAAAAAAGGACCAGGGAAGGGTTTATCCTGCTGATTTCTGCTTCGTATGACATGAATCAAAAAACCTTCCCGTTTTATAAATAGTTGCGCTAAAGAAAATCGCACTTGCCCTAATATTCGCGCGATCACTCACTGTTCATTTCGAATTCTGCAACGGATGGTAAAGCAGACACCTCTGGCTGCTCACTCCGGCGTTCCTGAGCGCAAGTCCTGCTAAACATTATATCATGAGGCCATGTTATTTGATAGCTGGATGTTTCCGAAGTCAGGCGCCCCCCGCGCTGGCATGAGAAGCGGAGCGGAACGGACTTCAGGACAGTACTGCAGCAAATTGCCACCGCATGGGATATGGTTGAGAAATATGGGCGATTCCGGCACATCGGGTAAAGAGCGGGATTCAAATGTCAGCAGTGTAAGCTCTGCATACGGACCGGCGAATGGGGCTCCCTCGATTGAACTGCACAATAGCGATTGCGCCGGAGGGATGGAGACTTTAGTAGACGGCACCATTGATGTCGTCGTCACATCTCCTCCATACAACATCGGGACAGCGTACAGCAGTTATGACGACACCGTGTCGCGTTCCGATTATATCACATGGCTGGAATCGGTTGCGCTGAAAATAAGAAACAAGCTGACAGAATCCGGGTCATTTTTCCTTAACATAGGATCCTCTCCGGCGAATCCATGGGGTCCGTTCGAAGCCGTGCTCATGCTCAGGAAACATTTTCACCTGCAAAACGTCATCCACTGGATAAAATCGATATATATTGCCAACGAAAGCTATGGTAAGAAGACGGAGATAAACGTGGGACACTATAAACCGATCAACAGCAATCGCTTCCTGAACGACGCGCACGAATACATATTTCATCTCACCAAATCCAACAGTGTGCCGCTGGACAGGCTCGCAATAGGCGTGCCGTACAAGGACAGCAGCAATATCGCCAGATGGGATATCGGGTCAGGCAATCTTCGCTGCAGGGGCAATACGTGGTATGTACCGTACAGAACAATCCAGTCGAGGGAAAGGGAGAGACCGCATCCCGCCAGCTTCCCTCCGGAAATCCCTGAAATGTGCATAAGGCTCCACGGCATCGGGCGGACGAAGAGAGTCATGGATCCCTTCATGGGCATAGGCAATACTGCACTGGCGTGCAGAAAGCTCGGTGTGGCATGCATTGGTTTTGAGATTGATCCTCAATACTACTCAGCCAGCCTCAAGCTGCTTTCCGATGGAGAGACGGCGACCTCCGGCACAGCATGCGGGGAATGAAGAGAGACACGGGCAGCGGCTGCAGGACACCCGCGCGGAGTGCCGGGAAACGTTTCGCACGATCTATTTCAATGGCATTGTCATCACTGAACTCTGAGATGTGACATCATGGGGAAAAGGAGAGTGCTCATAACCGGCATATCGGGATTCGTCGGACCGCACCTTGCCAAGTCGTACCTGGACAGAGGAGATGAAGTGTACGGCCTGGTGAGGAGGCGTGCGGACGGCGATGTCAACAGGGGACTTCAGGAACTCGGTATACAGAATGAAGTGAAAAAGATCGAAGGCAATGTGGAGGATCTCACTTCCCTTCTGATGGCGTTCGACACGGCACAACCCGATTTTGTTTTTCATCTCGCGGCACAGAGTTTTGTGCACAGGTCATTCATCAATCCTCTTGAGGTGGTGAATTCCAATGCAGTTGGAACGGCAAATGTGCTCGAGTCGATGCGCCTGAAGGCCGGTAATTCGACGAAGCTCGTTTTTGCGGGCTCGAGCGAGGAGTACGGTTTCGTGGCAACCTCCAGGAAGCAGGTGGAGAGATTTGAAAAGAGCAGCGGAAAGATTTTTCCCCCGGTAGTCAGATATCCTGAACTTCCGATAGCGGAAACCAATCCGCTGCGCCCGATATCGCCTTATGCGGTGACAAAGGTCTTCGGCGAATATCTGTCAATCGAATACGCACAGAGCTATGGGCTGAGAAATGTAGTATCCAGGGGATTCAACCACGAAGGCGCGAGACGCGGCTCCTATTTTGTCACTGCTGCCGTGGCGAGGCAGATTTCCTCTCTGAAGAGGGGAGAGACGAAGAACGTCTCCATAGGCAACGTCGAGGCTTTCAGGGACTGGACACACATAGATGATATGGTGAAGGGTTACAGGCTGCTTGCCGAGAAAGGAGAAAAGGGGCAGGCATATAACATAGGCTCGGAAAGAACAAACTCTGTTGCAGGCTACATTCTCTTGTGCTTCGAGGCCGCCGGCATGGCCGTAAGCGGCATCGAGACGCTGAGGAACGGCAGGAAGCTGAAGGATCCGACAGCAGAAACAAGGATTTCAATGTTCGGCAAAAAGTGGCAGGGCACAGAGATAGACAGGCTCCTCCTCGAAGAGGAATTCAGTTTCAGTCTGAAGGACGGCGGATTCAGAGTCGCAACGGATTCAGGCGGGTATGACGTCGTCTTTGACAGCGAGCGGTACAGGCCTACGGACGTTCCCATACTGCTTTCGGACACAGCGAGCATCAGGAAACTGGGCTACTCCGCATCCCACTCTGTGATGGACATCGTGAGAGACCAGCTCAACTATTATGCGGACCAGCAGCACAGGACACGCTGAACAGGCTTTTGCCGAATTCTTCACCCGCAGATTCGGGTATGTTATGAAGAGTCGCTGTTTTCCGTGCGGCCGTAATTCGCTCTGGTCCTAGAGCATGGCGCGATGCATCACTTCGAATAGAATTTCCTTATCCTGTCGGACTGCAGCGCGCTTCTGAGTTCATACAGGTTGAGACAGAGTATCTTCCTCTTCTTCGCCTCTTTCATGACGCCACGGTCTATCCTCTCTCCGACGAGCATTCCAGGTATCTTCAGTTTCTTCGACTTTCTGACAACCTGTTCAAGCGCGTCGTAGTCGGCATGAGATTTAGTCTCGACAAAAAAGGAGACACCGTCCTTCACGAGCAAATCCACCTCTTCTCCACCACTGACTGTCCTCGCGGAAATCTTCCAGCCGACTCTTTCCGCATAGTCTTCAGCTCTGTCCCTCACTCTGTCTTCCAGGAGTCTGCCGAGGGTGCTGCCAAGTGCGCTCCTCTCTTTGCTTGCTATGGCAAAGCCTTCGTCCATCTTCTTGATCAAAGCCTCGAATTTCCTGTCGTGTTCTTCGAATTTCCTGTTGGCTGCGGCGAATCCGTCATCCATTTTCTTGATGATTGCATCGAACTTGCGATCGTGTTCTTCGAATCTCCTGTTTGCAGCAGCAAAACCTTTCTCTCTTTCCATTCTCGCTTGTTCAAAACCCTCATGCATTTCTTTGATGACTGCATCGAACTTGCGATCATGTTCTTCGAATCTCCTGTTTGCAGCAGCAAAGCCCTCCTCCCTCTCCTTTCTCGCTTCCGCGAATCCTTTCTCTCTTTCCATTCCCGCTTGTTCAAAACCCTCATGCATCTCTCTGATGAGTTCGTTGAATTTCGCATCGAGTGCCGCAAACCTTGCCGAAGATTCTTCAAAATGACGTTCCATCACCTTTTCGAAGGAGTCTATACGTTCCACTATACCCGTGTTTATGACTACGCTGAACTCCCTCGCCATGCCGGGATTTTCCCTGAGGAAGTCCACGATCCTCTTCACTTCCTCCCTGGTGACGTCCATCACAGTGTGAATCCATAAAGGTGGGATATTTAGTTATTCACGTGAGGGGGCCGAATTGTGTATTCGGGGAGAGAATTTGAGGAAAGAGTATATCTGATGAATTCCAAAGCATCCCGCTTATCTCAAGTCAACGTGCTTTCGCTTCATTGCCGGACTGTTGTAAATATTCACAGAACAACCGCGTCCTTTGTCAGGATTCTTCGGATGCAATAATTAGATTAACGGCATTCCGATTCATGTTGCACCTTGATAACCAGGACAAGCATCTTCGCCGATCGGTCTGAAAAGCAGTCCTTCGACAACATTGATGGCGTTGGCATCAAACCAGACAAAGGTTCCGTTCTCTGGATTGACTCCGATGCTATAGATGACAGGCTGCTGGAATGGCTCTCGTCCGGTTTTCATATGGACCAGTATTCCGCGGAAGACGTGAAAAACGGCGGACAGAGAGTGAAGGTGGAGGATTATGGCAGATATGCTTTCTGCATAGTCAAGGCACCCCTGATAGGCTCGGGGAACAAACCGGTTTCAGCTTTCTCTGAAATATCCGTTCTCTTTTCAGACAGCTGGATTGTCACACTCCATCGTGGGCATTCCGACACAATCAAGAGCGTGATGGATGCCGTGACAAACAGGGGTCTCTCGCCTTTGTCGCCATC
>JAKABN010000067.1 GCA_021796895.1 Thermoplasmata archaeon | reverse complement strand
ACATCTCTGTTGAATTCCATCTGCCTGTTGTAGAACGGCTCCCTTCCCCTGCTCCCCGGTCCCTTCCTGTTATACCCTTCGGGGACCATGCAGCGGACCTTCCCCTCCGCTACCTCGGCGAGATGCCTGCCGCTCGCTACCATAGCTGCCCTTTCATCAGCTTCATTACCTTGTACGGGAGCAGATTTCTGTTTATCGGCGTCACTTCCAGAATGCGCACGTCATCTCTCTTCCTTATGTCCTGAAGCAGAGGATTCCTCGATTTCTTGTGCAGTGTGAGTATCGCTGTCTTGTCCAAATCGAGCACATTCTTCACCTCGTCGACAAATTTCTCGCTCTCGACTTCCAGTTTCCCCACCTCGTCGACTATGATGACGTCTGCCTTTTCCTCCGCCTCGACGAGCGCCTTCACGCCGACGTCCTCAAGCGCTGTCAGGTCTACGCCGAATTTGCCGTACATGTATCTCGATTCATAGCCCAGGCGGGCCAGCGTCGCTTTCTCACCGCTCATCTTGTTGCGTACCGTCAGGCCAACTCTGTGACCTCCCTCGATGATCGGCTCCGTTATCATGCCGCCCACGGTCTTCCCCTCCTGCTCCAGCATTTCGACAAGTTTGAGAAGGGTGCTCGTCTTGCCTGAGCCGGGCAGGCCGGTAAGTCCGATCTTGACAGTTTCAGCCATTCGCATGTCTCCCGGACGAATCACGGCTGAATGTGTTAAATGAAGACATTTTTCCAGTCCGTTCAGCAAATGCGCAGTGCCCGCTTCCCGACAGAACTCCGCTTAATAAGGAAAGCACAAAGTCGTTCGATGTTTGATGGACGCGGCATTCCGGAAGTTGTCGACCGGCCCGTCGGCACAACATCCGCATGTTCTTCTTTTTCTGTCTGTTCAAGCAGCCTGGTTGAATCGTTCAAAGTGGTAACACCTCTGCGAAAACTGTTCATGCCGAAGATGGCAAAAATCCACTCCTGAATATATCACCGATACGGTGGATATTGAACCAGTCCCCGTTTTATATCACTCTACCCTAATGCAAAAGCATTATTTAATTGATTTTGAGGTTTTTCTGGAACACAACATCCGGGCGGCTGTGTCCCGGAGCAGGCGCAGCGCAAGGTGCGCGGTGTCACACAACTTCCGAAAAGTAGTCGACGAATGTGCTCAGCTTCATGCCATCGTTCCATTTCAGTATTCCGTTGCCGTCCTGCGTAATACCCACCTTCGGCAGCCTTCTGAAGAGCAGCGCCTGTATGCCGCTCAGGCTCGAACCGTCGCTGCCGATGGTGAACAGCCTCCATGGATCGGCCTCCGCATTCTTCAGCCTGTATGCGTAGGTCGGCACTAGCGCGGAATGTTCGCAGATTGCGCGCATCCTGGAGGCCTGTTCGGCCAGTTTCTCGCTCCTGCTGAACCTGAACACGTCCGCCGCGGAGCTCTTCACCTCTATGGGGAAGGCAAAGTTCCCCCTGACGGCCAGCAGATCTATGCCGAACGAACCGGCAGCCTTGACGACCAGAAAGTGCTTCTCCCTCAGCTTCATGTACGCTTCCCTCTGTTCAAAGGGAAGGTTTCTCGTCAGCTTTGACAGGAATTTCTCCTCGCCGCCCAGTATTCCTTTGAGTTCTCTCTCGTAAATGTCTCCCATCTGCTCGTCTCTCCAGTATACAGCGCCCGGATATAATCTGTGGCCGGTGCCCGCGGGCGTTCAGGGAGAAAGACGGCTCCTGTCCCTGGGAAAAAGTATTGCCTCACGCACGTTCCCAAGTCCGAGGAATGTGCTCACGAGTCTGTCTATGCCGAGTCCCCAGCCTCCGTGCGGCGGCATGCCGTACCTGAACGACCTGAGGTAGAATTCGAACCCCGATGGATCCAGGTTCTTCCTCTTCATCCTGTCCACGAGTTCATCGTATCTGTGCTCTCTCTGGCCGCCTGACGCCATCTCCGTCCCGTCGTATTCCAGATCAAACGAACGGCTGAATTCCGTTCCCTTCTCTTCCATGACATAGAAGGGTTTCACCGCAGATGGATATTTCGTGATGAAGTACATGGAAAATCCCTTTTCCTTCATCACTCTGCCGATTATCTTCTCCCCCTCAGTGTCTATGTCCCCGCCCGGTGCAGCCTTTCCTTCCGAGCCGAGTATGTCCAGGCATTCGCTGTAGGTGAGGCGGGGGAACGGGGTTGCAGGCGGCGCCGGTCTTTCCGCGCTTTCCTCCCCGTTACCGCCGTACCTCTCCGATGTGCGGCTCAGGGCACTGACCATGACCTCCTGCAGGACTTCCAGGACATCTTCCATGCTGTCTATGAAAGCCATCTCCGCGTCGAAGGAAATGAATTCAGAAGTGTGCCTGACAGTATCGGAAAGTTCGGCACGATAGGCTGGTGCAATTTCATACACGCGGTTCAGCCCCGATGCCATGAGCATCTGCTTGTATAGCTGGGGGCTCTGTGCCAGGTATGCCTTCTTGCCGAAATAATCCACCTTGAACAGTGTCGAGCCTCCCTCCGCCCCCTCGGAAACAATCTTGGGGGTGCTCACCTCGACGAACTTCAGCTCGTCCAGCTTCTGCCTTATCAGAAGTGAAATGTCCGATCGCGCCCTGAATACTGCTCCTCTGTCTGCTTTCCTGATGTCCATGAATCTGTTGTCTAGCCGCGTCTCCATTTCCGTTGACACTCTGTCCACGATGCCCATTGGCAGCGGAGTCGCGGAGCGGGAGAGAACGGATGCCGCGGACGGTATGATTTCGAATCCTCTTCCCGCTTTTTCCGATTTTATCACCACGCCGGTGATTTCCACAACGCTCTCCCTGGATATGCCGTCCAGCGCGGCCCTGACATCTGACGGTGCCTTTTTTTTCACCAGCGTGACCTGAACGGAACCGTAGCCATCCCTGACAAGATAAAACGAAATGCCTCCCAGATCTCTTATCTCCTCGACCCAGCCTTTGACCGTCACTTCCAGACCGTCCTTCTCCGGACCCAGTTCCGTCGAAACTTTAAACGCGGACATGCTCCTCACTGTCCTGGAAGGACACCCATCTGCCATTTATATCCTGTGGCAGCGCGAATCGCCGTGCACGGTCATATCACATGAACTCTTCAAATTCCTTCACGAGATCCGGATATTTCTGCCTGATCGCGCGCAGTATGTCCAGCGTGGTCATGCGCTTCATGTCCACCTTTGTCATGGCCTCGACGAGTCTGTCGAATGTCTGATCGTCGAGTTTTGAAATCTTTTCCTTCATGAGGTAGTTTCGGTATAGATGGTCTTCCATCTTTTCCCTCCATCCCTTCTCGTACGCGTCCATCATCTGCTGGCTGTAATCGCCGAGTTCCACGGCCCTTCCTGCGACCTCACCGGCGATCCTGCCGGCAACGCATGCATTGTATATTCCGCCACCGGTCACCGGATCTATCATTCTGGCCGCGTCCCCGACAAGCATGAAGCCCGGCAGTGCCGTCTTCTCAAGCGGCGCGCTTATGGAAACGCCGCCAGCAATCTCCATGATGGGCTTTCCCTTGCTGAATTCGGGATGTTTCTCAATGAACCTGTCCAGGTACATCTTCGCCTCGCCAGGCCCCTTTATCTTGCTTGTCTGTACGCCTATGCCAACGTTGGCAGTATCCTCGCCTTTAGGAAACATCCAGATGTAGCCTCCCGGCGCTATATTGCCTATGAAGAAATCCGTGTAGCGCCTGTCTATGTCAACGCCCACAAGAGTGTATTCATAACATGAGTCCACATCCTTCGGTTTCAGGTTCGTGTTAAGTCCGGCCCATCTTCCAATCTGTGATTCGAAACCATCGCAGCCTATGACTACCTTGCTCCTGATGGTGAATTCCCTGCCCATCGATTTTGCCCTTATTCCCGATATCCGGCCGTCCTCGCGCAGTATCCCGGTAGCAGATGTTTTTACCATTACCTCGGCTCCGGCCGCCGCGGCCTGCTGGGCCAGGGAGAGGTCGAATACATCCCTGTGTATTACATAGCCGCATTCGTTGCCAGCCATGCTTTCGTCTACGGTGAGTACCGTGCCGTTGGGTGATATTATTCTGGCACCGTCCACCTCGTTAGCTATCCATCTGCTGCTCGGCTCTATGCCCACATCATCGAGCCACCTCTTCGCTATTCCTTCGCCGCATCTTACCGGCGTGCCGATTTCCTGCCTCTTCTCAACGAGAAGCGTTGAGCAGCCTGATTTGGCCGCATACTTGGCAGCAACGCTTCCGCCCGGTCCGGCTCCCACAACCACGACATCATATTCTATGTCCATCTTATATTCCGGCTCCATCCCACAGGTATCTGTTGCGACCGTCTCTCAGCCGCACATCCGGGCTATGCCTTCCCTTATTTATAATTCCTCTTGAATTCCGGCTGGATCGGGCATCAGCAGACCGGCATCCATCGGTGACGCTTCACAGCCACACGGTCTCGCAAATGAAATAACACTGGAGCTGTATCCGAAAAACTGCATGATTGAAGTCAGGGAGTTCAGGCCGGAGGATGTGGACAGTGTTTCCGAAATTGTCCAGGCCACGCTGGGCGAGTTTTATCCGCGGTCGTTGTATCTGGAGAAGTCCAGGCAGTGGCTGGACGGTTTCATGGTCGCCCTCAATGATGGCCGTATAATGGCCATGATAATGGGCGTTCTCGAGGGCAGAGCGGAGTCGAGGGTACTGATGCTGGCGGTCAGTGCTCCCTACAGGCACCGTGGCATTGGCTCCAGGCTCATGGCCGATTTCATCAGGAAGTCGGCAATGCACGGCATCGGCAGGATAACGCTCGAAGTGAGGAAGAGCAACATCGGCGCACTGCGCTTCTATTCCAGACTCGGTTTCCAGATTTCGGGAGTCCTGCCAATGTACTATTCGGACATGGAGGACGGTTTCAGGATGGTAAAAGTGCTTTAGCTCTACCCGTATCCGGGCTTGTTGTTCTGCTGCGAAACCTCATTTTCGTACCAGTATTCGTTGGTGCCGTGCTTCTGTGCGGCAGTCATCTCGTCGCTCACAGCCTTGTAGAAGTATCCGTATTTCTCCCTTATCTGCTCCTCTACCGGCTTGGCGCGCTTGAGCGCCAGCTTGAGATGTCCCTCCTCGATGTACTTGCTGCCTTCCATTGCAGCGATGTCTCCTGCTCCGCGAATGACGCCACCCAGTTCCCTCAGACGGAGCGTGAGCGCGTCATCTTTGCCGTCTATCAGCTTCGCACGTCTAGCGGCCTCGCGTATCAGCTCCATGAGCGCTTCGGCAGTCGCATGCGGTATCTTGCCGTCCTTGTGAATCTCCTGTGCGACAAACTGTGCGATCTGCGCCCTGTTCTCTTCCGTGTCTTTCATCGTCGTTTCAAGCAGGACTTCGTAGCCGCTTCCCATTATTCTGGACCTGAGCGGCGAGACGATTTGCTGCAAATCCTGTATGTTGCAGGATGCGACCAGTATGAAGTCGCATGGCACATTGTCGACTCTGACTGCCGCGCCGGCGCTCTGTGCATTGTGTCCTTCAATCGGGAAAACCTTGTCCTGCATCGCAGTCAGTATGTACCGCTGCAATTCTCCAAGGTGCGGCAGTTCGTCTATATAGAGGACGCCTTCATGCGCTTCGTGAATGGCACCGGGTATGACACGCTCATACGGCTGTGTCCCGAGCTGGGCATGCCCGCCGTACGGGTCGTGCCTCACGTCGCCCAGGAGCTCTGTTTCGCTGGAGCCTGCCACCATTATGAAGTTGTTACGTCTGTGTGAAACTATGACCTTGTGCGGACTCTGCTTCTCCATGGATCTTTTCTTCTCGAGCGCCTTCTGGTCAAGGACTCTGATGTTCTCGCCGTAGCGCTCGTAGACGACCACCTCCTCCTTGTCGAACCTCTTCCTTGTCGTCGTAACCCTGTCGGAGCCCAGTCCCTGGCCCATCGTCATCTCGAACAGATTTCCGAAAATGTCACCAAACGGGTTCGTCTGTCCAGAGAATGCGTTGAGTATCTTTGATTTCTGGCACTTTGGGCAGTATACCTCCTTTGGCGATGAGTAGGTGCCACAACTCCTGCATCTGTAGCCGAGCCTCTCGGCCACGGTGATCGGGGCCTCCACCGGATCGATTATCTCCCCGCCGGCATATTCCTTCGTTGTCTTCTCGGTCTCTACATCCTCTCCGCTCTTGATCTCGACAGTCGGCCTCTCGGGTTTTTCTGGATTGTGGACGACCCTCAGTTCCTGCGTCGGAGGAGGCAGATGCAGTGACATGGCTCTCGCAATCATGCTCTTCCCTATGCCCGGCGGTCCGACGAGGAGCAGATTTCTCCTCTGCACAGCCGCGACTCTGGCCAGCGTTACGGCTTCCTCCTGGCCTATGACCCGTTCAAGCGGATCCTGCGGTATTCGCACGTCCTCCGTCGTGGTTATGCCGGAAATTTGAAATGACTTTTTTCCCTGCGTTTCAGGTCTTGAAGACATTATATTTCGCCGTCAGCTGATTTCCTCTTTAACCCAGATTCCCACGTTCTCGGGCTGTTTGGTTATGCTGCCGAGTTTACTTGCAACCAGCACACCTATCCTCTTCTCTGCGGCTATATCCAATATTCGCTGTGTTATTATGCCATCGAAAACAACGCTGCTCACCTTCTCCGCTTCCTGATCCCTGAGGTTGTTGACCAGTTCCCTGACCGGCACCTCGGCCACCTGGTTGCCCGACACGTCCACCAGCACAGCCTTCGAAGTGCCGGAAAGCGATCTCAGCATCTCCTTGAGGTTCTCCTGCACGTCGGTCAGCAGCTTTTCCACACTCACCCGCTTTTCCGGCTCCTCCTGCGGTTCGGCATCCTCCTGTCTTGGTCTGCGCTCCGCTGCCTCCCCCTGTCTTGGGTGATGATTCTCCTCCCTTTTCTTATGGGAACTGTCCTTTTCCCTGTGTTCCTGGGACGGCGCAGCCAGACCGTACATTTCCATGTACTGTTCTGCTGGCATCTTGTTCCTCAGGCATTTCGTAATCTGTTTCTGGGTAAGTTCCTCGACTTCCTGCCCCTTCGGAGCCCTTGCGATGAAATCAATGTCAGCTACCTGCACCAGTTCTTTCAGTATGAGCTCTCCGCCGCGGTCTCCGTCGACGAAGGCCGTGACAACCTTCTCCCTCGATATCTCCTGCACTGATTTGGGTATGTTCGTGCCTTCGACCGCAATGGTGTTCTTTATGCCCGACTTGAGAAGGTTGATGACGTCGGACCTTCCCTCCACTATTATTATGGCGTCCGAATCCGTTGCATTAGGCCCGGCAGGCAGCCGCTCTTTTCCAAAATATGTCAGTTCCTCAGTCTTGATTGTCTGTCTGACTGCTTCGAGCAGATCGAGTCCGTTCGTCTTGGACTGCTTGCTCATGTGGTTCAGCAGTTCTTTTGAGCGTTCTATAATCTTATTCCTTTTTGTTATGCGCACGTCCTCAAGTGATTCCACGACGATCCTGGCCTTGCATGGTCCCACTCTGTCAATGGTTTCCAGTGAGGAAGCGAGGATTGCGGTCTCAATCTGGTCGAGGCTCGACGGTATGAGCACTATGCCCTCTGACTTCCCCATTTTCGAGGATACCTCCACCTCAATCCTGCCAATTCTCCCGCTCTTCTGCAAATCCCTGAGATCCAGTTCTTCTCCAAGCAGTCCTTCGGTCTGTCCGAATATTGCTCCAACAACATCCGGCTTCTCCACTATCCCGTCTGCAGAAAGTTTTACCTGAATAAGGTACTTTGTAGTAGACGGATCTATGTTGATATGGTCGTTGTTTGCCATTCGATATCACTCCTTTTGATGTAAGACGCGCACGGCTCTTCCGGAAAACAATCTGTCCTGGCGTCACTTTTCAGGTCGCTTTTGGTTCAAACGATTAAAACCAAGTCCATACGAAGTTATGAGAGTCAGTATTGATTCCATAGCCGTTGCCTGTTTTAACCAATTATTCCCCCTTTATTAATGCTTTTCTTAGCGGACTGTGAAAAGCACGACTCACTGACGATATTGCACCGCCGGCCAGGTTTCACACGTCACTTCCCCCCTCAGGACGTTGCATCTGACTCCGCGGTTAAAATGCTGCAAAGCGTTTTCTTACGCGAGCGACGTTTCCACTGAAAAAATGGGCGGAAGGCCATCGCTTATGCAGGACCAGCTGTCACCTCTGCTCCTGCTCGAATACAGCTGGCCAGTAGTCGTGCCGAAATATACTCCGCACGGATCCTGACCGTCAGCCTTCATGCCCTCCCTGAGTACCTCGAAGTAGGAGAACCTGGGTATGCCTCTGTTCAGCGGGAACCATTCTTCGCCATCGTTGTCCGAAGCCCAGACGCTGAAGCGTCCTCCTGCAGGTATTCGCGCGAAATCGCCTTCCAGCGGTGCCACAAAAATCCTCCGCTCTCCGGATGAGTCCATGGCTATAGGGAAACCAAACCTCGAGGGTAGATTGTTAATTATGTTCGTCCATTTTCTGCCGTTGTCCCTGCTGCGGAATACGCCGCAATGGTTCTGCTGGAAGAGATTGTCCGGTTTTCTTGCATCTCTGACAATCTTGTGAACGCACTGGCCAAATTCAGGATATTTCTTCGCGCCCGGGAAGAAATCGGCCAGGACGTTCTTGTTCTGGAATTCCCAGCTCCCTCCGTCGTCGGATGTGAACATGGTCCCGACGGCCGAAATGCCTGCATGCAGGTCGCGTGCATTACGCTCATCGGAGAGAATGGTGTGAAGGCACAATCCGCCATTGCCGGGCTGCCACTGCTCCCTCGTTCTGTGGTTGAGCATCCCCTTATCAACCTGCCATGACTCACCTGCATCATCGCTTCTGAACAGGCAGGCGGGCTCCACCCCGAGATACAGCCGTTCAGGCTGGTCCCGGTTGCCCGGTTCTATGTGCCATACTCTTGAAACAGACTGCCCGGAACCCTTCGGGAATCTGGGAGGTTTGCCGCTGTTCTTCCAGCTCACGCCCATATCGTGGCTGATCGCTACAGTAGGTCCCCACTGCTCACTATTGACGGAAGCGAGAAGCATGCCGTTTCTGCGGTCATATGTGAAATGGTATATCTGTTTCCCCGGAAAAAAAGGGCCACTGGTTTTCCATGTTCTCCTGTCATCTCTGGATCGGAACAGGAACGCCCCTTTCTTCGTTCCCACCATCAGCAGCATTTCCCCGTCCACGGACACTCTCTTTTTCAACCTTGCCATGTTTTCAACCTCCTGCAACAGATGGCAATATTACAACTTCCCTCACGCCGGAGAGTGAAGTGTGTATGCCATTCTTCATTCTAATGTCTTCATCATCAACGAAGATGTTGACGTAACGGCGAATATCGCCCTGATCGTCAAGCAGTCGCAGCGATATGCCGGGAAACATGGAATCGAGCACTCCGATCAACGCGCTGACGGATGAAGTCTCTGCAACCTCAAGCTCGTTTCTTCCTCTCGTATACTCCCCGAGGTGCGCGGATAGTATCACACGTATCCTGCCGCCGTTAAGGCCCTTCGATCGCTCAAGTTCATGTTTCATTCTGCAATAGGCTCCCGGATGTGTTACGGGACTCCATTGGATTGTGCAACTTCTATTGTATCTGTCTCGGTGCTAATAAAGCATTTCCCCCGTCGCCTGCAGGTGACGCATAATATCGAGGCTGTAACGCCAACTCCGAACATACGGAACGGATATGCATCCGCGCGGGAGCTTGCTCAACTGTCTGCAATTTCTTTCAGGACAGCTTGCATTCGCTGCACGAGGCAAATTGTTTGAAGACTATTCATCCGGATGGACTGCCAGTATGACTAATAATTTACCGCGGTATTCACTCCGCATATACACACAGTGTCGCAATCGCTCCAATTGTCTCCATGCCCGGTGTACCCGGCCTTCGCATATCTCATTTCATGTGTGAAATGTCCTGTCCTCCGCCGATGCGACAGGTTCCGTTCATCGCGACTCCGGAGCGGCATCCAAAGTCATCTTGTCTACGCTCCTGTCAAGCTGCCTGTTTCTGTCCTCCTTGACGAATGCCAGCAGCACCATGCCTATCACGAACGCAATC
>JAKABN010000002.1 GCA_021796895.1 Thermoplasmata archaeon | reverse complement strand
AATAACTTTCTCAAGGCGCTTCCTGATTTTGCCCGTGAGCAGATGCCTCCTGTACTTCGGGCACCATACAAAATGGAGATTGAGAAGGGATACGGATGTCCTTTTGTGCCGATATTCCACAATGTATAGAATATCGACGATACCTATAACGTTATCGGTCGCTTCATCCAGCGAATGAATTCACGGGCTTTCGCGACCTTTTTAGGTAATGCGCGCGTGTGTCAAGGTAGCACAGTGGCCGCAGTAATTTTCCGATTGGAACTCATTTATTGGACTTGTTATTGTGTGAATAAGTTTTAATTAGTAAGATTGTGCCTAACGCACTGCAGGAAACCGATGACTCCAGTCTATCCGTCGCCTAATCTGGTTCTGCTCTTTTCCACATACCTGATACTGATAGGTTCAGTACTCGCTTTCGCGATATATGAACTCAATTCCGGCGTTGCCTTCCAGGTCATTACGCTGATAATGGTCGGTTTCTTCTTCACATTTCTCATTTACCACCATATAATACATCTCCCTGGATCATTCATCTCTTTCCTGACTGATTTTTCCATCCCTGTAATTACAAACCTGGTCCTTGTGCTGATTTACGCAGGCATGGGTCTGAAACTCGGAGCCGACGCGAAAGCACTGCGTGGCTCTGGACTCAGAGTGGCGCTGGCGGGAATCACAATGTCTGTCATGGACATAGTTCCCCCCGCAGTCATCATGGGCTATCTCTGCGAACCACTCCTCCACTGGCCGTGGGCTTTTGGCGCGCTGCTGGGTACGCTCCTCGGTGAAACATCCGCAGCGGTTGTAGTTCCATACCTCAATCATCTCATGGACCTTGTCAAAGAGAGGGGCGAGGATGTGGAGCATATGAAAAAGATTTCCAGCATTCTTAAGCTGGAGTCGACGGTAAACAGCATCGTTCTGCTGCTGTTCATTGCAATATTCTACAATCTGATATTTCTCAACAATCCCTCGCCGACACTGGGCTCATTCTTTAGTACAACTTATCAATCGCTCGCAGGAGTTCTTGTCTATCATTCGACTGTTCTGCTCTTCGTCCTGGCAGGCATTCCTGCTCTTGTCTTTCTGGGCTCAAAACTGATTGTGATGGGCGTAAAGAGAAAGATTGTGGATAGGAGAAAAAACAAGCTCAAAGCGTACGCGTTCTTCTCCCTCAATGATATCGTTGTATCGAAAGAACAGGGCGACATCAACGAGAAACAGCTGCGCCTGGGCATGATTCTCTACGGCATCGTGCTCGGAATTGCCCTGCTGGTGTACGAGTCCATCCTCTATCTGACCTCGTTTGCAGGTTTCACGAACATTCTCTTTACTCTGATTGGTCTGATATACCTCGGTTTCTTCATCGGTTTCCTGTTTCCGGGCGGAGAGAGGACGGTAATTGACAAAGACACAAATGACACCGGCGAACGGACCTTCACCGGTATGATGCTTTTTCATGACGAATTTGAACTACTGATACGGATAGTGTTCTATTTCAGCATCGGAATACAGCTGGGTATAATGTTCTTCTCACCGCCATCGGGCGTACAGCCTATTCCCTCGAGCGAGGTTGCCGGTGTGATAGTCCTCGTGATAATCATGGCTCCGCTTTTCCTGATCTTCAGAGTAATGAGCGGCAGCGTCGGTATTCCCATCGCATTCTATAGCCGTTACTCAACGGAGAAATCAGTCGGGGACATGGGACTCGTGGCATCAACGATGCCTAAAGGCATCACTGTTGCAGCCATATCTGTGCTGATACTCCAATCCGGCATGAATTTCGGCAGCACGATATACGTGCTGTCGCTTGTCTCTATAATAGTTTCAACGCTCGGATTCACGTTCATGACTTCTGTGGGCATGCGGTCCATAGAGAACAGGAAGAAGAGGAAAGAAAAGATCGAGCAGGCGGCGGTCAGAAACCTCTGACTGGCCGCTGCATGCGGCACCATGGCTCTCTGTATGTGTCCCGTCCCGGGAGGGCTCACTCTCCGGTGACGGGAGAGAGGAATGCCGCTACATCCGCCGCGTTGTGATGCTGTATGGACTTTATGCTCACCGGAGTTATGCTTATCTCTGATTTTCCAAGGACGGTCTGCAGATCGGTGTCAGGCTCAAACCTGTTCTTCTTTGTCCCGGCTAGCCAGTAATAAGTATTTCCCCTTGGATCTTTTCTCTCAACGACATAGTCGTCAAACATTTCGCTGGCCATCCTGGTTATGCGCACACGCGTTTTCTTGGTGGTGTTAACCGGAAAATTCACGTTAAGCATGTCCACATCCTCAGGAAAGCCATTCTTCATAAGGAATGAAACAATCCTCGCTGCCCACCAGGCCGCGCTCGTAAATTCCTTTTCCGTCAGCGGCTCGTCCTCTGAAGCGATTTCCTTTGAGAATGCAACGGACTTGATGCCGATGATGGCGCCCGACATGGCGGCCGACACTGTGCCCGACGAGAAAAAAGACTGCATGCTTATGTTTCCACCAATGTTTATTCCCGAAACTACCATGTCTATCTTGTTGCGTCTGTACAGTCTGTGGACGGATGCGAATACACAGTCCGCAGGAGTGCCTCCCACAGCAGTTGCCTCGTAACCCTTTATGCTCACTTTGCTTATGCGTACGGGTCTGTGAAACGTTATGCTCATTCCAGTGCTGCTCTGAGCCCCTTTCGGTGCGACAACCCTTATATCCGCTTTCCTGGAAAGAGCTGCCGAAAGTGCCCTGAGACCAGGGCTGTAAACACCATCGTCGTTTGTGATCAAAAGCATATCAATCCATGCACACCTCGTATATTTTTGTTCTCTATTTAGAATATTGTCGAAATTCAGACACAGTCATTCAGGAACAACCGCCACGCATGTTTTTAATACGACAGAATATACGCTGCCACGGGCCCGTAGCTTAGTTCGGATATAGCACTGGCCTTCTAATGTGCTTAATGCCGGAAGAGAGCCAGATGTCCCGGGTTCGAATCCCGGCGGGCCCGTCCTGTCTTACCAGATAGACAGCATATTGCCCAACCAGCCTTCGTGGGCTTCTCCTGTGCAAACTGCGGTTTCCCATCCAGGCACGCTACCATTCTTTAAGTAATACCGATGTTTGGTTGAACAGCATGATTGATTTGGGCATATTCCTCGCCGCCGCAGGAATAACCATCCTGGAGATGGCAGAAGCTGCCGCTGTCGGCATAGCCCTTTATGCCGAAACCAAGAACATTACCGCCTTTCTTGCGATAGCGCTTGGAGTGCTGGTTATTTTCATACCAACTGCCGTAGTGGGCAACCTGATTGCGTATCTTCCCATCTTTCTCGTAAGGCTGATTTCGGCCACACTGCTCCTGTACTTCGGCTTAAGACTCATGAAGAGCGCACGCAGATCCGTCAGGATATCCCATGGTCTCGGATCAGGCAGGGACGCGGAACAAGAGGAGCAGAAGGGTTTATTCGCAGCCGGTTTTTCCGTCGGGGCTGTGGAGGCATTTGAAGCGGCGATAGTCCTCGTGGCGCTTTATCCAAACAGCTACTCGTCAACAGTACTTGGCCTTGTTGCAGGTGTGCTGGTTGTGATAGCAGCTGCATTTATTCTCCATTCTCAAATCAGAAAGGTGAAACAGGCAAACATGAAGATATTCGTTTCATCCATTCTTCTTACATTCTGCGCATTCTGGTATGCCGAATCAGTAACTGTGGTGAGTGATCTTGTTCTCATACCCGTCTTCATCCTCTTCTGCGCTCTCGTATACTACACTTCCCATCGCGGACTGGCCACAGTGGTTCCTCGAGCCCCGTCCTGATCAGCGTTCCCTGGCGGTCGTCGTTTGCGTTCTGTTGCTTCCATCACTTCAATGCAGCCGTTTACGGCCCGTCGCTGCTTTGTGATGTCCATGGCTATTATGCGCTGAACCGCTTCGTTCCCGCTCAATCGTCCGATGTGCATCCTTTAAGATGCTATCCGCATCAACACTAACTATATCGATATCGATATCGATGTCGATATAGTTTTATAATCGGTTGTTGTAGCAGAGTCATATGCGCAGAGAAGCGGAAGGGTCTCACAATATTCGGACAGGTCTCATAGCCATGTATGCCCTCAGAAGAATGCTCGAGGGTCCTGTATACGGGTACAGCCTCGCGGCTGAAATCTCGGAGAGAACGGGAGAATCGTGGTCCCCGGGTCCCGGAACAATATATCCCGCGCTGCATCAGCTTGTCGAAAAGAAGTATGCGAAGACGCGAACCGAAGAAGGTCGGCGTGTATATTATATCACACAGCAGGGCAAAAGGAAGCTGGAATCGTTCAGAAGGAAGATGGCCAGAGCCCGGGGCAGATTTCAGGATGCGGGCAGGTTATGGATGGAAATAATGGACGATGCAGAGCTTATGGAATTCATGCTGCACAGACTCAGGACTGACATCAGACTCGTTTCACTTGTTTCGGAAGGGCACATAGGCCATTTTTCTGAAAAAGAGAGGAAGCTCTTCTGTAAAAGGATCAGGGTCGAGTTGAGGCGTATTATTTCCGCCGGAGGGGTCTGAAGATTGAAACGGTCTGATACAGCACACACGGATGCGATCGATTGCGATGCAGGCGCAATAGTCACGAAAGGAATAACGAAGAGATATGGCAGTTTCACCGCTCTGGAAAACGTAGACATGATTGTACCGCGCGGGACCATTTTCGGTCTGCTGGGACCCAACGGGGCCGGTAAGACCACTATGATAAAGGTGCTCACCGCGCTGATACCCGCCGATGCAGGCTCCGCTTGCGTCTCAGGTCACGACGTCAGGAGGGAACCAAAGCTCGTGCGCGCGGATATAGGGTGGGTGGCCGCTGAGGTGATACTCGACGACGATCTGTCTGCAATGGAGAATCTGTGGCTTCAGGCGAAACTGCAGAATCTGAGCGACTGGAAGAACCGTGCACTCGACCTTCTGAGATATTTCGAGCTGTACGACAGAAGGAACAGCAGGGTGTCGCAGTTTTCCACCGGCATGAGAAAGAAGCTTGAGATTGCACTTGCCCTCCTGCACCAGCCAAGGGTTATTTTCATGGATGAACCGACCATCGGCCTTGATCCGGGAACGAGAAGAATGCTATGGCAGCTGATAACAGGAATAAACAGGGAATACGGTGTCACGATACTGCTCACTTCCCATTACATAGAAGAGGCCGATGCCCTCTGCAGCAATCTGGCGATCATCGACCATGGCAGAATCGTCGCAACGGGCACACCTTCGGAGCTCAAATCCAGGGTGAAGGCGGACATCGTCGAAATCGCTCTGAACTACGAGCCAGATATGCCGACATTTGCGCATATGGACGGCGTGCAGGAGGCGGCCAGGACTGAGAACGGCATGAGGTTGAAAGTCGCATCATCCGAGAGCGTTCTGCCCCGCATCCTGTCCTGCCTGAATATCGATGGTGTGCTGAAAATCAACGTCGACAAGCCAAGCCTCGAGACAGTGTTTATAGACCTCACTGGAAAGCGGCTGAGCGACGACGAAGGCAGGATGGATATGAGGAAGTTCTATGCCACATTGAGGATGACGAGACGATGAGGAACGCAACGCTTAACCAGTTCTACGGCCTGCTTGCGAGGGAGATAAAGAAGACATACAGGAATCCCTGGATTATTGCAATAACAGTCGTGCAGCCGTTCATGTGGCTGGCTTTCTTCGGCAGCAGTTTTTCGTCCGCGCCGAAATCCTTCCTGGAGGGATTCTTCCACACATACAGCTATGTCGCCTTTCTGCTTCCCGGCGTCCTCTCTACGTCAATGCTTACAGTCGGCATGTTCGGCTCAATGAGCACTATTCAGGACAAGCGATTCGGTTACATGAAGCGCATACTGCTCACTCCAACCGACAAGGCCACGATATTCGTTGCCAAGTCTATGGGATCAACGACGAGAGGCATGGTCCAGCTGCCTGTAATGGCGACTGCCGCCGCACTGTTCGGCGTCAGTTTTCCTCTGAATCCGGTTCTCTGGCTGGGCTGGATTGCGGCCCTGTTCTTTCTCGGGCTAGGCTTCTCATCCCTGTTCATGGCGCTGACTGTTGCCAGCACCGACTGGCAGACTCCGGGCGTAATTTCCAACTTCATAACAATGCCGCTCATGTTCTCCAGCACAGCGCTGTTCCCGCAGGCCAACTTCCCTGCCTGGATGAGGGCAATATCTGCCGTCAATCCTGTCACCTTTTCCGCCACCTTCGGGCGGACCATCGTGCTCGGAGGGAGCATCGACTGGACGCTCCTCGCCTATCTGGCGCTGTTTGCCGCAATGATGCTTTTCATAGGCTCGGTCATGGCTACAAAATGGCTGAAAGTCGAGTAGTTGCACTTGTAACGGTGCATTATTAAATGGCCGATGTCTGAAGCCGGAATGTCTCCGCCAGTCTTCGATTGGGGCCTGTATAAATGAACCGCGGCAACACTGATTTCCACATGCAGCTGCTGACAAACATCGCTTACACGTCCTCCACGCTGTTCGTACCTGTCTATGCATCAGAGATAGGCGCGAACAGTGCGGAAATCGGAGCAATCGTCGCCTCATACAGCGTTGCGCTGCTGCTGAGCAACTACACATTCGGGCGACTTTCGGATATGTACGGACGAAGACCCATACTCGCCGCTGGCCTGCTCTTCGCGTCGCTGATGGCTTTCATGCAGCTTGAGGCTCTGTCGCCGCCGGCGCTCCTGGCAGTGCGTTTCCTTCTGGGCCTTTCAGCCGGTTCCAGCAGCTCCCTGATCGCGTATGCGATGGATCTGAAACGAGATCTCGGTTACTTCAGCTCAATAGCGGCGCTCGGCTCGGCCATAGGGCAGGGATTCGCCGGAGTCGCGCTGTATCTGTTCGCCGGAAGGATCATCGGACACAGCATCCTGGCTCCCGTCTTCATCATGTCATCGCTTCTTCTGTTCGTCGCATTCGCGTTCTCCCTAAAATCCGGCTATGTCCGGCAGAACGCGTCAGGCCGTGTGAAATTTTTTCCCCCGGGTGTTTTCTCCGGCGGCAGGGCGGCGTACATATCGCTTGCGATACGCCATTTCGGTGCCACGGCAATCTGGGCTATATTCCCGCTCTTCTGTCTGGCTCTCACTCCTGCATCTTATTCCTACGGCCTCAGGCTCTCTCTTGTAGCATCCATTTATGTGCTCAATTCAGTTGTGCAGATGCTCGCCATGCGATTCCTCACACGCGGCCTGGCACATCGCACGCTCGTTCTCTGGGGCATAGTCCTCTCGGCGCTGACATTCTTTTCTTTCACTCTCGTACGTAACTTCTCAGAGCTTGCGGCCACGCAGCTTCTGCTCGGTGTCGGATGGTCGTTCATGTACGTAGGCGGACTGGGCTATGTCGTTGAGCGCTCCTCCAGCAGGGGCGCATCTGCCGGAATGCTCGCATCCTTCATGGCCATGTCAGGCATAGGCGGCCCGATAGCCGGAGGGGCAATAGCGGGAGGAGCGGCATCCCTCCTCGGCCCAGGCAATGCTGGAGGCTACGCTGCGGTGATGTATTTCGCAGCCACAGCCACTGCCGCGGCAGCAATTCTGTTCTATCTGATGGAGTTCAGAATGTCGCGGCGTCCAGCGAAGTCGAAGGGCTCAGCAACAGGACGGTAGGCGACTGCCACCTTCCTCCCCGAGTGAACTGCGCTTCATCCGGTGTGGTCTTCCCTGCCTCTTCTCTGCTGAAGTTCCGATGCCTCGTCATAGGGATATGAAACGAAAGGAGCACTCACTCTGTCCAGTTCGT
Organism: Thermoplasmata archaeon; assembly: GCA_021796895.1. Classification (GTDB taxonomy): domain Archaea; phylum Thermoplasmatota; class Thermoplasmata; order Sysuiplasmatales; family Sysuiplasmataceae; genus Sysuiplasma. The sequence continues at coordinate 36,394 of JAKABN010000002.1, read as the reverse complement.
CCATGTGGCGGCTCTCCAGCTTCCATCCTGCAGCATCCAGGTTCTCGGCGAGCTGTGTGGGCGAAGCTGCGCCGATGATCGGCGACGTCACGCCCTCCTTTGACAGCAGCCAGTTGAGGGCTATCTGTGCATCAGTCTTTCCGAGCTCGCCCGCAATCTTATCCAGTGCTTCGACGATGTTCCATGTCGCGTCGTTGTTGTACCTCTCCCACATCTCCTTCCGGCCCTCGCGATAAGCACCGCCTACCCTGGTGTTCTCCGGCGGAACATCCATGCCTCTCCTGTACTTTCCGGTGAGAAGCCCGCCGCGCAGCGGACTCCAAGGAATGACACCAATGCCGTTTGCCCTGCACGCCGGTATGAGTTCAAATTCAGTTCCCCTGCAGAGGAGGTTGTACTGTGGCTGAAGTGTACGGAAACATGTCCAGCCCTTCGACTCGCTGATATCAACAGCCTTCTGCAGCTGCCATCCTCTGAAGTTGCTCGCGCCAATGTATCTCACTGTCCCCTCGCTCACGAGATCGTCCAGCGTGCTCAGTGTCTCAGTGAGCGGAGTTGCCGGGTCCCATGCATGAACCTGATACAGATCTATGTAGTCGGTCCTCAGCCTCTTCAGACTGCTCCGCACAGAGCTCAATATGTGTTTTCTGGTCAGTCCGATGTCGTTGGGTCTGTCTGAAAATGCAAACCGCACCTTTGTGGCGACAAAAAAGTCGTCCCTGTTCTGTCCGTGCAGCCAGTTCCCCACTATTTCTTCAGCCTTTCCTTCTGCATAAACATCCGCAGTATCAATGAAGTTTCCCCCTCCTGAAGCATACATGTCCAGCATCTGGTGGCTGGTCTGCTCATCCGCCTTCCAGCCGAATGTCATGGTGCCGAAACACAATTCACTGACCCTGACGCCAGTTTTTCCGAGGTATCTGTAATTCATGCACGCACATAATGCACACCACTTACAATAATTCATGTGGACTCAGACTATCGCGTGATCGCTTGCGTATGCCCCCGTCATGCATGCAATATCGAGTCTTATATTCAAACAGAAAAATGAAGGAAATGGTTTGAAAGGTTTCCGGCCCTTTCTTCGCAGCGTTCTGCGTCTAACTTTCCTTTTCCTCTCCTTCCGCCGCTCCGACTACCGGCGGGAATCCTTCTGTCGCAACGTACTGTGTCCCGAGAGATATCATCTGTTCTATTTCGTCCGTCTTGGTGGCGCTCACAACAGATATCGCGTAGAATATCAGCGAGACGATTATCACGACAACGAAGTCTAACGGGAAGGGAAACACTCCGATGCCGCCGTAGGTAGTTTCTCCAAGGTATGATAAGGCGAGCAACGCCAGAATGAACAGAGGCACCCACAGGCCCGATTTCATAGACTTTGCCGTGAATATGTTGTCCACTTTCGAGGTAAGGTAGAACACCGCATAGACAAGGAGACCCGCGAATATTGCGATGGCGATGTAAGCCACATAGGGCCATCCTGTCCAGTATACAATGAGAGCTGAGCCGACGAACGCGATTGGGCTCAATATGGATGCACCGGTCAGTCTGAAGGGTCTCTTGAGTTCAGGCGCATGCTTTCTCAGAGCCATGAGGGCAGAGCCGCCCACTATGTATGTGAACACCGTCGCGCCGGAAATGAAACCGACAAGTTTGTACCAGCTCGGGAACGGGAGGAAGAATATGAAGCCCACGACAAGCGATGCAACGAGAGGCAGAACGGGTATTCTGTATTTCTCGTGAATCTTGGTCAGTGCCGCAGGATAGTATCCGTTGGCTCCCATACCGTACAGTGTCCTCTGAGATGTTCCTAGATAGACGCTGAGAGTGCCTGAAGGCGATACATATGCGTCGGCATAGAGCACGTAGGTGAGCAGAACGAGTCCAGCGGAAGTGGACAGGGTTGCAAACGGTGCGTCAAACAGCGCTTTCGCTCCGGAGGCTTTTGCCAGTGCGCCCCAGTTTCCAGCGCTGACACCGATTGCGCTCCAGTCGACATGACCTATGAAGACGACCTGAAGAAGGCTGTAAAGCCCTATGCCTATTAGCACGGAAGCGATGGTTGCCCTGGGTATCGATTTCTGCGGTGTTTTGGCCTCTCCCCCGTAATCGAGCGCCTGCCTGAAACCAAGGTAGGAGAAAACTATGCCGGACAGTGATATGGCGGCGAAGACGCTGGGCCATCCGCCGTACAGGAAGCCGGATGAAAGTGCAAAGTTGCCGGGGTTGAACCCCACACCAAGCAGTATTATGACGGTTGCCAGCGGAACAATGAGCTTCCACCATGTCACGCCAGTGTTGGTTTTTCCCATGATCCTTATGCCCACGTAGTTAAGTCCGAAGAACAGAAACATCAGCAGCATCGCAATGGCTATACCGGGTATCGTCAGCACTCCCGATGCTGCGACCAGTCCGTTGATGTAAGTCGAGGCATATGTCACCACGGCCTCGGCTTCTATGGCCGGAACGGAAACGGCAGACAGAAAATACGCCCAGCCGAATATGTATCCCGCAAAGCTGTCATGCGAGAATTGGGCATACCTGACAATAGCTCCCGATCTGGGTATCATTCCGCCGAGTTCCGAGTACACAAGCGCAATGGCCAGAACGATCAGTCCACCAACAATCCATGCTACAACTGCAGACGGGCCTGCGAGCACGGCGGCACCGGAGGCTGCAAACAGCCAGCCTGAGCCAATAATTCCTCCGAGACTCAAAAACAGCAGGTCCATTGTCGTCAGTTCACGCTTCAATTTCCTGTCGGATGCAGAACTTGCCAAAGATTCCCCTCTTTAGGCTCCATGAAACGTATGTTTCGAATTTAAAGGTTATCTTTGATTTTCGAAATAGTGCAAAATTAATGTTTACTAATTTGCATTAATATAATTCTCATATGCCAGCAGCCGATCTGTACGGTCCTGTGTCGCTCTCATACCTTCGTTATGACGTCAAACGAGTCCCTGGCTGGTGGAAAAAGCAGCGAATAAATCAGTGTCCCGCCTTCGTAAAGGGCCACAGGCAGCTGCAGCAGTGCCATCGGTATCATGTATTTCCTGGACGTTCTAGCCGAACCATACTGGTAGAAGAGAAAATAACTCATCAGGTTGAATACGAGCATCGCATAGATGGGCAGCGGCAGTTCAAGCCCGTAAAAAATGCCTGCGGCAAAGACCAGGAAGCCGAGCACCCCGGTCCATCCCACGGCATATCTGTACAGGAACCAGTCCATGGTCTTGGAATCTATTTCGCGTATGCGCCTGCTTGACCAGAGTATGGACATGATCCATCTCCTCCTCTGTTTGTAGAAGTCCCTGGCGGAAACAGGCGGCGCTATCATGATCGGGTGCGGTATGAATCCGAAACTGTAACCGCTTCCGACGATCATCTGGCCCATGATCAGGTCGTCCGCGCCGTAAGTCCCGAAGTCCCAGCCGAGCATATACTCGACATCCGCCCTTATCACCAGACCTTCGCCATGCACTGATTTCGGGTGTCCGCTCGAATTGAAAAAGTGACAGAAGGAATCGCAGTTTGAAACTCTGACCATGTCCGCCAGCGTCGATAGCATGTGTACACCTGTCTTGCGCAGCCTCAGGTGTCCCTGTCCCGCGTGTTCGCTCATTCTGAAAACATGTTCCAGATACTCAACCGATACAAGGGAATCATCATCCAGGTGGCATACGTACGACTCCGCGCCATAACCTGCGGCATGCAGGTACCAAATGCCGTACTGCAGCGCCCTCATCTTGTTCTTCGTATTATGTGCAGTACTGTAATCCTTCGGCACGACAATCTCTTTTGCAGAATATGCGAATCTGTCTCTCTCCTCCTTGATAACGAACAGCTCTATGTTCAGGTTGTAGGAATGGAGCACAGACAGGATATGCTCTGCCACCAGCGGATTCTGTCCGTTTGTAGTCAGCACGCACAGGACTCTTCGCCCTTCGACCGCTTTTCCCCCGTGATCACACTGCGTCGCAAATGTTTTTCTGTTTTTCAGCAGCAGCCAGTCCTGCATAAATGCAATCGGGAAATACAGCAGCACCAGCGCCGCCGCAAATATCGAAAGGCCGACTGAGAATGCCTGCATCACGCTTGTGGTATACTCTCACTGTATTTACCGATTTTCGAACAAGTTGCAAGATCGTCACGAACTCCTATTGTGCTTCCCCAATGCCATTTCTCCCCGTATCTATTATAAACAGCTTCGATTATTATCGGGCAGAGCGGGATGCACTATGAAATCTGCCTGTTTCGTACACTCAATTGTCAGCTCTGGCTGGTGATATGCGGATGTTTCTGAAGGAGATATTCCTCGAGAATTTCAAATCATTCGGCAGAAAGGTGAGACTGCCTCTGCAGCCGGGATACACAGTAGTAACTGGACCCAACGGTTCCGGAAAATCGAACATTTCCGACGCCATTCTGTTCGTTCTGGGACCGAAGAGTTCGAAGGTCATAAGGGCAGGAAAGCTGACAGATCTCATTTACAACGGCGGAAAATCAAAAAATCCGGCATCCTTCGTCACAGTATCGGTTGTTTTCGACAACAACGACCGTTCGATTCCGATAGATTCAGACGAGATCGTCTTCACGAGAACGGTCAAACGTTCGAACGATGGAGAGGGATACACATCATATTTTTATGTCAACGACAGACGTTCGTCGCTCTCAGAATTCGACACACTGCTGAGAGAGGCAAAACTCAGCGCTGACGGTTACAACTTCGTCCAGCAGGGCGATGTCACAAGAATCATAGAAATGGGTAACACGGAGCGGAGGAGAGTACTGGACAACATAGCGGGCATAACCGCATTCGATACAGAGATAGAAAATGCGGAGAGAGAAAGGGTGCAGGTTGAGGCAAATCTTCTCACTGCCAACTCGGTGCTCGGCGAATTGAAGCAGGAACTCAGGAAACTCGAGGCTGAGAAGAAAGCCGCCGAGAAGTACATCTCAGAAAAGAAGAGACTCGAGGATGCAAGATACACACTGGCGGTCAGGAGATTGGCTACTTCTGAAGAGGAGATTAAATCAATAAACTCTCAGATCGCGCGCAGTTCCGCACAGATCGAGGAACTGTCAGCAAAGAAGGAATCTTCCAGACTCGGAGTGAGAAAGCTGGATGATGAACTGAAGGTCAAGGACGAGGAACTCAACACTTCCGGCGGCAGGGAATCGAAGGAGATAAGGGAAAAGCTCGATAATGCAAAAATAGCAAAGGCCAGACATACTGATGCGGCCGCAACCGCCCGCCAGGATCTCGAAGAGAGGAAGGACGAATGCAAGAGATTGAAGAAGTCTTATGACGCGATCCTGAAAACAATCGATGAACAGGAATCTGTTCTGGAGACGGACGGGGCCAGATTGAAGGAGATGCAGCAGGAAAACTCCTCCAGAAGGAAGGAGTTGCAGGCACTGGAGAAGAGGATCGGAGAAGGGGACAGCAGGGCGGAGGGAATACAGAAAGAGATGAACAGGCTTTCCGTCAGCATTGCGTCGCTTCAGTCGGTAATTCGCGACACACAACTAGAATCTGACAGACTGAAGGACCGCGTGGACCGCGGTTCCAGGGATCTTGCCTCCCTCGAAGAAAAGCAGAAAACGAAGGATTTCGAATTCAGGGATATTGCCTGGCAGCTGAAGGAGACAGGCAAGAGCGGTAAGGAGAAGGAAGATGAGCTCAGGAGCTGTCAGGACAGTTTCAACACGAAGAAGAGGCAGGAGTCCACACTCGACAGTGCTCTTCGAGAGCTTGAAACACAGATCAAGCAGGTTACGCGGGAATATGAGAGAGCCAGGATTCAGCAGGAGGCCAAAAGCGACATCCGCCTCGGCAGCGGCGGCGCATTGAGGGCTGTCATGGATGCCAGAGACAGGGGGGAGATAAAGGGCATATGCGGCACTGTTTCAGATCTTTGCAATCCTGAGGAGGAGTTTCAGAACGCGGTGTCCGCGGCAGCCGGACAGAGGCTGCAGGCAGTCATTGTGGATGACGACGCCGCAGCGGCGTCATGTATAGGTCTGCTGAAGAAAGGCAATCTCGGAAGACTCACATTCCTGCCGCTGAACAAGATGCTGGAAGGCAGACCACGCGGAAAGGCCGTGATGGCCAGGAGCCAGACTATGGGCTTCATGATAGATCATGTGGTATTCGATGAGAAATACCGGGCGGCCATGTGGTATGTGTTCGGCGATACGCTGGTCGTCAGGAACATGGATGAACTGAGGAAGTTCATGGGCGGCGTCAGGCTTGTAACTCTGGACGGCGATATTGCGGAAGCCAGCGGTGCAATGGTCGGCGGCTCGATGGAGCGCCATGTCAGAGGCACACCGGATAAGGGCAAGGTGGATGATCTCGGTTCGAGGTTGAGGACACTCACTTCGGAATCTGAACAGAAATCGGCGGAGCTGAATGCCGTCAGGTCCGAGCTCTCGTCGCTGGAGGAGAAGATCAGGCTGCTGAAGGGCAGCATGGGAGACGGTTCCGTAGCAGTCTCCACACTCAATTCGCAGAAGGCTCAGATAGAGAAGGACCTCAATGCGCTTGCCATGGAAATCAGGAAACTCAGAGACGGGCTGTCTGCCGATGAGGCAGCCTGCACGGCGGCCGCCGGAAAGCTCACACAATTGAAATCCGAGCAGTCGGCGCTGGAAGCCAGGTTCAATGTGAAATCGGAGGAACTGCTCTCAGATCAGCCCAGGGAACTCACTGAGAAGATTAGTAAGCTCAGAGTCGATATTGCGGCGTCAGAAGAGACCATCCAGGAGCTCAAGATCAGCATAGGTACGGGCCGCGGCGGTCTCGACTACAGGAGGAAAGAGAAGCAGCAGCTTGAGGAGCAGCGCGCCACCGCGACGGAGAGGGTTTCGATACTCGAGCATGGCATCGGCGAGGATGAGAAGAAAGCCGCGGCGTTTGGTATAGAAGTCTCAGCTCTGCAGAAGATGGAAGATGATATGTTTAATTCGCAGAAGGCGCTGAGAGATCAGCGCGATGCAATCCTGCAGGAGAAGATCAGGCTGGAGTCTGAGATATCGAAGATCGCTGAGAGAATTGACTCGCTGAATGATCTCAAAATCAGTCTGAAGGCCGGCATAGCAACAGCTGACGCCAAGAGATCCGAGATTCAGCTGGACATGGAGAATCTCGGCAGAGCCGGTGCAGTGAAACTCGAAGGGGAGTTTACCGCTGAAAAACTTCGCGAAATGATAACCGAGTCTGAAGCAAACATCACAGCCATAGGTGGAGTCAACATGCTCGCCATCGACAATTACGATCACACAAAATCCAGATGCGAAAGCCTCGAAGGCGAAATTACGGCATTCACCGAGAAGAAGAGATCGCTGTTGAATCTCGTTGAGGAGATCAACGCGAAGAAGAGGACCGGCCTTCTGGCCGTGTTCCAGTCGATCAACGGCAATTTTGTCCAGATATATGCACAGCTCTCGGGAGGAAACGAAGGGGAACTGGTGCTGGAAGACATGCGCGATCCGCTGCAGGGCGGTCTGCTGATAAGGGTGAAGCAGAAGGAGCGCAAGACGCTGAGAATAGAGGCGCTGAGCGGGGGCGAGAAGAGCCTGGCGGCCCTCGCCTTCATCTTTTCCATACAGCAGTATGACCCGTCTCCGGTCTACTTCCTCGACGAAGTGGACATGTTTCTGGACGGAATAAATTCGGAGGCAGTGGCCAGAATGGTCAGGGGACTGTCCCACACTGCGCAATTCCTTCAGATATCGCTCAGAAAGGTGACGCTTAACAGTGCGGACAGGCTCATAGGCGTGACGAAACAGTCGTCCGGCGTTTCCGAGGTGTTCCTCAGGGAACTGCCGGAGGAGGAGACGTCAGGCCAGCCTGAAATGCAGGGAGTGGTGGACTCATGAAAACGGTGAACAGTACAGAAGCGGAATACGAGGCAATATTCAACGAACTTCTGTTCCAGAAGTCGCTGCTTGTGGAAGATGCAAGGAAGTACTCGGAGATAGGCAGATATCTCGAAATAGCAAAGTCGCTTCCGGAGGCCGATCACCATTCGATGAAAGATCCTCTGGAAAGAAGCATAGCGATAACCTTCGAACTCGTCATGAGCAATAACATGGACCCGAGGGCCATAAACATAGTGACGTTTTCCCGTCTGTACCTCGAACGCATAAAGAAGGAAAACGCAGTCAACTTCGTTGTCGCAGGCAGGCTGATATTCATGGCCTGGAACGTGCTCAGACTGGAGAGTGAAATGATGCTCAGGCGCATAGTCAAGACAAAGGAGGAGCAGGCTGAGGTCAATCCGAACTTCTTCTATGTATTCGACGACGACCCCGTCAGCTTTGACGACGGCTTTGAGCTGGAGCCCGCCATTCGTTCCAACTTCAGCCGTGAAGTGAACATCATGGACCTGCTGGATGCCTTCAGCGAGGCCCAGAACGAGATTGAAGAGCATCTGAATCGCGCAGCGGGTATTCCGCAGCGGACAGAACACAAGTTCAGCGACAATGCGCATAAGGAGGATCCGGAGAAGGAGATAAACGCGGTGCTCGACAGGCTCTTCTCGCTGGGTCCGGGACCCGTAGCCTTTTCGGACATGGTATCCGGCAGGGATGAGTCGGTGACTGTGTTCCTGTCAATGCTCTTTCTTTCCAGAATGGGCAGGATCAGGATATGGCAGGACGAATCTCCACCCTGTGAAATATATATGGAACCGCTGGGACAGCAGCAGTACGTTTCCGTGGAGTTTGCGGCGGAAACGCAGCCGGAGAACGGCATGTGACGGGGGTCATATCTGTTGGATGAACAGCTGCTTGTCGTGGAAGCAATGCTCTTTTCTTCCGGAAGACCGCTGGCTCCTTCAGAGATATCCGAGGCGTCAGGTCTCCCTCTGCAGGACGTGAGGCAGTCGTTGAAAAAACTGAAGAGGATATACGACGGACGCAGCACATCCATCGAGATAGTCAGGATTGGCGACAAGTACTCCATGCAGCTCGGGAAGGACTTTCAGAAGAGCGCCAGGAACATGGCGCCGGTTGAATTGCCAAGGGATGTGCTCACTGCCATTTCTCTCGTGGCATATTACCAGCCGGTCCTGCAGAGCGAACTCGCGAGAAAAATCGGCCCCAGGATATATGAAAGCGTCGCGAAACTCCGTGAAATGGGGCTCGTCAACGTCAGATCGAAGGCGCATTCGCTGGAACTGACCACGAGCTCGCGTTTCGCGGAATTCTTCGGCATAGAGGCGCGTAACAGCGCCGAAGTGAAACAGTACTTCGAAAGACTTCTTTCACAGAGATGACCCGGCGCTCCTGCTTTCCCGCATGCGCTCTTCTATGTAATCGCGCAGCACGACCGCATTGTTGATGTCTGTGTCTCGCGACGAATAGAGCAGCGTCACGGATCCGGACAGTGCAGCTGACAGGAGCTCAAGGACTGCTGTTCCGCGCTCATTCAGCTCGGCGCGGTACCTTGTCCGGAACTCGTCATACCTGGCCCTGTCGTGGGAGTACCAGCGCCGCAGCCCGTCAGAAGGTGCTATCTCCTTCATCCAGCGGTCAACGGCCGCCTTCTCCCTGCTGAGCCCCCTCGGCCACAGCCTGTCGACGAGCACGCGCATGCCGTCTTCGGGCTCCGGCGCATCATAAACCCTCTTTATGCGCAGCGTCCTGTATGGCATGCACCGGGATCACTTTTCAATAAGAAATATTCTCACCAAAGCGCGAAGCGCCCGAGCCGGGATTCGAACCCGGGTCCGAAGATCCGCAATCTTCAAGGATATCCTAGCTACCCCACTCGGGCATGCGCCGGGGTAAACCAATGCCTTTCAGTTCTTATTATTATCCATAGCGAAAACCTGTTGCGGACCGGTCCACAAAAGTTACTTAAGCAGGGCAGCATAGAGCCACGGTGACCCCGCAGAGAGATACAATGGACGAAAGGAAGGAGAACAACCACGTCGTGCTGGCTTCCATTCTTTCGTCGCGTTTCACCTACGCACTGAACTGGTACACAGTGTCTCCAGCACTTCTTCTGATAGTCGCCGCATACGGCGTGAAGAACTCTTATTCCGGACTGATAATGTCCTCCTTCCTGCTTGCCGTCGGGGTGTTCCAGATACCCTCGGGTATACTCTCCTCGCGCTACGGCTCAAAGCCTGTGGCCATGAACGGGTTGCTCCTTCTCTCGGTTTTCACAATTGCCACTCCGTTCGCAACCAGTTTTCCGATCCTCCTGATATTCAGATTCATAGCCGGCATGGGTGCGGCAATGTTCTTTGCACCGGCCATAGGGATACTGTCGTCTTTTGTCTCTGCCGGAAACAGGACCGGTGTCATCGGCTATTACAACGCCGCCTTCCAGCTGGGTGCTGGCTTCGCAATACTGTTATGGCCCCTGCTGATGGATTACACGGGATGGCGGGCAGGCGTCATAATTGGAGGTGTCCTGTGCCTTGCGACTTATGCAGTCAGCATGCTCACGGTGAAAATGGACAGGGCCGCGGAGAATGCCTCCACGGGCGTGACGCTGCACGAAATCGCATCGGTGCTGCGCAACAGGCAGATATGGGTCATTTCAATAGGCTTCATAGGCATCTGGGGTGCTTTCAATGCCGCGAGTTCCTATCTCTACGTGTATTCGGTAACATATCTCCGGGTGAATTCCGGTATCGCCAGTATTCTTTCCTCGCTCATACTGTTCGTCGGACTCATCGGAGGGGCCATGTCTGGACCCCTCTACCGGAAAATAAAGAGCGGGCGGACGCTGCTCATCATGGTCTCATGCATGTTCTCCGCGTCCCTGCTGCTCTTCCTGTTTGACAGCATCGTTGCCGCGGCCATGGGAAGCGTGCTGCTCGGAGTGTTGTTCACATCAGGCGTTTCGATCACATACGCGCTGCCCGCTCACATGCGTTCAATCGGTCTGAAGAACATACCGCTCGCTGTGAGCCTTGTCAACGGCATACAGGTGATGTGCGGCTTCTGGGTGCCGTTCGCTTTTGGAGCGATTGCATTCGACTATGGTTTCCACGAAGCGTGGATCGCAATGTTCCTGATTTCAATAGGCTTCGTGCCGCTGTATCTTGTCCTGCCCAAAACCACGGCATGAAGGTTGCAGAGACGAACTCAGAGCTTCGGATGCTTCCTGAAGGTTGTCACATAACCGGCAATCTTGTTCCTCATCATGGTGGATGTCACATCAGTCATCTTGCCCACAATCTCCTTATTCAGATTGAAATCATCCGTGAAAAGTCCGGGATAGTTGTTGACAAGTTCGACCGCTACCCTCTTGATGTATGTGGGTCTTATGTTTCCCATTGTGATCAGCCTTAAGCAGAGGACTCGCAGATTTCCGTCTGTATTTAAACATGTCGCAGCAACGCGGCTCATGCCGCCTACTTTTCTCTCCAGCGCGTGAAAACAGAAGCTATGCCAATGAACATCAGTGTGGCACCGACAAGACCGCCCACATACAAAGTCTGAATAAATGCGGAAACGTGAACGATGCCGACCACACTGTCACCCAGCAGCGCTGAGTATGTTGTGGGGGCGAAGTATGCAATCCACCTGTAGTTCGCAGGTATGGCTGTTATTGGATAGAATATTGGCGGTACGATGGAAATTACGGAGAATATCAGGCTCGCGATCGGCCATATTTCCCTCATCTGCTTGAAGAATGAGGACACCATGAAACCCAGGCTTGATGCCATTATCCATGTGAGAATCACGATGCAGAGCATAGAAAGAAGGATCGCAGGTGTTATGTGTACAACAAAGCCAAGCACCACAAAGAGTACGACGAGCGGCGGCAGGATGAATATGAGTTCTGAAAGTGCCATGCCCGCAGCGTACGACACAGCCATTACGGGGGATGCAACATAGATCGCCTGCAGATGCCTCTCCAGCCTCAGATATGCTGAATCATTGAGCAGCATGCTCCCGGTAAAAACGGTGGTGAACACTATTGCACCGACTACACCAAAGGGAAGTTCCGCCCTCGGGCTGACGAGATACAGGAAGTAGATGAATGTGAACGGCGCAAGAGAGATGGAAACGAGTACTATTGTCTGCCTCCTCAGCGCGATGATCCCGTTGATCATCAGGAATGTTCCCACAGCCCTGAGTTGAAGTCTAAGCTTCATCTATCTCAGAACTCCCTACAAGCCGGATGAATGCCTCTTCCAGAGTAACAGGTCCGACCGAAATTTCATATCCAGCCCTGCTCGCCGCATCCGCAAGTGATAGTGCGCCCTCTCTGGTTGTGAGGACAAGAAGGCGTCCTCCGTCTTCCACAATTGTATCGAATCCGCTCAGAAGTTCCCGCGGAACATTTCTGTTCATTATTGCCCTGTAGTCTGCACCCACAATGACCTTCAGTTCACGAACAGAACCCCTGAAAAGTATTTTTCCCCTGCTTATTATGGCAAGTTCCTCAGAGAGTCTTTCGGCCTCATCGAGATAGTGCGTGGTGAGGAAAACAGTCGAACCGCGCGACCTTATCTCCTCTATGATCTTCCAGACATTCCGCCTTGCCATGGGATCCATTCCAAGCGTCGGCTCGTCGAGAAACATCACAGGCGCCAATGTTGCCAGAACCATCGCCACCATCGTCCTCTGCTGAAGTCCTCCGGACAGCTGCAGGCAGGGTACATCCGCATATTCGGAAAGACCCATCTCGTCGAGCACCCACTGCGTCCTGCTCGCCGCCTCCTCCCTTGCAAGCCCTCTTATGCGCAGGTAGCTGTGTGCTGTTTCACGCGGCGTCAGATGATAATAGGGCCGGACGTCCTGAGGAACCAGCGCTATATCTTCCCTGACTCTGGCCGTCTCGTTCACAACGTCATGATCCAGTATCCGGACAGAACCGGATGTCGGCAGCAGCAGCGTCGACGCTATCTTTACAAAAGTAGTCTTGCCGGCTCCATTTCGTCCGAGGAATGAAAACAGCCTGCCCTTGGCGACGGCAATGTCTATACTGTCCAGTGCACACACGGTTTTTTTCCCTGCCTTGTACACCTTTCTGAGTCCGATCGCCTCCACCGCATTCATGAATTGTCCCGCCTCAACACTCATCGATTACTGACTCCAGGAGAATGCATCGCATGCATCACCTGTAGTTGAAAGAGAAGGTTGCCTGCCCATTTCCATTCCGGCTGACTGAGGGATCCTCACCGATCTCCCGCGTATCGCGCAAATCCTTCAGCCTTATGACCCTCACTGGCAGGTCGCTGATGAGACTCATAAGCCCTTCAACGTGACCGTCACCTATGACAGCCACGACTTCCCTGTGCTCGCCGGCGATTTTTCTGATCATGCCTGCCATGTGGCTGTTTCTGTCGTCAATCAGTACCTTTTTCAGTGACGGAAATCGTCTGCCGAACTCCTCCATGTATTCTGCGCCGTTCTCCTCATAATGTTTCAGTTCCTTCTCTATCTTCTTTTTCCTGACAAACCGGGCTGCAAAAGAGTTGAGCGTGAGGTATGCCTTCTCCTTCAGCGACATGGATTTGAACGCACGGTCGAAAAATTCCCCGGCATTCATGTCTATGCAGTATATCCTTGCGCCGATCAGCTGTGCCGCTTCGTATGCGGCCAGCATTTCAGAACCGACAGTCGTGCCGTAGCTTTCGGCCATCTTCGACTGAAAATCCCCCAGCGACCTGTAGGCACGTGAGGTTCCTTCGCCCCGCTGCCTGGTCAGCAATCCTGCCAGTCTTCCGTCATCGAGTTCGAGGCACACTGCCCCGGGTTTCGTGTCAATCACCAGCGACTTCACCGTTCCTCCTATGTCGAAGACGTGGCCGACACCGATGAGCACGATCATGTTTTTTCATCATCGCTGTGGATATATCAACTTTCCCTGCGTACGTGACGGTGCATCGCACAAATTCCGACCGGAAGGTTCAAAGGCATCGTCATTCACGGCGATCATTCCTCCTTCCAGCTGAAAACTGCCAGAGCTATTACGAAGAACAGTAATGCTAGGGTGGCGGAAACTGCTATATCCAGCACTGCCTCTGCGCCGTTTGTGTATATCATGACGGAGTTGAGCCCGTCTATTATGTAGTAGAGGGGAAGCAGATGGGCTATTCCCTGAAGCCATGACGGCATGGCGGAAACCGGGAAAAATGTGCCTGAGAGGAACATCATGGGAAAGGTGATTATATTTCCTATCACCGATGCGCCTTCCTCGGTCTTCGCCAGCGCACCGGCTATCGTGCCGAGTGAAACGAACAGCACGACGCCGAGCAGTATGAAAGGGAGCACCAGCGGTGTCAGGATGACGCGAGCATCGAACAGGATTACGCCTGTTGCAATCATCTCCCCCGCTGAGAGAAGGGCTATGATGAACGATCCGGTAAATCGCGAAAAGAGCCATTCGCTCTTCGTCAGGGGCGTCAGCGAAAACTGTCTGAAAATCTTCTCCTTCTTGTATGAACTGACGATGTACGTCGTGGAGAACATAGGCGAAGTGAGGATGGTGAATCCGATCAGGCCCGGCACCAGATAGTCGATGTAGCTGGTGGCGACAACGGAATTGGTATTCTGGCTGACGCTGATTATGCTGTGCGTGCCGCTCAACTGCGCATTGAAATGCTCAACCACGAGATTAATCGCCTGGGCAGCAAACTGAGACGACGACTGGGTTGGATTGTAGTAGAACGGCAGGGTCGTCGTCGTATTTGCGCGAACGGCATCTGTGAAAGTGGAGGGTATTACAAGCGCAGCAGTCACCGAGTTCCTGGTAATGTAGTTCTGTACATTCACGTCGGCGGGGATCATGTGCACCTTTACGAGATGCGTCTGATTCAGCCCGGCAAGGAATTCCTGGGTGACACCGGTGGTTCCGTTCAGATTCTGCACGTATAGAGGGACGCTCCCGCCTGTTCCGTGGGAGAAGATGGAACCGAACACCGCTATTAGAATCACTGGGAATATGAACGTGAAAAAGACGCCCTCCCTGCTGCGCGCGAAATTCTTGAAGTAGATAACCAGATCGCTCAATATGTGCGAAGGCTTCATTCATTCCCCTCCATCCTTCCGACCATTTTTACGAACACGTCTTCCAGCCCCTCTCTCTTGAGTTCCAGAACACTGAGTTTCGAATGCACGGATTCCACCACTCTCAGCACATTTACTATATTTTCATTCGCGTCAATTTTTATGTCCACCAGGCCATCCTTGCTGGAGCATTCCAGACCCGTTGCGCTCCTGATTCTGGACGCAAGTTCTGCAGTGCCGCTTATCCTCAGGTACAGGCCGTTTCCATGCTCGCCGATTATATCATCTGGAGTGCCCTCTGCCAGCATCCTGCCGTGGTCCACGATGCCCACTCTGTCCGCCAGCCTCTCGGCCTCCTCCAGATAATGTGTGGTCAGCAGGAGTGTTTTACCCTCTGACTTCAGTCTCTTTATGACATCCCACATGTTCCTCCTGGCCTGCGGATCCAGACCGGTGGTCGGCTCGTCGAGAAATATGATCTCCGGGCTGTTTGCCATCGCAAGGCAGAGGCCCAGCTTCTGTTTTTGCCCGCCGGAAAGGTGCTCAAAGCTGACTCTGGCCATATCCGTCAGGTCGACAAGCTCCAGCAGTTCCTTCGAATTGTCAGGCACGCCGAAAAGTGTGCAGTAATGACGTATCGCTTCCTTGGGCGTTATCTTGGCTATGAAATTGAATCCCTGAGGCATGACGCCGACCTTTCTCCTCAGTTCCACGGCGTTTTTCCATGGGTCCATCGAGAGGATGGACACATTCCCTTCGTCTGGGCGTCTCAGTCCTTCCAGTATCTCTATCGTTGTCGTCTTTCCTGCACCGTTGGGTCCGAGCAGACTGTAGACTTCCCCTTTGCGTATGTTCAGTGAGAGCCCGTCCACGGCTTTTATCGATCCGTAGCTCTTTACAAGATGTTCTGCTGCTATGGCTGTTTGAGTCAATCGTCTTCCTCCTCTATTACAGATCGTGCAGTTGGGTTTCACACGGAACAGGCTATTTATATGTGCGGATGCAGCCGCAATGCATCCTCAAAGCGATTCGTCCATGAACTTCATCACCTTCTCAGGCAGGCGCCAGCCAGTTGCGCCCAGATTCTCAGAGAGGTGCCCGAAATCAACGGATTTCGGTATCGGCAGTGCCCTCTTGCACATCAGCCAGTTAAGTGCGACCTGCGCCGGCGTCCTGGACACCATCGATGCTGCTTCCGCAAGGACGCGGCCGTTTCTTCCCTCAAAAACTTTCCCTTTTGCGAGAGGCTCATACGCAATGATGCCTATTCCGTGCTTCCTGCAGTATTCCGTGAGCCCCTTTTCAGGCTCGCGGTCTGCAATGCTGTATGAAACCTGATCGGAGATAATCTCATGTCTCGAAAGGTGACTGGAGGCATCTTCAAGCAGTTCGACGCCGAAGTTGCTCACTCCGATGTGCCTGATGATGCCGTCATCCGCCAGTTTCTCCATGGCTCTCATTGTTTCGCGCAAAGGTATGCTGTCGCTGGGCCAGTGTATCTGATACAGATCTATGTATTTCCTCTTGAGCCTTTTCAGGCTCCTGCCTGCGGCTTTTAGAACATCGTCATACCTGAGGTTCGTCTGCCAGACTTTTGTTGCAATGAATATCTCTCTGTCTGTCGCGGCCGTGCCCACCAGTTCTTCTGAATGACCGTTTCCATACATCTCGGCTGTGTCTATGAAGCGGTAACCCATCTCAATAGCTTTGCTCACAGCTTCGATCTCAGAGACATCCTGAGAACCATCGGCAGTGAAGCTTCCGCCAATACGCCATGTTCCCAGTCCGATATCGGGCATCGCGATTTTTGTACGCGCTCCGAATGACATTGTTTCCATGATGCTTTGGCATTGTAATGCGGGCGGTCTGATATATGGGTTTCAACCAAGCCTTGCACAAATGTGCCGCGCCTCGCACCGCAAGTCACCGTTCCGGCGCCTGTGATGTAACAGCGCTGCCATCGGGGAACTATTAATTTAATGCGTGCCGATATGGAGCAACTGGAGCACGTCGAATGTTCTTCACCGGTTACTTCGGTATTCAGGATTCAGTCGTAGCGGTGAGCATCGCCGCAATGGTATTCTCAACCATCAGAAAACAGCCTTCCGACTCCACGCGCTGGATTCCGGTCACAACGCTCAGTGTGATGCGCCTTATTGCCGGAGGAGCCGTTGTGCTTGTATCACTTGTAACACCGCTCAGACAGGAGAGCGTATTGTATTACACCATATCTGCGGCGGGCATGGTGCTTACACTTGTCGGTGCGGTATTTTTCTTCGGGGCCAAGGCACCGGCCTCACAGATAATAAGCGAAACCGGCGAGGAGGGACCGAAACTCTCTCCTTCCGGTTTCTACCGCTTCTGCAGGCATCCGCTGTACTTCGGCATCATGCTTGTCATGGCAGGCGTGGCGACCGATCTCGTGAGTCCGGCAGGAGCGGTGCTGTGCGCTGCCGTCTTTGTACCAATCTTAATCAAATCAGTCTGGTCGATAGACGCATACTGGGCATCCAGAACCGGTCCTGTCTACGCGGAATATTCGAAGCGGGTTAATCTGCTCATCCCCTCGCGCAAGAGATCATGGAAAAGAGATTATGGAAACGTGTCTGAGCCGGACAGGCGGGTCCAATGAACCCTCTGTCTTCATGGACTCCGAGTGGAAAGAATTTAACTTCAACGTCTTTCATGTGTGGTTTATGCCTGTCTCCTTTTCCTCGCCGGGCAAGATCATACTGTTCGGAGAGCACGCAGTCGTTTTCGGTGAAGCGGCTATAGCAGCCGCAATCAACCTCAGGACGCGTGCTGTCGTCAGCGAATACAGAGAGAACAGATTCAACGGATTCCCTCTCAGGAAAGACATGCGCGCGTATCCTTATCATTCATTCAGTCTGACGGGAGCCACGGGAAAGAGCGCAAGTGTGGAGTCTTCCATACCTCCTGGAGGCGGGATGGGTTCATCGGCGGCACTTTCGACATCGCTCGTTGCAGCTCTGAACAATGACGGGAATGAGGCCAAGACGGCGTCGATTGCATTCAATGTGGAACTCGGCGCCCAGGGCAGAGCGAGTCCCCTTGATACATCGACTTCGGCGCACGGTTACGGCGTCTTCATCAGCAGCAGTCGAGTTTCATCGGAGATATGGAGTATAAGCAGCGGCACAGTCACATGGCATATCGGCCATGTCGACGTCGGTAGAATGACCGTGGTTGCCGGATATACCGGAAGCGGTGCGGCGACCGGTCACATGGTGGACAAGGTCAGACGGCTCTGGGAGAAATATCCCACCGCCAGAGATGCAGTTTCGGAAATCGGCAGTATTTCACAGGATGCAATGAAGGCGCTGCGGGGCGGTGATATGGTCGCGCTCGGCAGACTCATGGACAGGAACCAGCGCCTGCTGTCGGTGCTTGGTGTGAGCACGAAGGAACTGGACCAGCTGATCGATGCGGTAAGACCGTTCTCTTACGGCGCAAAACTCACCGGCGCAGGCGGCGGAGGGTGCATAATAGCCCTAACTGACAGGCCGGAGAAAGCAGGTGAAGCGATTGCCGCAAGGGGCGGCATTCCAATTATCTGCAGAACCGGAGAAGAAGGGCTGAGGAGGGAGGGGCATGAAGGTTGACTCCATATTCGAATGCGCCCGGATCATGACACCGGCCGGCAGGAAAGCGAAAAGCGCGGAGTCGATGTGCGACATCCGTTTCATCGAAGATGCCGCAATAGCGGTCCTGGATGGAAGGATAGAGGCATGCGGCAGAAGGGCGCTGATATTGTCGAAATACAGCGGAAAGAAGGTTCCGCTGGATGACTGCACGGTTATACCGTCCTTCGTCGACTGCCATAGCCACGCACTGTTTGCAGGCAGCAGGGAGAATGAGCTGGCCAGAAAACTGCGCGGTGACTCTTACATGGACATACTGAAAAGCGGAGGAGGAATTCTTCACACTCTGGAAAGAACGAGGGAAGCCTCTCCGAATCAACTGATAACAGAGACAGTTCCAAGGCTGCGCGGAATGCTCGCGGGAGGAACGACGTGCGTCGAGGTCAAGAGCGGTTACGGTCTGAACCTGGAGCATGAACTGAAGATGCTGAGCGTCGCAAACAGGCTTTCATCAATGCGACAGAAAGTCGTGCCTACTTACATGGGTGCGCACGCCATTCCCCCGGATGCACGCAGGTCAGACTACCTGTCTGAAATAGTCGACCTGCATCTTCCTGCCGTTCGTAAAAGAGGGTTGTCTGCTCTCTGTGATGTTTTCATCGAGGACGGAGCGTTCACGCCGGAGGAAGGACTGCACATTCTTGCCGCTGCCGGCAGGCTGGGATTCGGGCTTTCTGCCCATATCGACGAGTTCTCGTGCACGGGCGCTGCTGAAGACATAGCCGCTCTTGGCGCGGTCAGCGTATCGCATCTCGCGCATACGCCGCGAAGCAGTTTTTCCGCCCTTGCATCGAGCGGAACAACCGGTATAATACTGCCATCCACGCCATTGTTCTCCATGGCAAGGCATTTTCCAGATGCAGCCTCGATGATTTCCAGCGGTATGGCTGTCGCGATAGGAACTGATCTGAGTCCAAATTCATGGAACGAAAGCATGATGTTTTCCTGTATTCTCGCGGTTTATGCCTGCGGCCTGAGGCAGGAAGAGGCCCTTACCGCAGCAACACTGAACTCCGCAAGCTGTATCGGCATGGGTGGTGAGCTGGGCAGCATCGAACAGGGAAAGAGAGCGGATTTCATATGTCTGGACCTCGACGCTGCGAGCAAGATTTTCTACAGAAACTCCGACAGCATGATTCGCTCCGTGTATTCTGGCGGCGTAAGAGTCAGGCGGACAGCCTGCTGATGGTCATTCTGCAGGTTTTTGACTGATATTTTGCCGGTTAATTTTATTAGCCGTCAGAAGGCTCAATCAATTCCACAGGCATTCTGATTAATCCAAAGAGCGGACAGCATGAACGATACACGAACAGGTGTGATAAGCGGGGAGCGGCCGAGTCTGAGTTCCCTGATCAACTCGATGACAGAAGCCGTTGTCATCACAGACATGAGGATGAACATACTCGAATTGAACCGAGCGGCAAAGGAGCTTCTCGAAGGCCAGGAGGCTGGCGTGGAACTGAATCTTGGTGACGGCGAATGGGAAGGCTCGAAACTGGACGCTCTGCTTCATCTTTCCACCGGAAAGAGCTTCGAATTCCAGTGCAGCATCGCCGGAATATCATGCCTCGCGACGTTCACCCCTGTGATAAACGGAGACGAAATCAACGCTGTCTACTGCCAGATAAGGAAGATAGCCGGGCAGTCTGCTCCTGAAGAAACTCTCTCAGCATTCCTTGGTGTCTTCAGGGAACCTCTCTTCATTATGGACAGACTGGGAATGATAGCCGATTGCAACACAGCCGCCTCTTCTCTTGCCGCATCCATCGGTTTCGACAGATGCAGGGGAATAGAGTTCCTTGACATGGTGGTCAAATCCCAGAGAATAACTTTTGTCGAGATGTTCAAGAGGTGTCAGGCCGAAGGCAGCGCTCAGTCCGGTGTGATCGAGCTGTCGGGCCCTGAAGGAGGATCGGCAGTCATGGATGTCATGATGTCCTCAGTTGTTGCACACCCAGGGAATGTCCTGTTTCTGATAGGCGGGCAGCAGCTGAGGGGAAGAGATGACCAGAAAGGAAACGTGCATGAGGAGGAGCATTTGGGCCGCAATGTCGCATGGATCATGAAGGAACTCCTCCCGTTCACTGACAGAAACACATATTTCAGCATTCTTGCCGGAAAACTGTCTGAGACGGCAGTCGCGGATTCCGTGATAATGTTCGATAATTCCGGGGGAAGGATAACCGTCATGGCGCAGGCCGCATGTCCCCCCGCACTGTCTAAAAGACTTCTGTCGAGAGATTGCGATCTTCACTTCGAAAAGCCGCTGATATTGAGCGTGAAACCTGTTATCGTCGATGAAGGGAGTCCGCGTTTCGATGATTTCCGCAGGCTATACAGGGGGTACTCTTCGGCACTCTTTACACCAGTAATGATGGGGAATGAAATCGCCGGATCTATTGCCCTGTTTCGCAGGAGAACTGAAAAGATCGGAGAAGATGACATCAAATTCCTCAGGGATGTATCATCGATGGTCGGCGCCAAGCTGCCCACGTTCGCAAGGATCGAGGAACTGCGGCATCTGAATTTGCTGTATGAACGTCTGGACAACCTGCTTGCTCGTTTCGAGATACACGGGAAGCTAAGCACGCTTCACTCCGCGCTTGCAAGGGAATTCAGAATGCTGTTATCCGCGGAAGAGTCATACACATTCTTTCAGCGCCCTTTCACCAATGCAGTTGAATGCGTTGCCTCGGAAGGGCGCGGAAACAGACGCACCGCTGGCGCGATTTTATCTCTGGAACCCGAATTCCTGTCTTCCGTGCCGGAAACAGTTGAGAGGGCCGGTGCCGGACATGAATCACTTCTCAGAAAACTCGGGCACAGCACCACAAGCATCGCATATATCATACCGCACAGTGCGGCATATTATCGCGGTTTTACCGTGACGGTCTCGTCAAAGGGGCGTGAGCCGGGATGGATGGAACTGTCCATCGCAGAACGTTCAAGGCGGCATGTCGATTTCATTCTCTCAACGGCTTACAGCTCTGCCTCTCTGGAGAGGGCGGTTCACAGAGCCCGCCTTCTGAACCTCGTGTCAGAAACATGCCTTTCTGCGTTTGATCAGGGCGAAAGACTGGAATCGCTGATGAGATATCTTACTGATGCTATTCCGGGGTCAGATGCGATCGCATGCACAATCCACCGTGATCGCATAATTTCCAGCAAGGCCCACGTGAGGACGCAGTCGCCTGAACGCAATCACTCCTTTTCTGATTCACTGCAAGCCAGGATAATCGAGGCATCGCACTCCAGGAAACTGGCGAAAGTCGAATGCTCCACATCACCGCAGGGACCCTCAGCATCCGCCCAGTCAGATTCAAATTATCTGCTGGTTCCCGCGGGTGAGCACGACGGAACAGCGTCCATCATCATTCTGCAGATTCCGGGCACAAGACAGCTGGAATACGAGGAGATGGAATTCGCAGAATTTCTTTCAGCGATGGCCGTGAATTTCAGTGGCATCACCGGCGAGGCACGGAAGAACGCCGCGGAGACGGTGTTCTCTTCGTCGCTTTCATCAATACTCGCGGGCATACTCTCGTCGCCAGCCGAAATACCGTTTCCGGCAGCATTCTGCACAGAACTCGGCAGAATCGTTCCTCACGACGATATTGTGGTGCTCGCAATGGAAGGTGAAAGTTTCGCAAGAAAGGTCTTCTCCAGGAGTTCGGGCATGCAGAGGGGAAAGGGGACAATGGTGTCCCTTACTGAAATCGAGGCGGCGCTTGGAAGCGACGGGATGCGGGAGAATGATGAATCTGTGCTGATAACGTCGCTGTTCGGCAACAGGCCAGGTCACGCCATCATGCATCATATACACGATAAGTCCGGCCGGGCGGCCGGGGCACTTATTGTGTGGAGAAAATCACCGGTCACTTTCAGCGCTTATGAAAGACGCATCGTTCATTCGGTCACCCTCGCGGCTTCAGTCGCGCTGTACCGCACTATGTGGTGACTCTGTGTGTCGCGGTATCGCTTTCAGATGAGATCCTCGAATTCACTCACGAGCTGAGGATACTTGGATCTTACTGCCCTGAGTATTTCTTTGGTGGAAAGATTCTCCATCGTCGCGCCGGAAAGCGCATCTATGAGCATATCGAGTGTGTGGTCATCGAGTGATATCAGCTTCTCCTTGGCCATGTAATCCCGGTAGAGTTTCTCCTCCAGAAGGTCACGCCATCCGTCTTCGTATCTCTTCAGAAATTCCTTTGAAACATCATGCGCCCTGACAGATTCCGCCGCGACCCTTCCGCAGACGCTGCCTGCAATTACACCGTTGCTTATTCCTCCGCCCGTCAGCGGATCAATCATGCGAGCGGCGTCTCCCACAAGCATGATGCCGTTCGCGGTTACGCAATCAAGCGGAGCGCTTACCGAAACGCCACCGCTGACCGTCTCGAGTATATCTGCATTCTTGAAACGTTCGTCCTTTTCTATGAATGCATCCAGATAATCCTTCGCCTCGCTCGCGCCCTTTATCCTCGAGAGCAGGAGTCCGATACCAACGTTGGCGGTATCCCTGCTCTTGGGAAATATCCAGACGTATCCGCCCGGGGCCACAGAACCTATGTAGAAGTCGGTGAAGCGCGGGTCAAGGTCCAGGCCTGTCATTCTGTACTGCAGATTTGACGTTGTATCCCTGGTCTTCAGATTGGTGTTAATTGCCGCCCATCTGGCAATCTGCGATTCAAAGCCGTCCGCGCCGACAATCAGTCTCGCTGCAACATCGTGATATTCGCCCATCCTTCTTACTCTGACTCCGGTAATCTCGCCGCTATCCCGCAGCAGTGAAGTCACGGCGGTCTTTGTAGATATTTCAGCTCCAGCTCTCGCGGCTAGTGTCGCAAGATGCTTGTCAAACGCATCCCTCTCAATGACAGCCCCTACCTCATCGCCGGCGTTTTTAGCATCAATCAATATGTGCTTTCCGGACGGTCCAAAAATCCTTGCCCCGGTCACCTCGTTGACGAACCATGATGGATCTGGTTTGATGTCGACGTGCTTGAAAATCTCCATCGACACTCCCTCGCCGCATCGTACCGGCGAGCCTATCTCCTGTCTCTTCTCGACCAGCAGCACATCGGCGCCGTTCATGGCCGCGTATCTCGCAGTCGTGCTGCCCGAAGGGCCAGCACCTACGACAACAACGTCATACTCATCCTTGATGAACATATAGACACCGGTATGAAGTGACTGATCGGCAAGCCTCTATTAATTCGTTTCAAGCATAAGGCTGTCTGCCGAAAGCCCAATGACCAAATCATGCCGTGGCCGCAATAGGCACCTTCTGTCCCCTGGTCCTGATCAGCGACAGCGCGCCGACCGGGCACGCCTTGACGCACAGACCGCAGTCGGTGCAATCATCGTTGAAATCCAGTATGACCTCGTTGAGGTATATTGCGTTTGCGGGGCATGCTCCGACACACGCACCGCAGTGCATGCACCTGTCATCGTTGAGCTCTATCACGGTTATACCTTCGCGTTTAACAGGCGAACTAGTATTAAATTGTATTCAAGGACATGCGTTCAGTTTGCATTTTTGAATGGCATCCATAGACGAATTCCGAATAAGTTTAAATTCAATGTAGTAATTGCCACTACAAAGTCATGAACCTTATCAAGCTTCTGGGGGAGAATTTGGATGAGCTGCGCAAGGAGTACGAAAGCGTAATAGGCGTCCTGAGGAACTGCGGTCTTTCAGAATATGAGGCGCGATCGTATATGGCTCTTGTCGTGCTGGGTTTCGGCACGCCGCAGCGTGTCGCAGAGGTGGCGCAGATACCCAGGACGTCCGCATACAAGGCGCTGACGATGCTGGAAGGACGGGGCTATGCAACGACGTCACAGGGCAAGCCGCGCGTCTTCCATCCGGAGGATCCGCTTGCCAAGGGTGACGAAGTTGCAGAAAACATAAGGGAAGCGTTCAGAAAACTCTCGCTGGTCAGCGGAATGCTGAGCGAGAAAGGAGTGCCGCAGCTCATTTACACGATTACCGGCCAGGAGAAGGTCATGGAGAAAATTGCGGAGATGATCGACGGCTCAATGCACAGACTCATAATTTCCACTCCAGCAATCAGGGACATAAGAAAGAGTTTCGGCAAAAAATTCAGCGATGCGAAGAAGCGCGGCGTGAGTATTACCGTCGTTACCGCTCCCTCAGTGAAGCTGCCTGAGCATACTGAGAGTTACAGGGTGACAGAACTTCTCGCCACCGACATAGTGTGCGACGGAAAGAAGGCGCTGATTGCCTCTCCGGACCTTTCGGCATGCGGCTTCTCAGACAACTCTTCGCTCGCCGAACATCTCGAATCCTTTCTCAGGCTGCTGACGAACAAGCTGGCTCTTAATGCCCCGCAGGCGTCAGAATCCTGATCACTCCGCTGCCTGATTTACGCCCTTCATTGATCTGACTATCCTGTTCATGCGCCTTTCCCTGCTCGCGCTTGCCCTGAGGAATGCCTCATCCCTGGTGCCCTCGGCAACGAGTATGACCACTCTGCCAACCGAGCTCCTGCCTGTCCTCCCCTTCCTCTGTATGTATCTTATTTCGCTCGGTATCGGTTCGTAGAACACTACAAGATCGACGTCGGGAACGTCTATGCCCTCTTCACCGATGCTGCTTGCGACAAGCACTCTGTACTTCCCTGAGGAGAACTCGGCGATAGTCCTCTTCTGCTCCTTCTGCGTCATTCCCTTCTTCTCCCCTCTGTCCGCCTGCCCGATGAACCGGGCGAAGCTTATGCCTCTCTTCTCCAGTTCCGGCACGATGCTTTCGATGGTGTCCCTGTACTGAGTGAATACCATAACCAGGCTGTCCTGTTTGAGCTTCATCTGCTCATCGATGATATCGGTCAGTTTCGCCAGCTTGGGGTGTGAAATGCCCGTTGTTCCTGCCAGTATTTCACCGACCTTCTTCATGCGCTCGTCGCTTATGAAGCTCTTTTCCACCTTGCTCTTCTCCGACGATTCCTGCATTCTACTGAGATAGAGTCTCAGCGGCTCGATACCCTGTGTCTCCAGCAGCTCCGAACAGTGGTACGCGTGTATCGCGACGATGCTGTTGTGCATCGCGCCAAAAAGATATCCGCCCTTCTTTTTTCTGCCCATTATGGATGCCCTGACAGAGAGCAGATCCTTGCGTGAAATCATATCCGCTTTTTTGTAGCGAAGGAAACCCATCCGCTGCAGCTTCACTATCTTCTCGTGAAGGAGTTCGTCTATGGGCTTCAGCATTCTTCTCATCTCGCTGCTCAGCTTAACGCGTTCTATATCCTCGTCGACATCCTTCACGTACGAGTTGACGTCCTCGTCCAGTCTTTCTCTTGTCTCCACCTTCTCTATGTTCAGCGCGACGAGTATGTCCTCTATCTTGGCCTTCTTCGAACCAGGAGAAGCCGTAAGCCCCAGAATCCTGGCTCCCGCTTCACGGCATTGCGCCGCAACACTGACATATGAATAGTTTCCAACCGCCCTGTGCGCCTCGTCGAAAATACAGAGCGCCACTCCGCCCAGGTCGTAGAGTCCCGCCTTCAGATCGTTCTCTATCACCTGCGGGGTGGCGAAAATGACTCTCTTCATCTTCCACAGTTCCTTCCTGTCAGAGGGTTTCGCAGATCCCGTGAAAAGCGCAAACGATTTCAGCATGAACATCCTGTTGAAACTGTCGAGATGCTGCATTGCCAGGGGCTTTGTGGGTGCGAGAAACAGCACCTTCTTTCCGCCTCTCCTCATCATCTCTGCGGCGGCGATCAGGGCAATGAGCGTTTTTCCGAGGCCTGTTGGTATTACTACGAGCAGATTGGTCTCAACTGCAATGCCGGACAGCTCAATCTGGAAATCCCTGTACTGGACCGTGTCCGGCTCAATAAACGGGTGTGAAACGAAACCATTCTTCTCCTCGAGTCCACGACTCGTATCTATGTCTGTAAAATCAAAGAGAGTCGACTGCCCGTCGGACACGTCAGAGCCTATTACTTCACCAATATTTGATTATGACTCACTGCATTGTCCGGAAGTGTGCAATCCGGGCCTATGATGCTGCCGCTGACAGAACATCCGCAACCGACTTTCGCCCCTTCCATGACCACACAGTTGTCAAGCCTGCTGCCCTCATCCACAGCGCTTCCTGCCTCGACGTATACATTCGGGCCGATTCTCGCTCCACGGACCCTGGCTCCCCTCTCGATGGAAACGGGTCTCTCAATCAGACAGCCTTCCAGCCTTGCTCCTTTCTGTATGCCTCTTCGTTCCGAAATCATGACCGTAGACTGCGCCTGGAGATAGGCGCCAAGCGAGCCGCAGTCAATCCAGTGCCCGTGAAAACGGTATCCGAAAATACGATCCGAACAGAGTGCGGGAAACACTTCTCTCTCCAGTGAGAACGAGCTGCCATTCATGAAATCAAACACATGTCTGTTCATGACATAGGTGCCTGCATTGATCAGCCTGCTGACCGCCTCCTCCTTCTTCGGCTTTTCAACGAATCCGGTTATCCTGTCTTCCGCATCAATGCGCAGCACGCCGTAGGCCTCCGTATCATCGACTTCCCACGCGGATATCGTCGCCGTCGCATTCATGCTTCTGTGGAATGATATGGCGCTGGAAACATCAAGGCTGGAAACCACGTCTCCGTTGAATACCACAAATTCGTCGCCGAGTTCGTTGCGCAGGTTCCAGAGCGCTCCCGCAGTACCCAGCGCATTTTCCTCCGGCACCACCCGCACGTCTCTTTCACCCGCGTCGCGGTCGTTTTTAAAATAATCAGAGAGTTTGTCAGCCCTGTATCCGGCGGCCACGAACACACGTTCTATGTCGCCTGGTATGCTGTCCACAATCCTCCTGATGAGCGGGATCCCAGCCAGTTTCACGAGGGGTTTGGGTATATTTTCAGTCAGGGGTCTCAGCCTTGTGCCTAGACCCCCGGCGAGAATAACTGCATCTGTCAAAAAACGGAATCACCCCGCCGGCAGCAACACGCTCATGGGGATATTGACACCACGTTGTTTCCCCTGAGTATGACGGAACCGATCTTCCTGGTCTGATCTGCGGTCCTCTCTTCGGTATCTTCCAGCACCAGATTCATGAATTCGTCGTATCCGACAAGTCTGCCTTCGAGCATTCTGCTGTCCTTAAGAAGAAGCGTCACGCGTTTGTTAAGTGATTTCTCAAGCAATACGAGAGGCATTACCATAACTATCACAAATTGAACATGCACATGAAATTTAATGCTTTCGACGCACAGTGGCATTATTTGGTAAAATGAAAAGAAGTAAGTGGTTTGTTTGCGATCCGTAATGCCAGCGGCTCAGTAGTCTTCGCCGCCCATGCCGCCGGCCCCGCCCTTGGGTGGCGTCATGTCTTTGGCCTTCGACGCTATCACATCGTCGATCTTCAGTATCATCACGGCAGCGTCGGTGGAAGAGTGTATGGCCTGCTTGCCTACCCTTATCGGCTCGATGACCTTCTCCCTCTTCATGTCTCCAACCTTTCCCGTGATCACGTTGACGCCAGCGGAAACCTGTCCGCTCTTGTGCGCCTTTCTGATGTCGATGAGTATGTCAATCGGGTCCAGACCGGCATTCTCCGCAAGTGTCGTCGGAATGACTTCAAATGCTTCAGCGTATGCCTCGATTGCAATCTGCTCCCTTCCGCCGACAGAAGTCGCGTAATCCCCGAGTTTAAGGGCGAGCTCGGTGGCCGTGGCCCCTCCGCCGTAGGCCATTCTGCCGTCCTCTATAGCGACTGCGACAACGCTTGTGGCATCGACGAGCGATCTCTCAATTTCGTCTACGACATGCTCTGTCCCGCCGCGTATGAGTATGGAAACGGCCTTCGGATTCTTGCATCCGGTCACGAACGTCATCCTGTCGTCCAGGACCTTCTTTTCCTCCACGAGCTGAGCGTTGCCCAGGTCCGCAGAAGCGAGGTCATCTATGCGGCTGATTATGTTTGCACCGGTTGCCTTGGCCAGTTTCTCCATGTCAGACTTCTTCACTCTCTTGACGGCATATATTTTGTCCTTGGAGAGATAGTGCGCAGCCAGATCGTCTATTCCCTTCTGGCAGAAGACGACGTTTGCGCCGCTCTGTTTCACCTTCTCAACCATGCGCTTTATCATGTTTTCCTCTTCAGCAAGGAACTGCTGGAGCTTCGACGGATCGGTTATTTCGATCTTTGCATCAATCTCTGTCTTCTTGATTTCCAGCGCTGCGTCAAGCAGAGCAATCCTGGCTTTCTCGACGAGCTTCGGCATGGCAGTGTGGGTTGCCTCCTTGTCCACAATGATGCCTGAAATGAGCTCCGTCTCGTCAATGCTCGCACCATGTTTCTTGACAAACTGTATGTTGTCGTCGTCGACAAGGTACTTGCCGTCCCTCTCCTCTGCTATGGCCGCCACGGCATCTACCGAAATCTTTGCCAGTACCTCCATCGAGCTGCTTGCGCTCTTGCTGTACATGGCAGTTCTGGCTATGTCATTCAGTATGTCTTTGTCCTTTATGGAAACAGGCAGCGATACTTTTTCTAGCACTTCTATTGCCTTGCTTTCAGCCATCCTGTATCCTTTTATGATAACAGTCGGATGAACGTTCCGCTCTATGAGCGACTCCGCCTTCTTCAGCAGTTCTCCGGCAAGGACCACAGAGGTTGTTGTTCCGTCCCCGGCCTCTTCATCCTGAGTCTTTGCAACTTCGATGATCATCTTGGCTGCAGGGTGCTCGACTTCAAGCTCCTTCAGAATTGTGACTCCGTCGTTGGTAATGGTCACGTCTCCCAGGCCGCCAACGAGCATCTTGTCCATTCCCCGGGGTCCCAGTGTAGTTCTCACCGCGTCGGCAATAGCCTTTGCCGCGGAGATGTTTTCGAATTGGGCCCCCTTGCCCTTCTCTCTTCTTGTTCCTTCCTTCAAAACCAGTATTGGTGTGTTTCCCGCTTGTCCTATCATTTTCTTACCTCTAGATTTACCAGGCAGCCGGACATCGCTATGGTATTTTGTCCGGTCAATGTCCTGAAGTTTGATGTTGGTAAGTAAGCACTTCTATAAAATACTTACTGCAAGCGATTCCTCCGGAGAAAGGAGCCGAATGCATTACGCCGATGCCCGAAAAGTGCACTTGTCACGGTAATCTGAATACCTCCACCGTTCCGTCCGCTATCATGCCTGACGCTTTTCTCTTCATCAGCCCGAGGTCAAAGCAGTGGTAGCTGTCACCAGGCCATACCATCTTGTCCGTCGCCCTCTTCAGCATCGCCAGTGCCGTTTCCGGCTCGTTTTTCTGATGGTGCACGTATGCCGCCGCATACAGTATGATGCCCTGCTGGACGGTTTTCTCTGCTCCCTCAGCTTTACGCCATATTCCCTCAACGGTCTCATGCACCTCCCAGAACCTCTCCTCATTGAAAAGCAGTCTTGAACGCTCGAGCACCTCTTCCGTGTTTCCATGCTCCTCGGCTTCATCGGAAAGCACGGTGACAGTGAGGAGTCTGTCTATCCTTGAAAGGAGACCGACCGCTTTTTCGGATGCACCGTCATCGGGGGCGAAAAAATCAGCCTCAATCGCCACGGAGGATATTCGCGAACTGTTCAGGATGCATCCCCATACCTCCAGTGCAGAGCGTAATTTTTCCCTGACATTCCGGTATTGCGAGACAGGAATGGAGTCGGAATTCGCGATCCTGACGAGATATCTCTTCCTGCGCATGCTTCACGTAATTTCACACGGATACATAACCGGTTGCCGAATGATGCAGAGGCGCGGTGCTGTCTCCTGGCGGCATCAATCTACATATATCCCTTTCCTCTACTTTGAATTCATGAAGGACACGCCGGGCGACGGTCTTTACTCTGGATCGCTCGCTCGCGGATGCACCCAGTGCATCAGGGGAGCGAAGATGGTGTTATTCGTTACGGGAGTGTGCGACGTCGGCTGCTTCTACTGCCCTGTCTCGTTCAGGCGGGCCAATGTGGATGCGGTCTATGCAAACGAAAGGCTCGTCTCATCCGACGGGGACATACTGGACGAGGCAAGAAGGATGCGCGCGCTCGGCACGGGCATCACCGGAGGCGATCCTCTCATCGTGCCTGAGAGAACGGCGCATTATATCTCTCTGCTCAAGGGTGCGTTCGGCGGCTCGCACCACATTCACCTCTACACCGGCAGGCCCAACCTGCGTGCGCTCCCCCTGATTGCAGAGGCGGGACTCGACGAAATAAGGATACATCCGCCAGAGTCCACATGGAGCAGATTCAGCGGCACCAACTTTGACAGAATGGTTAAGGAGTCGCGCGCACTCGGCATGAGGACCGGTCTCGAGGTGCCGGCAATACCCGGCATGGAGAGAGAGCTTGCGGAACTCATAGACGCCGCGGCAGGCTCCGGCGCACAGTTCGTCAATCTCAACGAGCTGGAAATGTCAGAGAGCAATGCTGCGAATCTGCGCTCGAAGGGATATGAACTCGCCAACGACTACTCTAACTCGATCGCCGGCAGCGCCGCAGCGGCCGAGGGCACCGTGCGCCGCAGTTTTCCGATTCCTGTGCACTACTGCCCGTCCTCGTTCAAGGATTCCGTGCAGCTGCGCGAGAGGATGAAGCGCATGGCGGAAGTCGTCAGGTGGAGCGGGGACGTGGTCACCGGCGACGGCACGCTGGTAAGGGGCATCATAGAAACAGCAGATCCTGAACGCTCCCTTCCGCTGATAAAGAAGAAATTCGGCATACCCGCGAAATTCATACGCGCGGATCGGCAGAGAGGAAGAATCGAGATAGCTCCCTGGATAGCGGAGGAGATCGCACCGGAAGTCGGTGCCGGGACATTCATAGTGGAGGAATACCCGTCGGCCGAAAAAACCGAAGTGGAGAGGCGTCCTCTCACGCGACGCTGACGCTCTGTATGTTGTGATGCCTGTTAACAATGTCTCTGGCGATTCTGAGATTCTTCCCTTCTTTTCCGATGGCCCTTCCCTTTACCGTCGGATCCACCGTGACGGTCGCATGCATGATGTTTCCTCTCTCCTCGAGCACGACGTCCTTCACGCCGTAGTTGTGGAACACATTCTTGACGAACTGGACAGGCTCGTCGGAAAACTCTATGATCTGTATGTCCTTGCCGGTCAGCTGCTTCATCCTGATTGCGTTTGCGCCCTTCGAACCGACGGCTCTCTGTGCCTGCCCCTGCACGACCACGAAGACAAGCTTGTCCGGTGTGTCAAGGCAATCCTTGATCTGGCAGTGCGTCACGCTTTCGAACATCGATATGTAACGCAGCGTGTCCGAATTGAATTTCATCTTCTGCAAGAGCGTTACGCTCCGAGAAGGGACGCAGAACCCTCATCGGTAATGGCAACGACCGAAACGCTGAAAGGTTTGCCGCACGCGACGCCGAGTTCTATGCTGCCGCCGCCATATCTGTGTGTCCTGACGCTCCTCAGTCTCGCGTAGTGTGCAGCTCTGGGCGCGTTTGATGAGTATATCACTGCCTTTGCCTTCTTCTTCCCCAGGCATCTTTCCACTTCTCTCTCCCCGATAATGACCTTACCGTCCGCGACGGCGAGTTTCAGTGCGTTGTCGATATCCATGTAAATCACTTCTTGCCGGGCACATACTCCACGTTGACTGCGCCGGTGCCCAGTGTAACCGGTTGTCCGACTATAATGTTTTCCGCTACCCCGTCGAGATGATCCTCCTCGCCGATTATGGCTGCGCGGAGCAGATGCGTCGAAGTTATTTCGAACGCAGCCCTTGCCAGCACACTCGACTTGCGCCCCGAGATGCCGTGCCTGCCGATCGCCTTGACGCTGCCGTCGTTTGTCATCATGTCCGCCACGAGCATGATGTGCCTTATGTCCACGACAAGACCCTGTTCCTCCAGCGTCTGCGATGCCTCGCTGATGATGGCATTTCTTGCCGCTTCCACACCGAGAACGGAGTATATCTCCTCGATGTTGTTCGTCGTAACCTTCGATTTGTCTATGAGCGGAGCGGCGAGCTTTGCCGGATTGTCTGTGCGGAGTTCCCCGAAGAGCTTCCTGTCTTCTGATTCTACATACTGGCCGTATGTGAGTTCCAGCGAGAGTATTTCCTCGAGATTGGATCCTTCTGTATAAATTACATACTCGGCGCCTTCCTTCTTCAGCACAGCCCTCGTTATGTTCGTGACGCCCTTGATTCTCGTCTCCTTCGCAATTTCCGATTTCTGGTGGAGCAGCCTGAATGACGGTTCCTGCACCTCTATGGAGATGCCCTTGGAAGGAGCGTAAGAGACAATGTCCTTGAGTCCCCTGGACTGCTGGAGCGCGTCGAATATCACCTGTTCCGTTATACCCTTCCTCTTCATTCTCTCGGCATCGGGCAGTATGTGCACTTTCATGCCCGCAAGATCTGTTTCCAGCGAAGCGACGTCGAGCAGTGACGCTATCTCTATTCTGTTGCTCACCCACATGGCGATGTTGCGATCCTCCGCGAACTCACTGGCGATGTGCACTTCCATCATCGGTGTACTCGGCGCCCTCCTCGCGTCCACAATCTCTATGAGTCTCGGCAGACCGAGCGTGACGTTGATTTCAGCGACGCCGGCATAGTGGAATGTACGCATTGTCATCTGCGTTCCAGGCTCCCCTATGCTCTGGGCCGCGATGATGCCCGCAGATTCATTCGGGTCTATGAGATGCCCGTCGTATCTGTCGCACGCCTTCGTCAGTATCTTCCTGAGCGTGGAGTCTCTGACTTCGATGCCCTCAATCCTTTTCGACACTTTCTCTATGACGCTCTCGGGCAGAGTCCTTTCCATATCTGAGAGCAGTTTTGCCAGCCGCACCTGCAGCTCGCTTCCAACCCGTGCCTTCCGCTCTACATAGGTGTCCAGCTCGCCGGTTGCCTGCTTCGGCTTCTTCTTCGTCGTACGCGCCTTCATTGCTCCTCACCATCTCCGAGGTCGTAGTCTGTTTCCTCCACTTCCTCTTCCTCCTGTCCTTCCATCATGTCATTCTCTATTGTGGCGTAAGCGCCGGTCCTCTTTTCGTCAATCTTGGCAAGAAGCTGAGCCTCGTCGCCCAGTGCCTCTATCAGTATGCCGTCGACGTCCACCGCGTCGCCCTGGACGCTCCTGCACGGGTCAACGCCGTCCTCACCGTAGAATAGCTGGACGATGGAGTCGGCGGTGTTGCGGACCGTTCTGTCCTCGGTGACCTTGATATCCTCAAGAGCATTGATCAGCCTTCTCTGCATGTAGCCGGACCTCGAAGTCCTGACAGCAGTGTCGACGAGTCCTTCCCTTCCTCCCATGCTGTGGAAGAAGAACTCAGTTGCAGTCAGGCCATCCTTGTAGCTGTGCTTGACGAAACCCTTGGCCTGTGCGCCGAGATCTCCCTGCTTGAAATGCGGAAGAGTCCTGTTCCAGTATCCTCTGGACAGCCTTTCTCCTCTGACAGCCTGCTGTCCAATGCATCCGGCCATCTGCGACAGGTTGAGCATTGAACCCCTGGCGCCGCACTTGGCCATTATGACTGCCGAGTTCTCCATTCCGAGGTACTGACCTGCTATGTTGCCCGCCTCGTCTCTCGCACGGCCGAGAACCTTCATGACTTCGACTTCGAGCGTCTCCTCCATCGACCTGCCCGGCATCTGTTCGAGTTCGCCGTTCTTGTACATGGTGACGAGTTCTTCGACGCGCTTCACTGCGGTCTCCAGTGAATCGGATATCCTCTTCTTCGCATCCCCTGGTATGTCCTCGTCGGCAAGTCCAGCGCTGAACCCCCTGATCATTATGGAGGCTATGCTCATCTTCGTGGCGTTGTCGATGAAATCCCTCACGACATCGGAGCCGTAGTCCCTCGCGAGCTTGTCGATAATCTTGCCCTTGAACGAACCGATCGCCTTCTCGTCGATTGTGCCCACTTCAAAGTTACCGTCCTTGATCCTGACATAGGCATCATACTGGCATTTCTCGTAAATGCACGGTTCGCAGTTTATGCAGATGGATGACTTGAATGCCATGTTGAGCGTGTCAGGCAGGATCAGGGAGAAGAGCTGCTTTCCGCTCCATTTATCATTCCCGTTCACCCCGGTGAACATCGGTTTGGGGAGTTCCCTGTGCTTCTTCACGCTGGAGAGTATGATCATGGTTTCCTCCTTTGTGAACATCGCATTCATGTATGTGAGGAGGAAGGAACCGGTGATGTGATCGTGTATTGCGCCGATGACCGGTCCGCCGAACCTCGGGGAGAGGACGTGCTCCTGCACCCTCATCAGCACCTTGGCTTCCGCCCTTGCCTCCTCGCTCTGCAGTGCGTGCATGTTCATTTCGTCGCCGTCGAAATCTGCATTGTACGGCGGGCACACGCTCAGGCTCAGACGGAATGTCCTGCTGGGCATGACTCTCACTTCGTGCCCCATCATCGACATTCTGTGAAGCGACGGCTGCCTGTTGAACAGCACTATGTCGCCGTCCGCCAGATGCCTCTCCACGATGAAGCCCAGTTCGAGCATTTCGGAGACCTGACCCGCATTCTTGTCAGTTACCTTGATCCTTCTTCCGTCCGGTCTTATGACATAGTTGACGCCTGGCAGATATCTGGATCTGCCTTCGCCGACAACTGCGACTGGATCCGGTCCCCTGCCAACCATCTCCTTCAGTGCATCTATGTTGTAAGGATTCACCGTCAGGGGCATGGTGAGCTCTTTTGCAGCTTCAACCGGAACTCCTACTTCGTTTATGGAAAGAAGCGGGTCCGGTGAAATAACGGTTCTGGCAGAAAAATTGACTCTCTTTCCGCTCAGGTTCGATCTGAATCTTCCCTCCTTCCCCTTGAGTCTCTGCACGAGTGTTTTCAGAGGCCTGCCGCTCCTGTGTCTGGCAGGTGGCAGCCCGGATGTCTGGTTGTCGAAGTATGTCGTGACATGGTATTGCAGCAGTTCCCACAGATCCTCCACAATCAGCTGCGGTGCGCCGGCGTCGCGGTTCTCCCGAAGGCGCTGGTTAATGCGCAGCACGTCTACGAGCTTGTGAGTAAGATCATCTTCAGATCTGTCGCCCGATTCGAGCGTAATCGAAGGCCGCACGGTCACAGGCGGGACTGGCAGGGCAGTGAGGATCATCCATTCCGGCCTGCACACCCTGGGATCGAGTCCGAGCGGTATGATGTCGGAATCGGGTATGCGCTCCAGCCTCTCTCTTACCTCCTTTGGCGTGAGCTTGTGTCCTTCCTCCCTGAAGCTGGTCGGCTTGTCAAGCGTTATCTTGGCCCTCGTGGCACCGCAGTGTGGACAGACGGCCGTCGATGCCGCTTCCCTGACAGTTTCCTTCGTAACGAGCCCTATGTCCGCAACGTCTCCGCCGAATTCCTCCACGCGTTCCATGCTCTTGCGGAATTCGTCAGCCTGCTCCTTTGTCAGCAGAAGTTTGCCGCACTTCCTGCATGTCGCCTCGAGCAGCTTCTTTATCTCTTTGACATAGCCAACGTGTATAACGTTCATGGCCAGGTCTATGTGCCCGAAATGGCCTGGACATTCGTCCACCTTGCGTCCGCATGTCTTGCACCTCAGCCCCGGTTCTATGACACCAAGGTGAAGGTCCATTAGTCCCATGTCTATCGGAAAGCCGTCGTCGTCGTAAGTGTCTGCAGTGATGATCTTGACTGCGGACATCTTTCTTATCTCGTCAGGCGAAAGCAGCGCAAACCTGATCGACGAAATTCTCTTGGAAACTCCCCTTGCAATCATTTAAGGTCCTCCAGTTGAAGGCGCA
>JAKABN010000066.1 GCA_021796895.1 Thermoplasmata archaeon | reverse complement strand
CGGGCGCATGTCCATCCCTGAGCAGCTGCAGGCCTGCCGGCCCGTAGGAAGTATTTGCATACGCCTGGGTTGCAATAGCTCCGCTGTCCCATGATGCCCACGGAACCACCGATCCGACGGATATGAATTTGGACTGAACCGCGATACCCAGTGATTTCGATTCCCTGTCAAACGCAACTATCGAATATGTCGACGGCCTCGGATAGACACGTTTGCCTGTTTCTGTCATCGGCGCCATATTCATCATGAACCATTTATAACAGGTGGCGAAAACCACCCGTTCTGCTGGCCGGATTAACGTGAACAGTGCTCCGGAACGGGCAAGCCTGAAGCAGCAGGGAGGGGGGATGGCACGATGTCACTCCGGTTCTTCGGAGGCGAAGGAGTCCACCATCGCATTCCTGTCCGCGAGTCTCTCATGTCTTGCCTCTCTCGGCTCCTCAGGGGTGAGTTCAAAAATGACCGCATTTTCACCGTTCTGAATGCGTCTTGTCCTGCTGTACATTATATTATCAGTTCCAGCCCGGATAAGATCTACCAGTGCGCTTCCTCCATTGAAGTATCTGCCGTACGAACAGTTTGAAAAAGCGATTGGTAGCCGATTCTCCAGCACCCTGGTCTGAACATACAACATCCAAGGATCCATTCCCTCCTTCCTGATTTTCGCCGGTACGGCAAGAAGATCACAGTCGGCCAGCGCATACCTTCTGACGGTCTCCGGAAAATCAATGTCATAGCAGATTGCCATGCCGATCCTCGCACCGCGGAAAGTGAAGGTGCCGATGTTGTTCCCCGGTGCGAAGGACTTCTTCTCTGCCCCGAACATATGCATTTTTCTCTGTTTTGACAGCAGCCTGCCATCGGGCCCGTAAGCGTAACAGGTTATGTACATGCGGCCCTCATGCTCCTCGTACAATGCTCCGGTCAGGACGGCTGCGCCGTAGGATGACGAGAGTCTGGCTATTCCGTCGAGAAAAGGATGGACATCGGCATGAACTGTGTTCTCCTCATTCAGCGGCATCCATTTTTCAGGAAGCAAGAGCAAATCAGCTCCCGTCTTCAGGGCCTCCTCAATGCGGGTAAGTCCGTCCGAACATCTCTCTTCGTAAAGCTGCAGCAGTCCTACTTTCATGGTGCTCATTTTGTATCAATCCGCTTCGCCCGATCCTGCCTGCCGGGACACGGGTGTCGCAAAATAAACACGGACGGCATTAAACTGTTTGCACTCCTGCGCAGGGTAAATCGCATCCCCTCTGCAAAAGTGTTATTAACTCCAGACTGTATTAATAACGATTTTATCGATGGTTAAGCCATATTCACGGATAGATAAGCAGTATTCGATGGAAGAGGTCCTCTCTCTCATGAACCCGTTGATACAGGAGTGGTTCAGATTGAAATTTACCGAACTGACCGAACCACAGTCTTATGCAGTTCCGCTCATTCATGCGAGAAAAAACGTTATTGTTTCATCGCCCACCGGCTCAGGAAAGACCATGACCGCATTTCTTGCCATCATAAACGAACTGCTGAATATTCAGAAGCAGGGCAGGCTGGAGGACAGGATCTATGCCGTCTACGTCTCACCGCTGAGGGCACTTGCAAACGACATAAACAAGAATCTGAACACACCGCTTGAAGAGATTACCGCGCTTGCCGCCCAGAAGGGCATGGAGCTGCCCAGGATCAGGGTCGCGGTGAGATCCGGAGATACATCCTCCTACGAGCGCCAGAAGATGGTCAGGAAGCCTCCGCACATATTCATAACAACGCCAGAATCTCTGGCGCTGACCATGTCCTCCCCCGTGTTCCGGACCAAATTCAAGGACATAGGGTGGGTGATACTCGACGAACTGCATGAAATATGCGATTCAAAGCGGGGGGAATTTCTCAGCCTCACGCTGGAAAGACTCGCCGATTACTGCGGTGACAGTTTCATGCGCATCGGACTCTCCGCGACAATGGCGCCAATCGAGGAAATGGCAGCATATCTCGGTGGATATGATGCCAGTGGGGATGCAAGACCGGTCGGCATCGTCGAAATCAAGGCGCAGAAATCTCTCGACCTCAGCGTCATCTGTCCCGTGAGGGATCTCAATGCGGTGCAGGCAGATATTGCAAACGCAAAGATGTACGACGAGCTTGTGGAACTCATTGGCAAACACACAACAACGCTCGTCTTTACCAACACGAGGAGCGCCACCGAATCCGTCGCATATAAATTGAAGGAAAGGGGGCTCCAGGGCGTCGAAGCACACCATGGCAGCCTGAGCAAAGTCACGAGAAAGGATGTGGAAGATCAGCTGAAATCCGGAAAGCTCAAGTGTGTAATCAGTTCAACCTCCCTTGAACTCGGTATCGACATCGGTTCAAT
Source organism: Thermoplasmata archaeon (assembly GCA_021796895.1). Lineage (GTDB taxonomy): Archaea > Thermoplasmatota > Thermoplasmata > Sysuiplasmatales > Sysuiplasmataceae > Sysuiplasma. The sequence goes on along the minus strand of JAKABN010000066.1, from coordinate 7,700 downwards.
AGACCTCGTCTGCCAGGTCGGCTCGCCGAAATCTGTTGCAAAGGGACTTCAGAGGATCGGAAGAAGCGGACATTCGGTGGGCAGAATGTCCATCGGCAAGCTGCTTGTCTTTGACCGCGACGATCTTGTCGAATGCGCCGTTCTGACGAGATCGGCGATGCTCAACAGGATAGACAGGGTCGATATACCCGGGAACAGCCTCGACGTCCTGGCGCAATCGATAGTGGGCATGTCGCTCGAGAGAAGATGGACGGTCAAGGATGCATATGACCTTGTCAGGCGTTCCTACTGTTATCATTCGCTGTCGAAGCGGGATTTCCTTTCCGTGCTGGGATATCTTGGTAGCAAGGGAAATTTTGAAAATGTCTATTCAAAAATATGGTATGACGAGAAAGAACAGATTTTCGGCAAGAAGCGCAGTGCCAGGCTGATATACTTCCTGAATCTGGGCACGATATCCGAGGAGTCTTCATATGACGTGGTGAGCGAGCGCGGCGTGCCCATAGGCCAGCTGTCGGACAAGTTTGTGGAAAGGCTCTCATCAAAGGATGTTTTTGTCCTCGGCGGCAGAAGCTACGAATACATACGCGCCAGGGGAACGACTGTGCTCGTGAAGGATGCAAAGGGCAGGAAACCCACCGTGCCTTCCTGGACGGGCGAGATGCTGCCGAGAAGTTTCGATCTCTCGGAAGATGTGGGAAGGTTCAGGGCAGAGATGACGGGGCTGATGAAAAGGCCGGAGAAGGATGTCATTGACCACCTGACAAAGAACTACAATGTCGACGGATGGTCTGCAAGGAGCATACTCAACTATTTCCGCGAACAGCAGGGGATGCTGCCCGAACTGCCCACAGATCGCAAGCTGCTGATCGAGGGAATAATACACGCGGAAAGCGGCAACAGGGCGATAGTCTTCCACTTTTCCTTCGGGAGAAGAACAAACGATGCGCTTTCGAGGGCCTATGCCCATGCAATTTCAAGGAAATTCAAATGCAACACCAGCGTGTCCATATCTGATGACAACTTCCTCATAAGCGTTCCAAAGGAGATACCGCTCAAAGGCTTACATTCGCTTGTGAAGGCGGAAAGTCTCAGGGAAACTCTCACGACCAGCCTCAAGGATTCCGAACTTTTCAAACAGCGATTCAGGCACGTGGCCGCACGCAGTTTCATGATATTGAAAAACTACAGGGGAAAAGAGCTCTCTGTCTCCAGGCAGCAGATGCGCTCCAGCGCCCTGCTTGACCAGCTTGGAGAGATCGAGGATTTTCCCGTTATTCGCGAGACCTACAACGAAATAATGAACGATGTCATGGACGTTGATCATGCAAGCGAGGTTCTCTCGGACATCGAGTCCGGGAAGAGAACTGTTTCTTATTTCGGTTATACGGATACACCTTCTTCGTTTTCCCACAGCATACTCCTTTCAGGCATAGCCGACGTCATTCTCATGGAGGACAAGAGCGCCATGCTGCGCGAACTTCACAGAAAGGTGCTCTCGCATGTCATGGGCAAGGATGCAAAGGCATACGAATTTGAAAGCAATGTTGTCGAAAAATACTTCGAGGCCAAGAGGCGGAAGATCGACAGCAGGAGTCAGGTCCCGGAGCTGCTGAGAACCGTTGGCCCGCTGATAATGCTGAAGGAACGCGGAATCAACATGCATCTCTTCACCTCCGCCCCTCACGAGGAGGTGCGCGAATGGGCTCTCCGCCTTCTGGAGGAAGGCGAGCTTGCAACCATATGGACAGACGACATATATTTCATACCGGCCGACGAGGAAGGCGCATTCGCATCCATCTGCAGAAAGAGGGAACTCATAGATGACGAGAAGAGCGCTCTCTCCCAGCTTTCGTCTGCCGAGCTGAGCACTGCAGAGATAGCGTCGAGACTCAAAATGGATTCCGGGACCGTAAATGAAATAATGCACCGCCTGGAGAGCCTGTATCTGGCCAAGAGGGTGAAGATGCTGAAGGATGGCTGGGTGTGGTCACGCAATTATATCAAACCTGCTGAAAAAGAGCGGAGCCTGGAACGGCTGCTGACCAGACAGCTGGAATATTTCGGAGCGCAGACAGCCGAAGAACTCTCATATCGTTTCAGATGTGATGAGATAGTGACCAAGGCGGAGGAACTCGTGGCCGAAGGCATAGTTTCCAAAGGGTACTTCGTGGCCGAGGAAGTGGAACAGTATATGCTTGCCAGGGATTACCTCGCTCTGAAGAACTCCGGAGTCCGCGTATATGACTACGCAACCGTGCAGCGTTATCTCTACAGGAAGAGTGTTGAACCGCTGGAGTCCGTCACAGGCTACTTCAAAAAATTCGGCTCCGCGGGCATGATGCTAGAGGTGTTCAACCGCTTACCGGGTTTCAGAAAGGAGGAATGGGACGCGATGAGACGCGACGGAGCAATCCTCCTGGGACGTTTCCTTCGCGGCAGGGTGAGGTACATTCTGAGGGAAGACGCCCCGATGTTCGTTACGGCTTATCGCGATCATTCGCTTTCGGAAGAGGAGATGCACCTTCTTGAAATTATAAAGAACAGCGGTCAATCCACTTCATCCGCCATCGCCGCGCTTCCAGGCATCAACAAGGACAGAGCAAGAGAGTCAATAGACAGGCTCGACAGAGGGCTGTGGCTGCACCGCGTCTTCCAGGCCGGTGAGGAGTGGAGTTCAAGAAACGTCTACGCATACCTGGAATGCGATGGCAACGTCGACATGGCCAGAGAGAAAATTATCGAGCGGATAATACGCGGCCAGGGACCGGTAAGGGAGACGGAAATAAGATCGCAGACGGGTTTCTGGGACATCAATCTGGACGCGGTTGCGGAAAAAATAGGCGCAGTGCGCATCGTCGTGGGCGATGCCTCCAACCAGATGTACGTGATGTCCGATGAGATAGCTCTCATCGAGAAGCCGCAGGAACTTCTTGAGTCGACGCACGTGATGTCCATATTCGACCCTTATGTTCAGCCCTTATGGGCGGAGCTTGCTTCCAAATACGGCGAGGGATGGTTCTACCCGGTTGTCCACAGGGGAAGCATTGCAGGCATCGCCGAAATGTGGGTGATGGCAAGCTGCCTGGACGTGAGGCAGCTCAATCTGAGCGAGAGTGCCGACATTCATTCGGTGCTGGCGGCTCTGAGAAACGTGCGCGATCTCTACGCACAGTACGGGCTGGACATACTGAGAATCAGGGAGATCAATTCTATCCCGGTTGACGATATGGATGCGGAGACGCTGCGGCTGTGCGAGAAGTCGTCCTTCAGAAATATCAACGGCATGCTGGTCATCGGGAACGTAATTGAACAGTCGTTCGACAGGAAGAGACTGGTTTCGTTCGCACTTCAGAGACAGCACATTGAACAGCAATTTTCGGATGTCAGGGAAGCGATTAATTTCATGGTCGGATTGAGGAACAATTACGAGGCGATGCTTCGCATCAGGCGCGTCCTGTCTCTGGACTTCGAGCAGAAGGAGAGGCGACTGCTCTTCGGGCAGATTGTTCCGGAACATTCCGCTTATACCGATGCAAAATGGCTCTCGATATGCAGGGCCGCCAGAATCAGGAGAACGGGAAAGGTCGAGAATCATGTGTACGACATTGTGGAGGCATATCAGCCGGTGGGAAGAAAACAGGTTCTGCAGTATTCCAATATGTCGAAATCCTCCACCCAGTCTGCGCTCAGGACGCTCTTCCGCAAATCGATGATAGCAATCGACGGCAACAAGCAGTATGTGGCCATCAGGACGGACGGAATCGATCGCGAAAAGGCAATCAGAACAATAGTGGTGCAGCTCTTCAGGCAGTTCGGCACATTCACGGCAGAGCAGCTTGCCAGAATGCTCAAATCCTCGCTGGGGATGAGACAGCTGCGTGAGCTGCTTTCGGAGATGGAGAGCGAAGGCACACTCGCGAAGGGATATCTGGAAAAGGGGAGCGACACGCTCTACTGGATACTCGCGGGTGATGTCGGCGCGCTCAGGAGGGCCGTTTTCCGGCGCAGATTCATAGCTACTCAGGATGACAGGATAGTCACGTACTTTTCGGAAGACGCCAGGGCGAAACTGGGAATAGGCGCGTCCAATCTCATTTTCGACGGGCCCGATGTAGTGGGCGCATTCAAGGGAAGGATAAAGGAGAACGAAGTCAGGATAGACCGGTTCGAGGGTGAGGAGAAAATCAGGGAGATGCTTCAGGAACTCGCATCGGAGATGGGTGTGGTCGTCAGGAAAAAGGCCGTGACACGTGACGAAGAATGGGATGTTGTGGGTTTTTACGAACGGACACATCCCGGCAGATGAACGACGAAGCTGCGCGTTTAACTCATTGCCAATGATCAACTATTTTATTCGGGAGCGTGTTAACAGGCGCGTGTACCAGCTTTCCGATGCCCTCGGCCGGAGGATAAGCTATCTTCGTGTCTCAGTTGCGGACAGCTGCAATCTGAGATGTGTCTACTGCATGCCGGCGTCCGGCGTCAGGTTCACAAGACACGGCGAAATGATGTCGCCACAGGAAATAGGCATGATAGTCGGCGCAGCAGCATCTATCGGCACGACCGCTGTGAGGCTGACTGGCGGCGAACCCCTGACCAGAACGGACATCGTCGAAATAGCGGCCGAGGTATCGTCGGTTCCGGGAGTGACAGATGTACCGATATCGACGAACGGCATATTTCTGAAGGGAATGGCCGGACAGCTTCACGGGGCAGGAGTCACCAGGGCAAACGTGAGCGTGGATTCGCTGAAGCCGGAACGCTTCAGCAGCATTACGAGAGGCGGCGACATACACAGGGTTCTGGAAGGCATGAGGGAAGCTGCGGATGCCGGCATCCGCCCTGTGAAGATGAACACCGTTCTGATGAAGGGGGTCAACGACGACGAACTCGCCGAACTCACCCGTTTTGCACTGGAGAATTCCTACCCGCTGCGATTCATAGAGATGATGCCGCTCACCAGCAACGTCTCGTTCCAGCCAGAACTGTTCCTGCCGGCAATGAGGGCAAAGGCAATCCTTGAGAAGGATTTCAGACTTTCTCCCTCATATTCGAAAAACGGGTATGGTCCTGCCGTCTACTACAATGTGGAGGGCTACGACACACCCGTGGGCTTCATAACACCGCTCAGCGGCAATTTCTGTGACAGGTGCAACAGGGTGCGCATTACATCCACCGGAAGGCTGAGAATGTGCCTGTTCGGTGATTCCATGGTGGATCTGGTCTCTGTGATAAGAGAGGGCGGCGGCATCGGCGACGTGGCCAGACTCATTCGCGAATGTATCGCGTTCAAACCGGAGAAGCATCATCTGGATATCGGAAAAACGAGCAGCGAAACGCTCGAGGCGATGTCGCAGATAGGCGGATAGCGGATTTTGTTATTTGCTTTGATGGAAATTCAGTACAAAAAGTATATGAGCAGTCTTTTTAAATGAACACATCAGAAGGAGCAGTCTGATGACCAATGCGGATGATATCTGTCCTGTATGCGAAGCCGCGATAAGTTCCGATGCCATTACCTGCGAAACATGCGGAGCCGATCTTGCGCTGCTGAAGGGCAGTTCCAGGGCAGTCTACGTGTGTCCCGAATGCGGCAACGAACTCCTTGAAAAGGACGAGAGATGTCCCAAATGCGGCGCCGTTTTTGCACAGGAAGACGCTCCTGCCGCAAAGGAGAAGGAAGAAGTTGTTTTTCAGTGCCCAGTGTGCGGAGCGGAGGTAGCGGGAGACGCAAACAAATGCCAGAGCTGCGGAGTTGAATTCCTCAGCGAAGAGGACGCTGCCGCTGCAGAGGAGGTACCTGCACCCGTGAACTCTGTTCCCTCCGTTGAGCCGATGAGCGCACCCGATCTCGGAGATCTGGATTCGGACGCCCGGCTGACGACGCATGAGGCCGTGATCGAAAAAGTGGAGGAGAGCTTCGGCAGCGGAGCATCGGCTTCAGGAGACGCACCGTATGACAGGCAAGCAGAACAGAATGCCGCGCCTGCGGCGGCGGGAGCCGGGCAGGTTATTGCAGATACACCGGACCTATCCGGAACGCAGCCGGGAATCAGGACGGAGGCGCAGGATCAGGTCTACAGAGAGGGAAAGGAGAAGAAGGGACTTTTCAGCCTTAAATTCGGAGGCAGGAACAAAGAGCGGAAATCAGATCGAGTTTCAGCACCCGCGGGGCCGGCTGCCGGAAAAACGGCACTGCAGTGGCGCAAGCCACCGCCCGGCGCGGCCGCAGATATATCTGAAGGCTCGCCGCCCGCGGCTGCAGAAGACACCGACATGCGCCAGGTGGTGCAGGAAATACGTCCGCTTCTGAAGTTTGCCGGAAGTGTGAGCGCGGACATCACGGAGAGCAAACAATATCTCGACATGGCGCTGGAAAATCTTCAGGGCGGAAAACATGCGGAAGCGGGCAAGTACGCGCGACTCGCAAAGATGTCAATCATCAGCGCAATACAGGGCCATTTCAGCGAGAAGATAGAAATAATGCGCAGACAGCTGGAAATCGAAGATGTGTCCGGAGACAGAAAGAAATTCCTGGAATCCAGGATAACCGAGATTTCATCTCTGGCCAGAAATGGGCAGTATGACGACGCCCAGAAACTGACGCTGGAATTCCAGTCGGAAATGTCGGCCAAGGCGTCGCAGTTTGGTGAAGCGCAGGAACTCTGCGACGAACTCGAGCAGTTGCTCAACTGTGCGGACGACATTGGGATAGATTACAACGGATCACGCATGATTTACAGCGAGGCAAGAAAACACCTGGCAACAGGCGACTGGAGTTCTGCGCTGCTTCTGGCAAAGCAGTCCATGGATTCTCTGATGCGTTCGATTCCCGCCAGACTTTCTGAAGAAATGAGCAGGGCAAAGAACGATATCATCGACGCCAAGATAAGCGGATTGCAGGTCGCAGATCTCATAGCTATACTCAAACAGGCGAGCGCCACTTACAATGAGGGCAAATACGACGAGGCGCTGCGCTACATCAGCCATCTCAGAAGACAGTTCGCGACGCTGCGCTCATCATGATGTGTTTCACCGCACTGCCGCTGCCGCATCCAGCTTCCGAGGAGTCGTGGCCGTAACAACTTTCTCACCGGCAAAAGATATTTACATGTGATTCCAATGTTGCCCGGAGGGCCCATAGCTTAGTCTGGTGGAGCGTCTGGCTCATAACCAGATGGTCGTCGGTTCAAATCCGACTGGGCCCATATGGTTCATGTTCGGTTCTGTCATTTTCGCACCATTCCGAAATATCTCAGCCAGGCGCTTCCTCACCTCTCTGGCCACTTCTTCCTGTTTCAAATGTGTGTAACGCTGTGTCGTCCGCAGACTCAAATGCCCGAGATGGATTTGAACCATCCTGATGTCGAGTGGCTGTGAACCCAGCATCCCTTTCAGAAGAGAAGTGGCACACCAGTGCCTGGCAGCATGCGCGTGGAACCTCGGTACTCCCGCTGCGTACGCTATCCGCTTGATCGTGTTCCTGGCATAGTTGTAACCCATCCTCCCTGAAACTGTCGTGATAAGCGCGGATGGATCAGATTGCATCCTGTAATGGGTGACATAATCGTTTATCCCCGACATCATTTCAGCGGGGAGACCAACGGTCCTCTCAGGTTCATGTTTCTCGCTGCGTATCCGGATGCCATCGGCCCTTATGTCGTCCAGATTTATCTTTACAAGTTCACCAATTCTGA
>JAKABN010000065.1 GCA_021796895.1 Thermoplasmata archaeon | reverse complement strand
AGCCGTGAGCGGCGAGCAGAACGAGATGGAACATCTGGCCTCGAAGCCTGGCGACATATATGTTCTCAGGTTCAGGCATACCGAGGAGGCACTCGGTTTCATCGAGTCTTCGGTTCCGTGTGATGTACCATTCATCTCCATAAGTCGCACGTATCCTGAAAAGATAAGATCGCTCTCGGTATTCATCAATTCGCAGTATTACTGGCTGACAAACATGGTCGGTGACGGAAGAATACCACCGGCATCGCTTGGCCGGCTGGTTTCCATGGTGAAACATGTCGCAGACTCCGGGAGAAGGTTCACGCTGTTCCTCGACGGCATCGAATACCTCATAGCTGAAAATGATTTCAATCTCGTTCTAAAATGCGTTAACCAGATTGGAGACATAATACTGAGCTACGGTTGCAGCATGTTCATAAACGTTGATCCCAATGCGCTCACCACGAAGGAGCTTGCCATGCTTGAGAGAACATGCGGTGCGAAAACGCTGGAACATTCGTGAAGATTGGCAAATCAGACGATGCCGTTACCTGCATCAAGAGGCGCGGCTGTCAGCATCAGTCTCAGCGCGGAACCCGAAGAGACCCAGCGCTGCGCAGATGAGTCTGAAATCCGCCCTGCCCTCCGTCCCGGTGAATGCACCGTTTCTGCCGGCAGCCACCTTCAGCATATCGGTTGCCCGGCCGGTATCCAAATTGCCCCTCAGGGCATCCATGAAATCATGCCACAGAGGAGTGGCGCCGGCGGCCTCTTCGGGCCTCACCTTCCGCCCGCTCAGGATCAGGTCGCCCTCTGTGCCGCGTTTTCTGAGCATGGATGTCACCGCTTCCCATTCTCTGAGAGAATCATAACTGAATTCGATGTTCTTCCTGAAGTGCGATGAAAGCATGTAGAGGCGCAGCGACTCCGGACTGAATTCAGAGAGCAGAGTCCTCGTGGCAATGAAATTGTTGGCCGACTTGGACATCTTGTCCTGCTGGAGCGTAACAAAAGCGTTGTGCACATAGTAGGTGGCGAACTCCACCCTGCAGTAAGCGTTGGAAAGGACGGAGCCCACTTCATGATGCGGAAATATCAGATCGTTTCCACCGCCCTGTATGTCGAGTTCGCAGCCGAAAAACTTGTGGACCATTGAAAAGCATTCCAGATTCCACGAAGGGCGCCCGCCGGAGGCATCGCGCTTCAGGGCGTCAAACCTCCCCAGCCAGATTGTGAAGTCCTCCTTGTTTTCCTTGGAGAAGGGAAACGTGTCTGCTTCGTTGCCGCAAATCAGGTCGTCAAGGCTGCTGTGCAGGAGCGAGCCGAAACCCCCTCCTCTTTCAGTCCTGAAATACACATTTCCTCCTGCCTCATATACGAGATCTCGATCGAAGAATCTGCGTGTTATGCCATGCATAATGTCCAGTTCGTCTGAAGCCCAGACATAGTGGTCAGGCTGAATTACGTTCAACACACCCATGTCCCGCATGAATTCATCCGCATATTTTTTTGACAACTGAACGGAACTGATTCCCTCCTTTCTGGCCCTGTTGTCTATTTTCTCATCAACGTCCGAGAAATTCTGAAGATGCCTGACACTGTAACCGTCCAGAATGAGAGTTCTCTTGAGCGTGTCAAAGAAAATATAGCTCCTGGCGTGCCCGATGTGCGGGGAATCATACACCGTCGGTCCGCAGACATACATGTTGATGTTTCTGGGATTGAGTCCTCTCCCTCTGACCTCATCTTCCTTCTGCGTCAGTGTATTATATATCCTTACAGTCAAACCGTTACTTCCCTTACTTCGACTATTATTACCCAATATTAAAGATTCGTACAGGACCAGGTACCGCAGTTCACAATTCCCCCCTCTTCATTCAGACCCGTCGCCCGTCCCCTTCATGTCCTGCTGCAGAGGATGGAGAGGGAGACTGGGCGGGGGACACGGGGGTTCTGGCGGACGAGAATATTCACAAACAGGCACAGCGGAAAGCAATGCTTGCCGGAACTCTCACTCCGCGCACAGTTTCATGCCGGTTTCATCCAGTATCAAGAAAGCCGGCCGACAGGACTTCTGGTCCGAGATACGGAAGGCATGCTGGCGAGCCCAGATAACCCCTGTGTATCATCCTTACACGCTGGAATGGCACCTCAAGCCGCTCTATTGCTTCGATGTTATGTTGTGGGACATACAGATGAATTATGTCGCCGGCCCTGGCCGATGCGCTTATCAGTGAGTGTGCATCCTGCCTCCTGCATACGAAGGGTGCGACTTCGCTGCCGTATTCGCTGTCGACATGAGAAGCGAAAAGATAACCATCCAGATTGCCAGCAGTATCCCTGTGAGTCACAACATACGAGTCCTTTCTTCCGGAGGATCGTCTCAGAACATTCTTTCTCGAGCAGGGGAAATAAGACATGTCTGACTCCTCGATAGCCGTGTCATAGCCGTGAGATATACCTGTACCGCTCGCCTCTTTTATGCCTGTGACAGCCACCTCCCAGAGAACTGCATCGAACAGGAAACCCAGCCGCTCATACAGCGGTTTGCTGCGATCATATGCGTATAAAAGAAATGTATCGACACCGGATGCCTTCATCGCCTGCATGTGCGCTTCAACCAGCTTTCTTCCAAGACCCCTGTTCCTGCCGGATTGTTCGACAATAACATTGCCTATCCATGCTGATCGCCCATAGATGGCGGCCGTTGCAAATCCGACGGGGACACCGTCCTCGACGGCTACCAGCCCGGTACCCTGACCTTCAGTGACGTAAAACGCGAGATCATATGGTGTCAGGTACCACTTCTCTTTTTCAGTAAGAGTGATTGCAAAGTCAAAATCTGCGGCTTCAAAGCGCCTGAAAACTGTGCCCATTGTGAAACATCCCGATGCAGCTACTCAACATGTGCATGCAGTCACTGACTGCCCGGCAGCTCCTGCTCAGCGTCCTCCAAGTCCGCATAAATTTCGTCGCATTTGTGCATCGCGAATGTTATGTACCTGCCGTCTCCCCTCGAATTCTTTATGCTGCAGGGGCCAAAACCGTCATCTTCTGCACCATACCACTTCCTGCAATCTTTGCACCTCATGGCTTACACCCGGAGCGACCGTATACTGCCTCTCTCTATATTAGTATATTACCGCTGCAGGCACTGACAGTTGCCACCACGTACTGACTACGTCATGTTACGAGGCTACATGTAACAGTTTCCTTAATATTCGCTGGTGAAACTCTTTGAGGCATGGAACAGGAATGTGCCTCTGACGGCGTTTCGAAGATTGCCTGTCCGACCTCTGAGCCTGTCATGAACAGCAAATATAGGCGCCTGGTCGATTTCGACGGCCCTGCGTGGTCAGTGCTGATACGCCTGAAGGTCGAAATGGAAGACAGACAGAACAGGATACGAGTGAGCATAAGCGATGTTGTCAACACAGTTCTGAAGGCACAGAGATACAATAGTCGCGAGCCGCAGATCGCCGAAAAAATAAGGGCTGAGCTCCTGAAGCTCTGGAGCATTCAGCCGGAAAGATTGAGCGAATTCCAGCGCGGTTTCGAAGCAGGGCTCATCTGCGCGCTGCAAAGCGCGAGATAGCAAACCATACGGTTTGCTGTAATGTCCGATGCAAACTTAATTATTGATTATATAAAATATATTTGAGAATATTTAAATATGACAATAAACGTACACAGGCACAGGTGACAGAATGCAAACCACGAAACAGAAACACAGAACAATCGTGTGGAGGAGAATACTGATCGTGTGCCTCATATTCGTGCCGCTGATTTCTCAGGCAGGCATCGCAGCCGCGGCGACATCACCGCAGCAGGAACTCGTCGACACTCTCACGAATGTGAGAAATCTTCTTATTGCGCTTGGGACTGTGGTCGCGGCAATCGGTTACGTCATCACGGCATACATGTGGATGCTCAGCAATGGTAACCCTGAGCAGAGGTACAAGGCGAGGAAGTACTTCACGGACGTGACTTTCGGCATATTCCTGCTGTTTGCTTCATCCTATCTTGTCCAGCTTGCACAATCGCTGGTGGCGTGAAAAATGGACGTAACACCGATGTCTGCCGGAATAGTATCATTCACGGGCATTTTTCTGGCACTTTACACAGGCAGAGTAATCAGCGTGCTCAGACGCCGGCTGGTCAGGTAGACGATACTCATGTCGATATCTTCCCTCTTCACCGGACCGCTGACATCAATGCTGAGAGACGCACTGAATGCACTGCTGAAGGCGATTGTGCCGGCTCTCACCACAAGCACTTCTCTGTTCAGCGGCGGTGTTTATGACACATGGTATGCGGTGCTCGTCGTCTCGTACGCAGTCTCGTCTCTGTTTCTGATTATGATAGCCTATTCATACCTCACCGGACGGGCGCTGGGGCACTTTCGCGGCACTGCCGGATCTCTGACCAATCTGTCTATAACGCTTGTGCTGATGCCATTCACCCTGTACATCAGCCAGCTCCTGCTTGATGTGAACGACGCGATGACATCGGCTATCGTGCCGTATTCACAGATCGCATCTTATTCATCCATGGTGACGGAGCAACTGGGCGGATACAGTCTGTTTACTCTGATTATACTCTCCGTTGTTGTCGCGCTCCTGTATCTGATGCTGGTGGTGAGGGTGCTCATGGTATTTTTCCTTGCCTCGCTGATGCCCCTGCTCTGCCTCTGCTATTCTCTGGAGTGGACGAGATCCTTCGCTGAGAAGATGATTACTCTGCTGCTGGAAATGTCTTTCCTCCCTTTCTTCGTCGCGGTCGCGCTCAGAATCGGCATTTCCGCTTCGTACTCCACGATTCACTCTCTGCAGGTCACACCGCTGATAATTGCAGGCACATACCTCATGCCGCTCATGATTCCAATCATGATTTCACCCGGCGGATCCAAAATGCTGCAGTTTGTGGGCCTCCCCTCCGTCTCTGCAGTCGTTGTAGGGCTAATGGCAGCCAGTGCGGGTGCAGCCGGGCATGTTACAGGCATGATATCGCCCTCATTCAAATCCATTCCGGGCCTGAACAGGAAAAGCAGTTCTGCTTCGAAGTTCACTTCGGGTCGGATGATCAGGGCCGCCGGAGCCGCATCGAAACAGACTGCCAATGGTGTCGTACCTCACACCGGATATCGGCACCTGTCCTCGAATTTTAATGCAGGAATCAGCCGGAAGTTATCGCAACCATCCCCAGGAAGCGAAAAAATGCCCGCGAATCACACAGAGCATCACAAAATTTATGCCGGGAAGGTGAAAAAATATGAATGAAGGCAACAGCGTAGCTCCCGACCTGTCCTATGAACCTGGCATAATAGGACCGCTCGTTCCTGCAGACATACTCATATTCTCCATTGCCACAGCGACCGGTTTTTCAGCGGCTCAATCGAGTGCAGGATTGCGCTATGCAATCATGCTGCCGTTCGTACTGTCCGGCCTGCTGATAATCAGCATAAGGAGATTCCGTCCGGATGCAGGAAGGATGTTCATGGATTTCCTGCTGTACATTGCAGCAGAAAGATTCCATGCAGGCCGCACGCAAACCGGGAAGGCGGTTCGTGAACAGCATAATGGATTTGTCTCATTCATGATGGAAGAGATAAATTTCATTTCCGCGGGCCAGAGGGAAAAGGAGCGCTTCGCCTCTGCGTTCGTTGGAGCGTGTTCAACACCGGGGAGCACGCTTAAATTCACCTCGCTTCCGGCAGCATATCATGATTCGGGTTTCGCATCAGGTGGCAATTCCCTTAAATCTCATGGTTTGCCGGATATGAGTACAGGCAGAAAATTCATGGCCACGGTGACCGCTGAGGAACAGCGATTCTACATAGCGCTTCTGTCTGAGAAATCCAGGTTGATTGGGGACGGAGCGAATGACCATACGAAAATCACAGCACCGGCAGCGGGGTGTAACTGACATGTCATCCTTCGCGGGAAGCGGCGGCAGAGTCAGAGTTCGCAGGCACATGTCGAGGATCGGTCCGCGCTGGCTTAGAAAGGGAGGAGCATACTGGTCGTTCATTGCGATCAGGAGCATACCATACAACCTGCCAGACGATTTCCTGCAGTCAATTATGCAGAGATTCCCATACTCGGCCGCATCTGTTTCAGTATGCAGAGTTTCCAGGGAGAACTCTATTTCACGTCTGGACAGAGCAGCAACGAGATACGGTGCGGAACTGACATACAGACTCGAGACAGGAAAACAGACTGGATCTCTCACAGACATCCATTCAAGAGTCACGGACTTGAGGAATGCGGTGGCCTCCGACGATGCATCTCTGATCGATGTATCCGCCGTTCTATCCATAACAGGCTTCAGTGTTGAGGAGACGGAGACCAGAATGAAGGCACTCGAGGCTGAACTCAGGGCTACCGGTGTAGGTGTGTATTCCGGGCGATACATTCAGCGCAGACTGGCTGAAATGTTCAGCGCGAATACTCCGCCGCGTTTCCCCTTCGTTGTGAGCATAACCGAACATTCGCTGCTGGCATTCATGCCATTCACACAGACCCCGTTAATACAGCAATCGGGCACACTGCTCGGCACAGACACGGCAGACGGATCGCAGGTGATACTGAACAGATTCGGCGGAGCAAATTTCAATACAATCATTATGGGAAAGAGCGGCAGCGGCAAGAGTTACTTCGCGAAACTGATGATACTGAGAGAGGCTTCAAACCCAGGGAGCAGCTACTTCATACTGGATCCGCTCGGAGAATTCGTGCAGATTGCTCTGTTCCTCCGTGGCGTTCACCGCTCGGTGGCAACCGAGGGACTCGGAACCGGAAACGTTCCAGTATCACATTCCACGGTAATCGTAAACGGAGCATTCGAACTCATATGCAGCGCCGTACAACTGAGCGGGCAGGATACTGTAACTGTCAGGGATCTGTTCTTCAGACATGCTTCGCTTAATCCTGGAGCAAGCATAGCACAGACACTTTCTGCTGTCAGCGACAAGCTGACCGAAGACAGATCTGCCGATATTTCAAGCAGGCTAAAGAGAGTCGTATCAGGCGATCTTTCATTCATACTTTCGGGTGAAACTCCGAAACCTGCAAAGGGAGGCGTTACTGTCTTCGACTATTCCCTCATTGACTCAGAGCTGAAAACGGCGGTCGCCCGGTTCCTGCTGGAGACCGTGTTTGAGACTTGCAAGTATGAAGACGGCAGGAAGACGATTATCATAGACGAGGCGTGGAGATTCAGCGACGACGATAGGCTGCGTTCCACTCTGTCACAGGCGATGCGCCATTCGAGACATTACAATCTCGCGGTGATGCTGCTGACACAGAACGTTTCAGATATTACCGGCAGCTCCTTCGCCGACGGCATACTGAACAACACGGATTCCTGCTTCATCTTTCGGCATGAAGATGGCACATCGGCGCTGCCGGAAGACTACCGGCTCATGCCAGATGAGAAAGATTTCGTCAACAGTTTCACGCCACGCGACGCCAGGAAGAGCAGATGTGTGATGATTGCTGCGGGAAGGAAGGTGAAGCTTGAGATAGAGTCGAGCAGCGATGAATTCGATCTGTGCAACTCTGAAGCGCCTGTGGGACGCAACACTTTTCAGTTCCTCTGCTCGCTGGCAGACAGGAAGCTGGATAGAATAGAAGCGATGCTCGCGGAGGCATATTGATGGCAGTGAGACACCGTCCGCAAAACCGGGCAGGGTCCATCGACAATTTTGTAACAATAATGCGGCTGTGGCTGGGCGAAGTCAGGGCAGAGCTTGCCGAAGCCATATCAATACTGTCGAGCGCAGGGCTTTCAGGCAGCTGGTGGGCAGATCAGGTGAGAAAAAATCTTGAGCGTGACGATGGTCCTGTAGCGCGCATAGCCGACGGATTCAACGGTGACGAGCCTGCCACTCTCGTAGAGATAGCATTCTGGTCCGGCTGGCTCAAAGGCGAGAAGGAAACAATGGAGCGCATAACAAGCGTGGCTAATGAGATAAAAGGAGCAGGACAGAAGTTCTCTGCCCCGACGCTTTCGGCTTTCGGACCGATGAGATCGGAAAGCAATGCTGAGGCAGACGACGCAACGGTCACGAGGCTCGCCTCTGAGATGATTGGCGAAATGGAAAAGAGGAGTTACAGGCCGGAAATAGAAATGATTTCCATATCTCTCTCGGCGGCAATTGATGATCGTGATCACAAGAGTGATATTTCCACATGGGAAACCAGAACACATCTTGATGATTTTGTCACCAACGGATCGACAACTTCTCTCACAATGCTGTCGTTCAACTGCGGTCTGCTCGCAGGAAGACTCATTCAGGCGTCAAGAAACAGGACCGATTCCCGCTTTGCAGTCGAAACAGAAAGAGAAGAGGATGATGCGTGATGTCGTTCAGGATGAATATCGTGGCAAGACCTTCGGTCTTGCCGTATTTATCAATCAGCGTGCTGCTTTCGCTGATTGCGGGCATTCAATTCCGTTTTACTGGTCCGCTTCTGCTGTCGCTGTTTCCACGCTTGCCTCAGACGGCCTATTACTTGGAGATGCTAACAGTGTTTGTGCTCTCTCTCCTCCCGCTGATCCTGTGGCGTTTCACTTTCTTCATGCTCGATGCCGAATCTCTTCAGTTGTGCAGCTTCACTCTGCTGATCATTAAGAAGAAAGTCAATCTGAGCTCAGTGCGCCACATAAGGGTCATAAGAAGCGGTCCTTTGTCGTGGATCGCCGGAACCAGGAGGATCGAATTCATCGACTGGAAGGGAAAAACGACATTCGAATGGAACCACGTCAGGATGAGCGACGAACTGCGGAGAAAACTGCAGAGGACATCACTGCTGCTTCTTGCAGAGTACGGTTCAGCCTCAGACAGGGAGGCGAAGAGAAGAGCAGAGGATATCTGATTCCGGCGCGATACACTGTTTTCGTACACGGATTGCACTCAAAGGAAGGAACAGAACCGGTCGGACGGTTGCCAGTTCACTGGGTGGAAGAGGAAAGAGCACGAGGGAAATGAACGATAATCGTGAGTGAACACCATGGTGCGATGACTTAAATAATCCGCAGAATTTACCCACACCGGGCAGCATAGGGTTGAAATACTCAGAATGAAGGGATTCGAATGAATGTTCAACTGTTCCCTGATGAAAAGCTCATAAAGAAATTGCACCCGAGCAGGCTTTCGTTCATTAAGATATATCTCGTGGGCATAACAATGGTACTGTGGGCCGCGATCTTCTTTGCTGTAACGCAGACGGCAGCATGGAAGACCAGCGGTGAAGGATTCTTTTCATCGCTGGCGTCCGGCTCAACGGCTATTTTCGGTTCCGTGACTGCAGGGACATATGCAATCCCATGGGTTACTGCGACCCTGCTGCTCGGCGTGCTCTCTCTGTTTCTTACCAGGAGCCACAGACAGTGGCTGACTTTCGCAGCATTCCTCCTGCTCTCAATCGGTTCAATATTCATTCTGAGAACGTTTGGTGCTTTGCGTGCCGTCACGGGCGCTTTCCTCGCAACCATAACATTCTTTGCCGGCCTGGCTGCAATTCTGATTGCCGATTTCTACAGAAAATCCTACAGATATTACATAACCAATTTCAGGATAGCAATGATTAGAAAATTCCTGACATACAATGAAGTCTATACCAGATACGAGAATCTCGTTGACATAGACGTCACTGTTTCTGTTCTAGGCAGGATATTTTCGTTCGGAAGCATCATACCGATTACATCCGCGGGCCTTGGTATGGGGGCGAACTACTCGGGCCGCGGTGGAATCAACGGCACCGTATCAGTTAAAGGCATAGATGTACCGAGAGCGAAACCGAGCGAGTGCTTCTTCGGCATCAAGCACCCCTACACCGTAAGGAACGAGATCGCCGAATATATGCAGAAATCCAGCAGCTCTTACGAACTGAAGCAGATACAGAACGAGCTTAAACCGAAGACAACACCCTGATACGGTTAATTTAATGGGTGAGGTGGGGGAAACCTCACCCGGGAAGGGATTGGTGAAAACATCTTGCCCATCCCTCCCTTCAGTATCATACTGTAACTGGCACAATATATGAACTTTGCTATACACTGGTCGAATTTTGAAACTGTGGGCCCGCGTACATTTCATTTATCCTTCCTGGATTTCGAAGGACAATTCATGTTTGCGCAGCTTTTCCATTTCCCGCGCCCTCTGTAAGC
>JAKABN010000064.1 GCA_021796895.1 Thermoplasmata archaeon | reverse complement strand
ATGTCTATCGGAAAGCCGTCGTCGTCGTAAGTGTCCGCAGTGATGATCTTGACTGCGGACATCTTTCTTATCTCGTCAGGCGAAAGCAGCGCAAACCTGATCGACGAAATTCTCTTGGAAACTCCCCTTGCAATCATTTAAGGTCCTCCAGTTGAAGGCGCATTACAACGCCAAGCGACATCAGTTCATACATGAGCAGAAGGAATGCATAACTCGTCTGTATCAGGTGTATGTTCGTCGTGTTGCCGCACGCCGGACAGCGCACCACGCCTCTCCTGTCCTGGTACGCTATGTGGCCGCACTCCTGGTTGCCGCATACATACTGGTACGTGCCGTCCGATTCGTCGAGTAGCCTGTCCTTGATAACCATCGCGGCGCCGTGCGCTATCAGCGTGTCTCTCTCCATTTCGCCGAACCTGAGACCACCCTGCCTGGAACGCCCCTCGGTTGGCTGCCTGGTGAGTATCTGGACTGGTCCTCTGCTCCTCACATGCAGCTTGCCGGAAACCATGTGGTGCAGTTTCTGGTAATATATGACACCAACGAATATCTCCGCCTGGATCATCCTGCCGGTCGTGCCGTCGTACATGACCTCCTTGCCGTTGTTCCTGAAGCCAAGGCTGCTCAGCTCATGCCTCAATGCATCTTCCTTCTCTCCAGAGAAGGCTGTGCCGTCCACGAGCCTGCCCGACAGGGAGGCCACCTTCCCGCCGACCATCTCGAGCACGTGCGCCACTGTCATTCTCGACGGTATGCTGTGCGGATTGATCATCAGATCGGGAACGACGCCGTCGCATGTGAACGGCATCGATTCCTGCGGAACGAGCAGTCCTACTACGCCTTTCTGGCCGTGTCTGGATGCGAATTTGTCTCCGAGTTCCGGAATGCGTTCGTCCCTGACCTTGACCCTGACGAGTCTGGAGCCATTCTCCGATTCGGTGAGTATGACGCCGTCGACATAGCCCGACTCACCTGACCTGACGGTAATGGATGTTTCCCTCCTCTTCTGCGGCGTGAGGAAGTCCGTCTCCTCTTCCAGGAAACGCGGTGGAGAAGTCTTGCCTATGAGCACATCCCCTCCGTTTACGCGGGTCTCCGGCGATATCAGTCCATCCTCGCCAAGGTTGCTGTATGCTATATCCGCTCTTGCGCCGCGGACGTCCGGGCTCGGTATCTCAAAGTGATCTTCCTGTCCTCCGGGGTAGCGCCTCTCTTCCGCCCTGTAGCTCCTCAGGAAAGTGGATCTGCCGAGGCCCCTCTCTATCGAACCCCTGTTCATTATGATGGCATCCTGCATGTTGTAACCATAATGCGATATTATCGCAACGACGAAGTTCTGTCCCGCGGGCCTGTCGTTGAAGCCTGTGAAGCTCATCTGCGTGGTCTGGACGAGCGGTTTCTGCGGATAGTGCAGCAGATGTCCTCTAGTATCCGGCCTGAGCCTGTAGTTGGACGCGCCGAGTCCAAGGGACTGCTTTGCCATTCCCGCACCCATTGTTACACGTGGTGATGGATTGTGCTCCGGATAGGGTACGAGACCCGCACAGACTCCCAGAACGACCATCGGGTCTGCTTCGAGGTGCGTGTGTTCCGGTCTGATCAGGCTCTCTGTTTCGAACGTGCCGTTGCAGAATCTGCACTCAAGCGCTGCATGAGACTCCTGCCGTTCCATGTTCGTCCATTTCACGTCACCCCTGGAGATGAATGCGGAACAGAGCGGGCATCTGGGCGGAACAGCGTACGGTTCGACGCATATGTAGCTGTCATCCTCCTCCTCTGCGTCAATCCATTCGACGATGCCTCCCCGGACGAGTTCTCCCCAGCTCCTCTTGCCCTCCCCGACCTCCTGCAGTGCCTGCCTGTTGAGTCCGGTCGCGCCGTTCTTCAGAACGATGAGCGGTCTTCTCAGCCTTCCCTCATCGCAGTTGACGTAAACATCCTTGGTGATTCTGTCAAAATGAACATTTAGTTCATGCGAATGCTGTCCGTATATCTTGCCCGATCTCCTTCTCTCCCTTATTTCGTTTACCAGCTTTTCGCCGTCTTTCACGACGCCGATCAGATCGCCGTTGACATACACCCTCGTCTGCTGCATCATTTCAGAAAACTTTGCCTCTCTGACGCCAAGCTCCTTGAGCTGCATGACAACCTCGACTTCCGGTATTCCTTCGGAAACATCGACAATCAGTGCCGCATTCTTAACCAGGCCGCAGTTCTGTCCTTCCGGCGTTTCATTGGGGCAGAGACGCCCCCATTGCGTCGGATGAAGATCGCGTGCCTCGAAATGCGGCTGACTCCTTGTGAGCGGACTCGTTACCCTCCTCAAATGGCTGGCAGTGCTCATGTTGGATGTCCTGTCGAGCAGCTGGCTCACACCGGCCCTGCCTCCCACCCAGTTTCCCGTTGCCAGTGCGTGGAGCAGCCTGTGCGTGAGCAGATCTGGTCTTATCGCACTCTGTATCTTTATCTCCTTCTTCCTTGAGACGCTCCTCTCGAGCTGGTACTTCAGATCCTTGATAAGGTTGGTGAACGCCACCCTGAACAGGTCTTCCATAAGGTCTCCGGCAAGCTTGAGTCTCTTGTTCGCATAATGGTCCTTGTCATCCTCCCTTCTCACACCTATAGAGAGTTCGAGAACATTCCTCGCTACCCTGCCAAGAAAGACGGCCTTCTTCATCCTGTCATCCTGGATGTCGCCCAGGTGCGGGAGCAGCGATCTGTCTATGATTGATTCAATCTTCTTGACCCTGAACTCCTTGGCCTGCCCGGTCGCGAATTTCTTTTCGAGGTAGCCGAGCGCATCATCCTTTGTGTAAATGCCGTTCGGGGGATAGTTTTTCTTGTCCTGCGCATCCTCTATGTTTGCATAGACAATCTCCTCCATCCTCGGATCGCTGACAATGGATTCGAAAATTTCATTGTCGCTCTCCATGCCCAGCGCCTTCATGAGAATTATTAGCGGGATCTGCCCGGATGCGGCAGGCACGGTTACCATCAGTATGCCGTCCTTCTTCTTTTCGACGACCGTCAGGGCCCTGTACCCCTCCTTCTGCGAGAATACCTTCGCAACCTGTATCTTGGTGCCGTACCGTTCGTTGTATTCAACGAGTATCCTGTTCGGTGCGAGGTCCTCGAGAGTAATGAGCACTCTTTCCGTTCCGCCGACGATGAAATAGCCGCCCGGATCCATCGGATCCTCTCCTTCCTGCTGGAGTCTTGCGAAATGCTCCTGCGGCGTGAGATCGCGCTCGCTTCCCTCTTCGAGTATGTTCTCCTTTGTCAGGTTGCAGGAACTGCTCTTGATCATGATAGGCAAGTCGCCTATGTGCACGGTTTCGGCCTCGCGTTCGATGCCGTCCTCCACGACTGTGAACTTAAGGGAAATGGGCGCCTGGTAGTTCAGATTCCTGAGACGCGCCTCCATCGGCTTGAGCTCATGGCTCGCACCGTTTGCCTCACGCACGACCGGCTTCCCCACTGAGATAGTGGGTTTCGCCATAGGATCTATGAGGCCGCTCTTGTCATCCCTCCTTCTGCCTATGCGTATCTCTATTATCTTTCCGTCCGTTTTTTCAGGATCCAGCCTGATGACTCCCCTCTCCGTATCCTCTGGACTCACCCTGGCGTTGTCCACTATGCGCTGCATCCTGCTGTTCGCATTGCTGTAGCTGCTCAGAAAATCATTGAATGACGCAATGTGGTGGTTTACTATACTTCTCTCTCTGAAATAAGATACTACAAGTTCCTTCAATCAAAACACACTCCCATGAATTGAGTTTGAAACATCCGTTTGTCTCGCGATTTATCTCGTAATCAGCCTGTATGCTGTGAACTGATCTGCGGTCTTGCTCTTCCTCTTGATCTCGACAATCATGCCTTCCCTGATCCCCTCCTTGTGTGCCGAAGTTGCCTCCAGTACCCTTATCGCAGGGTCGGACAGCTTAATCTTCGGCAGCTGCTCTCTGGTGATGCCGATTTTTTTCAGAATTTTTTCGACTTCCTTGTCACCGAGCAGACGATGTTCGGGAACCATCTCATGATTTAGAATATTAAAAGCAGGCATCTCGCATCTCGTCCGTATACTAGTGCTAACTGAAATCTATATATATAGTATTCGGTATTAACCTAGCCTCTACCTGCTTCTCCGATCGGCTTCATCCCGTTACCTTTTCCGCATCACTGAAAAGATGAATGCTCAACCGCTGCGACCCTTTGCGAGCATGCCGGCATTGACCATGGCAATGAGTGCAACTCCCTCTTTCTCAAGTGCCTCTGCCGCTCCCTCACCCCTGTCAACCACAACTATTGCCCTCTCAACCCTTCCACCGGCTTCTCTGATCCTGTTGACGGATTTGAGAATGGAGCCGCCGGTCGTGCTTACATCCTCCACGACGTCCACGACCTCGCCAGGAGAGATTGCTCCTTCGATCATGCTGCGCGTTCCATGCTCCCGCTGTTCCTTCCTTATCATCGAGAACGGTTTCCCCGTTTCGAGCGCAACTGCAACCACGATTGGTATGGCTCCAAGCTCCATTCCGGCGACCCTGCTGCCTGCAACATGCCGTGCCATTTCAGACGCTATTGCGCGCAGCACGGATGGGTCGGTGTACGCCTTCTTGATATCGACGTAGTATCCACTCTTCTTTCCTGAAGTGAGTTCGAATTCCCCGAACATCAGAGCACCAGTGTGCGTCAGTCTGTCAAACAGTCTTTCAGCCAATCGATACACCAGCTTCGCAGCAATGCTCCGTTTCTATGTAAAGGTTTGTGAACGGCCTGCACATCCGCCGCATCACCAAGGAACGCTTTTGAGTCCCCTTCTGTAGCCAATGTAGTTGATGAGTCTGTGCAGCGGATAGATAATCGCGAGCACGAACGCGAAGCCGAGCGGCGCATATCCGTTTATGAGATACATCAGCACGTATGACGGCGCGACAGCCAGCGCAAGAAGGAATGCTCCTGCCGAAAAATCGTACTGGTCCAGAAGTGGCACTTTCTCGCCCTTGGGCATACCCTTCCTTCTCTTCAGGAACGCACCGCCGATGTCACCGAGCATCGAGCCTGCGGAAAGCGCAAACAGAACGGGCAGTATTTCCGGCGACGGCGTGTAGACTGTGGACAGATGTGCTCCCAGCGGAATCGAAAGAATGCTTTCTGCGTAACCGAGCAGGATGCCCGAGGAGATGCCTATGAACAGTCCCCTCCACGTCTTCCCGTCACCCAGGAGCCTGTTGCCGCGCAGCATCCGCCCTCCGTCGATGG
Source organism: Thermoplasmata archaeon (assembly GCA_021796895.1). Lineage (GTDB taxonomy): Archaea > Thermoplasmatota > Thermoplasmata > Sysuiplasmatales > Sysuiplasmataceae > Sysuiplasma. The sequence goes on along the minus strand of JAKABN010000064.1, from coordinate 4,978 downwards.
GCCTTCCACCGCCAAAGATGGCCGCGCTGGTGTTTGGCAGCATGGCCGGAAGGAAGAACCAGAGTGCACGGGCGGCAGACCAGAACGCGTCCATGCCCCGGCATCAGATAGCCCTTAGTTAATTTTATCGTGTTTCTGTTCAGTTCAGAAGAGCCTTCCACGGCTCCGGTAAGCGGCGTTCCCGCCAGCAAAAAAATCAGCGGCGGCGCCAGCGGCATCGTCTACCCTCTCGGCTCCTGTTCCCGCAAAATGGGAAAGTCTCTTGTCCAGCACGACTGCAATTCCCCTGTCCGTGTCGCTCCTGATCATCCTCCCCGCAGCCTGCATCAGTTTCCTCAGCGCCGGTCCTTTCACGGCCATTTCCCATCCCTTTCCGTAGAGTATGTCGTAGTAATTGACGAGAGCACGCTGTTTTGCAGTCGGCTTGGAATAAGGGACACCGACGATTACGACCATCTCGAGGCTCTCGTCGGGGAAATCGAGTCCTTCTCCAATCCTTCCCCCGATCACGGAAAAGAAGACCGAGCCCCTGACAGATTTGAAGCGTTCGACGCAATCCATCAGTTCAGCCTGTTTCATTTCTTTCCTTTCGACAAGCGTCTGCGCTTCGATGCGCCGTTCCAGGTTGAGCGCGAGCATCGAGTCGAGGAGGCTGTACGAGGGGACGAATACGATAGTGTTCCTCTGCACCCTGTTGCACACATCCACGATCCTGTCTGCCAGCGCTGCTATCATGCCCGCGTCCCTGGTTATCACTTCATGACGCGTGGTCACGTCGTCCACATAGACCATCTTCCTGTTTTCTGCCGGAAAATCCGAAGGGGTGGAAAGAAGTATCGAGTCCTCCGGAAGCTGAAGCAGCGTTCTGTAATCCTGGAGGGAACCGAGCGTTCCGGACATGTGAATCGTTGTACGGGCATCGTTGAGAGGCGCCGCGGCGATGGCCGGATCGAGACAATAGACCTCGAGCGACGGATTCTCCCCGCCGTTTACAAGTTTGACATGGTGTCCCGGCTCCGCCTCTGTCCAGTAGCGGATGAAATCACCAAGCGACCTTATGTACGAGCGCGGAAGCCTTCCCTTCTTCAGCTTGGCGTCCCTGACAACATCCCCCTGGCTGGACAGGATGGCCGCTATGCTTGCAAACGATCTGGAGTTTACACCCAGTTCCTCCATGAGCCTGGCTTCAAACTCATCCGGCGGCACGAGGCCATCCTCGTCCAGAACGTAATCGCCGGACATCACCCTTATTGCCTTTTCCACAATCTCGGAAAGATCCCTTATGCTGACGCCGGAGATTACCTCCGGATCTCCGTATTCTTCGGCCTCGCTGCGCATGCCCTGGGCGGACCTCACGCCGAATCTGACGCTCTCCAGCTCGCGAAGATAATCCGGCAGATTATGCGCCTCGTCAAGTATGATGATGAGCTGTCCGGTCTGGACGCCCATCCATTCCAGCAGCCTCCTGCGTATGAAAGGGTCGAAGAAGTAAATGTATGGCGCCGTGACGACATCGGCATCGGAGAGAAACGATTTGGACATTTCGTAGGGACAGATCTGCATGGCCATGCATCTCTCAGCCACCTGTTCTGCGTCAGGCATCTCCTCTCTCAGCCATTTCAACAGCCGGTTCCCGTCCGCTTCGAGCAGGCCGTAATAGTAGCGGCATCCTTCATGCTCCGATTTCGTCCTCTCTTTCAGGTAGCCGCAGTATGCGGAGAGTTCATCGGCTGTGCCGGAACGCATTTCGTCGTCCTGTCGCGCCAGCAGGCAGCCGTTGTTTCTTCCCTGCACGGCAATACCCAGCACGTTTCTCTTCTGTTTTATCCTGCGCAACTCGCGCATGACCTGACGCTGCTGGGAATTAGTTCTCGTAAGGTAGAGTATCTTCCTGTTCCCCATATTGTCGACCGCGGCCGACAGAACGCTTGCAGTCTTGCCGCTGCCCGTGGGGCTTTCCATTATGAGATGCCTTCCGGTCGTGAGGGCGTCAAACACGCCATGCATTATTCTGATCTGCCCTGTCCTTGGAACGTAGGGGAATGATGTACCAGCTGTCCCGCCCGCGCTGTTCTGCCCGCTCATCGATGCCATCCTGCGGCGGAAGTTCAGCCTGCAGCGAATATATACCTATGCCGGAGGTCCCAGAATTGGTAGGCACTCAGGGCAGCCGGTGTATTACTTCCTGACCGGAAGCTGTCTGGACATGCCCCAGACATCGTCAGGGACGTTGTCGTAGATTGAAGTGTCCACATCTGCTATCTGCTCAACTATCTCGGTGCCGTTTATGAGCGCCCATATTCTCTCTTTACGGAAGAGCCAGTAGTGGATACGCCACTCCCTCCCGTCATAGAGCGTTGTCTCCTCTCTCTCCGTAGTGAGTATTCCGCTGTCCTCGAGCATATAGAATGCATCCCTGTCTTCCGGCTCCAGCATGTTGTCAATAATCCGTTCGCTGTAACCAAAGAAGTTCATCACGTGCTGTGCCATGGCCAGTGCCTGTTCAGCAGGCATGTCGTCCCTGTCAATGCTGTTCCTTATCGCCATGCTGAGGTTATCCACGGTCAGCGTCCTTTCCCTGCTCGAATTTCCCCTGGCGGCCGGCATTTAAAATTTCACCCTGTACGGATATGAAGAAAAGATCATTGTAATTCTACCGTGCACAATTTTTAGCATTCTTATGTATATAAATATTCGCATGTCACGCGGACCGGTCCCTCTGGTGCATTTGCCCATGCAAGAGGGCGCAAGCACCGAATTGACCTCTAAAAGGTTTGTAACGCCCCTAAATCAGTCTCATTGTGGCCACGAACACCAGACCAGCGGCGAGGAAGTAGCCGAGTCTCGCGTATTCGCTCGCATCCTTCTTCATGATGCCTGCGGAGAACAGAACGGCCAGTATGATGAAGTTACCGAATGCGCTGAGCACAAGCGAAGTCTGATACCCCGCGCCTCCCGCACCGCCCGTGAAACCTCCGGCGGCGACGAAAACTATCTCGGCGATGAAGTCCAGCAGAAGACCAAACAGAACCAGTGCAACTATGACAGTTGTGTGTGTGGCTGTCTCTATTATGGAAGCTACTTCCTTTTCCAGAGGCAAATGTCCTCCCCCGCCTGACGGAGCACTGCCCGCAGGCTGATCTGCAGTCATTGGTCTTATTCCTCCGGCACAAAATGTTTAACGTTGTATATAAAACAGGGCTAAATAATTATTTATATTCGCGCATCGGGAAGCAGTCTGCGAGCAACCGGGCCGAAGCTGCACGCCGTGAGCAGTGCTGCCTGACCCGGGCATTCACGGCGTTTTACCGCCGTTCGGCCGCACGCTGCTCTCGTTCACTACATTGATCATCTCGTTCCTTTTGAAGAATCCTTCGACGACTTCGACGACTTCTTTACCCACCCTGTTCTGTGCCTCCCGTGTCTGCGCTCCTATGTGCGGTGTCATGACGACTGCAGGCAGCTGTGAAAGCGCTCCGTCTATCGCCGGTTCGCCCTCGAACACATCCAAACCTGCCCCGGCAAGCTTTCCACCCTTTACCGCTTCCACAAGAGCGGCCGTGTCGACCATCTCGCCCCTCGCCGTGTTTACCAGAATCGAGCCTGTCTTCATCTTCGAAAGTTCCTTCGCTCCGATGAGATGGATATTTCCGGCCATCATGGATGCATGCAGACTTATTATATCCGCTTCCGCCAGAAGCGTTTCCATAGGAACCAGCTTCGCGCCGACGGTGTCCGCCACTCCCTGCCCGATGAACGGATCGCACGCAAGCACAGTCATCTGGAACGCCCGCGCCCTGCGGGCAACCTCCCTTCCGACGCGTCCCAGGCCGATTATTCCAAGTACTTTCTCGTTTAACTCAGTGCCTGTGAATTTGAGCGTTTCCCATTTGCCCTCGTGTGTCGACACGTTGGCCTGGCCGGCTCTCCTGCTGATCATGAGCATGAGTGTGAAAGCAAGCTCTGCAGCAGACACCACGTTTGCCCAGGGAGTGTTTGCAACCGGTATTTTCATGCCGCTTGCGGCGGCGATGTCTATGTTGTCCGTGCCCACGCCGGCCCTCACTATGAGCTTAGCGTTTACCGCACGGCCTATGAGCTTCGCTGTGAGCTTGGTTCTGCTTCTGACTATCACGCAGTCGTAGTTTGCAATGATTTCCCCGATCTGTTCTGATGTTATGCCGTTCCTGAAATCGACTTCGAAACCTTCTATCGACTGCAGTTTCTTCACATATTTTTCGTCTACGGCGTCTGTTATCAGTATCCTGGTCATCCCGTCACCTCGCTCAGTGCATCAAGCATGCCACCCATTTCGTCCGTGGTCAGATCTCCCATGTGTCCTATCCTGAAAGTCGCCGACTTCAGCTTGCCGTAACCTTCCGCGATCTGATATCCGCGCTTCATGAGGCCATCATCGATCTGCCCGAAATCCATGCCTGAAGTGTTGTTCACGCACGTGATCGTGTTTGAATGGAATCCATCCTGTGAAAACACGCCCATGCGTTCGGAAGCCCATCTTCTGGCCATCTCGCCGAGCATCCTGTGCCTGTCAGCCCTCTTCTTCATCCCCTCCTGTATTATCCTGTCAAGCTGATAGTCCAGTGCGAAGATGAGCGAAATCGGCGGTGTGGTGGGAACCAGGTCCCTGTCCGCAAACTCCTTTATTTCCACGAGATCCAGATACCTCCCCCTGTTGGCTACAGTCCTCGCCCTTTCCAGCAGCCTCTCGGACACTACCGCTATGGCGAGACCCGGAGGAAGTGCGAGTGCCTTCTGTGTCCCGAAAAGCAGAAGATCGGGTTTGACGGTATTCATGTCTATTATGTTGCCGAAGGCGGATGTCACCGCATCGACCATGAGAAGAACGTCGGGTGTCTTTCTCAGGTAGGATGCAATGCCGTCCAGGGGGCTCATTACACCGGTGGAGGATTCGTTGTGTGTGAGGGTAACTGCTTCCACACTTTCTGCTGCATCGCCG
>JAKABN010000063.1 GCA_021796895.1 Thermoplasmata archaeon | reverse complement strand
CAGGCGGGCGGAACGAGTTTCGGGTCACCCATATGGGGTGGTATCATGTCGCTCGAGAATCAGTTCAGGGCGATGAAAGGCGAACCTTCGATGGGACTCGCCAATCCGTCATTTTACAGGATACTCAACAGCTCGAACTACTCGGTAGCGTTTCACGACATAACGCGCGGCTACAACGGCTACTATTATGCGGGCGCAGGATATGATATGGTCACGGGCACCGGGACTCCATCTGTTTATGATCTTTTGCTCATACTGGCGAAGCAGCCAACCAAACCGCTCAAGGCAATAGCCACCGGTTCGCCGCCCCTGGGAGACGCGCCGCTGTATGTTTCTCTTTATGCCGATATAAGCGGCGGCCTCGGCCCGTACAATGTGAGCTGGTCGCTGAACTCAACCGGCAGCGCTGTGAGTTTCGGCGCCCCGTTCAGTCACAGCAAGCAGAACATACTCAAAATCGACTATGCAGGAAACTACACAATCAGGCTGACAGTGAGGGACAACGTCTCGGAGGTTTCGGTTTCCTATTTCAATGTCTCAGCCTACAGCAATCCGGGCAATACCCTCAGCTCAGCGCTGTCAGGCGGTCCGAATAACGGGGACGCAAATCTGACAGTTTCGCTCTCAACAACACTTTCGGGCGGTCCCGGCGTTTTCCTGGGCACCTATTACAGATACGCGTTCGCGGACGGCGGCTATCAGACCACAGCCAATCCGTCCGTGAAACACATCTACGTCTCCGGCGGCAACTTCACGGTGCTCGTAACTGCTTATAGAAACACGACAACCTCGCCGTACAATTACACAGCGCAGGCGATGTTAAGCGTAACCGTCTATCCGCGGCTGGTTGCACAAATACTTTCCAACAGGACTGGGGGAGGCTATCCGCTGTACATTCTCTTCACCGGTTCGAATTACGGCGGAAGAGCCCCGTTCTCATATTCGTGGAGTTACACCAACCAGTCCGGGAGCTTCACTCTCAACGGCAAAAATCTCTATGTCAATTACACCGCAGTGGGAAATTACACCGTCACACTGAGCGTCACGGATTTCTACAGCAGTCATTCGGTAGCGTCTGAAACGGTGCGCGTCTACAGACCCATGACCGGCTCAATCAGCGTGACGCCCTCGGCGACCGGTGTTGCTCCGTACAACGCCACGTTCGTCGCATCTGTTGCCGGCGGCGCCGGAGGTTACTCCTATCTGTGGAATTTCGCAGGAGGAAAGACAGCGAGCGGAAATCCGGCCAATTTCGTCTTCTCTTCAGGCGGCAATTTCACGGTCAAGCTCACTGTGCATGATCTCGCAGGAGATGTGCTTACCGTGACGACACACGTCAATGTGCAGGGACTCGGTCTGTTGCAGCTATTCCAGAACAGGACGACACTGCTTATCATAATCGCCATGATCGCGATAGCAGCGGTCGTGAGCTACGTGATACTCAGGAAGAAAGGCTGATCCTGAAAAACGGAGTGCGCTGATATTATACGGCACTGTGCACATATGCTTCCGGAGTGCCCGGAATGCAGATGCGTTCATCCATTTACAGAAAGGGAGCGGAGCTGTTCGGCGCGGGCAGAATCACACTTGACGTGGAGACGGAGAAAGGCGTCTACCTGTTTGTCAGCGGAGAACACCAGCGCTACCAGGTGCGCCTCATGAGCGACGGCACATTCAACTGCACGTGCCCGCTGGGCAGCCTGAAGGCAGGCAGGGGCGTGCTCTGCTCGCATGTGATAGGCGCGATACTGTTTGAATCGCAGACCCGCGCCCGGTAAACCGCCGGTAGACCCTTCATCGCCGCGGTGGTGTCTTCGGATAAAATGTCACAAGTGTTCCGACACCGACACAGGCAACAACAGCGCTGAGCGGTCCTATCACGCCGAACCATGGGATGAAGTTCAGCCCCTGCACGCTGACTGTCAGGGACTCGCCGTTTGCCTGCGTGAACGGGCTGGATGCGGCAGAAGTATTGAATGTGAAAGACTGGGAAAATGAGCCCGGGTTTCTGGCCGAATAGATGATGAATGTGAGTGTTGAGCTGTCTCCAACGGACGCATTGGAAGGGATGCTGACAGTTATCGCATCACTGTAGTTTCCCCCGCTCTGGATCGTGAAACTGCTGTGCGCCATAGAGTAGCTCCAGCCGGACGGATGGTGGAAAAGGATATGACCGATATTGAGTGTTATCTCGCGGTAGCCTCCGGCGGCGCTTATGTTCAGGTAATACGTTACTGAGGAGCCGGGCTTCTGGACCAGGCCTGTGGCGCTCACATCCTGCCTTACTGCCGTTGGCGTGAGGAACAGATATCCCGTGAGTATTATGCAGATGAGAACGACTGCGGCCAGCATGTCCAGCGATTCAATTCGTACATTCACGGAGGCAGCATCGCATCGGTTGGATTAATGCCTATCGGCGCAAGGCCAGGGACAGTTATTCAGAAAACAGGGAAGGAAAATAAAAGAAGTTAAGAGGTTTGGGGGGAGACCCTTTCATGTCGGAGCACCCTCAATCTGCGTCAGCATGTCAACCGGCGGTCCGGTCGAATAGAACAGCACCGTGAGCGGGAATTCGGGCATATCCACCAGCTTGACAGCGATCCCGTGCTCAAACTGGCCCTTGTGCTTTCCATGATCGACATGCACCGACATCTTGACCATGGACACGTTGGTGACGGTGTTTCCGGAGGTGCTGACATTCAGCCACAGTTTTATCTTCACCGTGATCGCACCCGGGCCGTTGCCGTCATCGCTGTGCTCATGTTCATGCTCACTCTCTCTCGCGCACTGGCCATCGTCATGGCCGTGCCTGTCGTTCACGGAGCTGACGTTGCCCACTGCAACTCTGAACACGATCGTCGCATTATAGAACGACTTAGTCATCGTCGTCCCGTTCACAAGGAATGCGTCGATCAGTTCTGCAGTCACATTGGCATACATCAGACATCCTCTGTTCCTGAACGTGCTGTTCACAGAAATGTTCTGATACGTGTATGCAAAGTAGTTTCCGTTTCCCGGCACTGTATGGTTTCCGGGCGGGGAGCCGGTGACAGTAACCGTAAGCGTTGAGTGGTTGGTAACATTGTCCGCAGATCTGACTGATATGTTTATCACAAACGTGCCGTAGTCGCCCGCAGTGCTGTTGTAATCCAGTGTCGCAGGAGGTGAAATATCCGCCTGCGCCACAGTGCTGTTTGCGGTGGAGATCTGCATCCAGCTTATGCTGGCGTTCCAGCTCAGCGGTTGAGTGACATTCACCGTCGTATACTCGATGGCGAATGCGGTCGTGCTGTTTATGGGCACTGCTATGGTGGCAGGAAGGTTGTCCAGCTCAATGTATCCGGGATGCCCCTGCGGTGGCACGCCTCCGCTCGAATTGACTACGTTGATCTGCAGCGTCGACTGGTTTCCGACTGTGCTGTTGTAGTACACCGATATGCTTGCAACATACGTTGTATTGGTTGCCACGACGGGTGCGACATAATCGGCATGAGCGATGGAGGAGCCGGCAGTGCTGACATCAATCCATGTCATGTTCGTTGCCCATGAAACAGATCCGGGAATATTGTGTGCCGTGTAATTCACCTGAAACGTGCCCTTTGCGCCGGATGGTACCGTTATGGTGGCCGGAAGATTGTCCAGGCGCACATACGATTTGCCATTCGGCACCCTGTTCGTCGTGCCCGCGTAGTATGAAGTCACGTTCACCTTAACGAAGGACGGCGAAACTTGGCCGAGCAGCGCACTCTGGTATACGCCTATCCAGCCGGAAACGTTGCCCAGACCGGTTACCACCAGCGTTATGTTGGCATCGCTGAATCCTGCCTGCATGCTCAGTGCAGTCGATTTTACCACGTTGCCGTTATCGGCTGCGTTCCAGTTCGAGCCGGATGCGACAAAATAAGCGCTTGCATTGGTCACATCCGATGCGGTATCAATGCTCAGTGTTACGCCGGACACATACCTTTCAAGGACGGTGAACGTCAGCATGAAGTGTTGTGCCTGACTCGCCGTCAGGTTGACTGTCTGGGGATAACCTGAGATGGTTGCGCTTCCGGGCGGTGTGGTCGAAGGCAGTGTGCGCCCCGTCTGTCTGTTCATGTACAGTGCGATTGCGCTTATGACAAGTATGGCGACGACCAGCGTCACGACAATACGTCTCCCTGCCCTGGTCCTGATTAATTTGCCCAGCATGTAAAATACCTCGGAGTTGATGAGTTTCACCCGGGAGACGTCTTCTCCTGGCTGGCGCTCTCCTTTGCCCTGTTTCTCGCATCTATGTCAACCTCGACCTGCTGGACTTCAGAGCAGACCTTCTCCATTCTTGTCCTGAGCTTCAGTTTGTAGTTGTCGTTGCGGTAGATAATCGAGTCGTAGTCACTCTGCGTAATCTCATTTCTTGCTATTCGGGTCTTTGCCCCCTGTTCGATCATTTCACATATTCTCAATTCCTCCTCCAGTTTTCCCCTCTCTCTGTTCAGCATTTCGAGTCGCCTGTTCAGTCTGTCCAGCTCACCCGGCTGCGTTTGTGCGGTCTCATCCACCTTCTTTATCAGAAAATGCTGAAACGCAGCGCTTATTCCGCTTCCCGCAGCACCGCCGGCCAGACTGAGGACGACCGCCTCAACCAGTGCCGTGATCTCTGCGGGCGTTCCGGAGTACGGCGCGTACATACCGGCCGTGGCGGCAAATGGCCAGTCGTAGAACGTCCCTGCCGTGTAGAGGCCGGCCATCGCAATCAGCGCCGACAGGGCTGTGATCATGAATATGGCAATCATTGACAGCGCCGCCCCGGCTCTGATATTGGAAGAAGCCGCAGCTCCGGCCACCAGTGAAGCCACAATAATGGCGAGAGCAGGCTCAGGTGCGCGAAAGATCGCGCCGAATGCAGTCAGTGCCGCCAGGCAGACCAGAATACCCAGGGCGTATCTCTGTATAATTTTCATTGTCAGACCTGTTCAGTGCAAGCACTGTTTCTCAATAGTCAAGACTTTCTTCCAGCATGACTCGACAGCTGCCAGTTAGCACGCTATCAAGATTGATAATTTATATATTGTGGTCGAAAAGGCAAGAAACGGCACATGCTGGCCGTCTTTCCGGCACAGGGGAATCACTCGTACGAGGATGTTACCATGTCGTTCAGTATACGAAGCGCCGTCTTCTGCTCCTGCCATTTGAGGCGGCGTGCCGCCTCTTCGTACGGCAGCCATGCAAACTCGTCATGCTCAGCGGACAGTTTCACTTCCTTCGTTCCCACCTGCACGCCGAACGAATGTTCCTCAATCTCCTCGTCACCCTTGCTGAAGCCGAACGGCACCCTCAGATCAATGGTGTATGAAGTGTCCTCTATACCTGTCTCCTCCGCGATCTCCCGCTCCAGCGCATCGAGAAGCTGTTCCCCCTTCTCCACATGGCCTGTGACTGGAGCCCAGCTCCCGTCACGATTTTCCGGCCTCTTCAGAAGCAGGTATTCTATCGTTGCACCGGGACTATAGAGTATTGCCAGTATCTTGGTTGTCTTCGTCATCGTTCCATGCACATCCTTTATCGACCGAGAGAGATGCAGTCATATAAGATTCACTGCAGCGCGTTTATGCTGGCGCGGGGCCGGGCCGTCAGCGTGCGACGCTCATTCCCAGCCGCGCTTGACGATGTCCCTTCCTATGACCATCCGCTGTATCTCGTTCGTTCCTTCATATATCTCGGATATGCGCGCGTCCCTGTACATCCTCTCGATTTCCGAACTCTTTATGAAGCCGGTGCCGCCGTGTATCTGAAGGCTCTCATCCACGCAGAAAGACGCGGATTCTGATGCAAATGTCTTCAGTATCGCCGCATCGCGCGTCAACTCCTCCCTGTCCGCCTTGGACCATCCGGCAGGATTGGTGCCCATCTTTTCTGCTCTCGTCGCAACGTTGTAAAGGAAGAACTTCAGCATCCTCGTCCTTATTCCCATATCCGCAAGTTTGAACTGTATTGCCTGCTGCTCGGCTATGGGCTTGCCGAACTGCACCCTTCTTTTGGCGTGCTCAACGGCAAGCTCTATCGCTCTCGAGGAAGCGCCGAGGGATCCGGCCGCAAGAGAAATTCTGCCCACGTCCAGTGTGGTCATCGCTATGAGAAAACCCTTTCCCACTTCGCCCAGCACGTTCTCACGCGGCACGCGCACGTTGTCGTAGAAGAGCTGCATGGTGCTGCTCCCCCTGATGCCCATCTTTTCCTCTTCTGTTCCCAGCTTCAGTCCGTCGAACTTTCTCTCCACTATGAATGCGGTGATGCCACCGAACGCGCCGAGGCTCCTGTCTGTGGCAGCAAAGACAAGGTAGACATCGGCTTCCTTGCCGTTGGTTGCCCAGAGTTTTGTTCCGTTGATTATGTAGTCGTTGCCGTCTCTCACCGCTGTCGTCTGGAGGGAAGCGGCGTCAGAACCTGCGCCGGGTTCCGACAGGTTGAATGAATGCAGCGCCTTGCCCTTCGCGGCCGGAACCAGGTATCTCATCTTCTGCTCCTCGGTTCCGAAGTACAGCAGCGGTGTGCTTCCCAGTGAACAGTGCGCTCCGAGTATTGTGCTGACGGATGCGTCAACACGTCCCAGTTCCTCGAGAAGTATGCAGTAGCCCACTTTTCCCAGACCAGCTCCTCCGTACTCTTCCGGTATCGGCACGCCCATGTATCCCATTTCGCCCATCTTTCTGATGAACTCGGCAGGGAACTTCGCATCCCTGTCAATTTCGGCCGAAATGGGTCTCAACTCTCTTTCGAGAAAATCCCTGGTGTTCTGCCTGAGCAGCGTCTGCTCATCGGTGAATGAAAAGTCGATCATTTCACTTCCCCCTGAACTTCGGCTGTCTCTTACCCACGAACGCTTCAATCCCCTCTCTGAGATCTTCGCTTCCTGCCACCCTCATAAACGCCTCCCTCTCCCGATCCAGTCCTTCCCTGAGAGGCAGTGCGGCGCCTCTGTCTATGGCACTCTTCGAAGCCTTTACTGCAAGCGGCGCCCTCTGGAGTATCGTTCGCGCTATGTCGCGGGCCGCGCGCATCTCCTCTCCGCCTGGCACTACCCTGTTGACCAGTCCGATCCTGAGCGCCTCCTGTGCGCTTATCATGTTGCCCGTGAGTATGAGCTCCTTTGCCCTGGAGACACCTATGAGCCTTGCCATTCTCTGCGTCCCGCCGTACGCCGGTATGAGTCCCAGAGTTACCTCGGGCTGGCCAAATCTTGCGCTGTCTGCCGCGACGCGAAAATCGCAAGACATGGCAAGCTCGTTTCCGCCGCCTATCGCCATGCCGTTAACAGCAGCTATCGTCGGCAGCGGACATTCCGCAATGCGCTGAAATGTTTCCTGTCCCTGTCTCACGACATTCTCTATGTCTCCGGCCCTGATCTGCGCCATCTCCTTCACGTCCGCTCCTGCGGCGAAGAACTGTCCTGCTCCCGTTATTATCAGTGCTCCGGAACCGTCAGACGAGGCGAGTTCCACGGCACTCCTTATCTCTTCAATCATGGCCGTGCTCAGTGCATTTGCCGGCGGTCTGTCGAGCGTTATCGATGCAACGCCTTCCTCTGTCCTGTACCTGATATTCTTGAATTCCATGTTCATCACTTCAGATATTCGAAGAAGCCTTTTCCAGTCTTCCTGCCAAGTCTTCCTGCCTCCACCATCTGCTTCAGCAGTGGAGAAGGTCTGTACTTGGAATCGCCGAACTCTTCGTACAGCACTTTCGACACGTCGTAAGATATGTCGATGCCTACCATGTCCGCAAGTTCGAGCGGACCCATAGGCAGTCCCGCACCAGTCTTCATGGCAGTGTCGATGTCACGTGCCGATGCTATTCCCTCCTGAAGACAGAAGCACGCCTCGTTGAGCATGGGGACGAGAAGCCTGTTCACAAGGAATCCGGGAGACTCTTTGACCTTTATCGGTATCATCGGGTATCTGTGATTGCGCAGGCCCTGAAGAAAACCGATAATGTCGTCCGTCGTATTCTCCCACGTTTCGAGTCCGGGAATTATTTCAATCAGCGGCAGCGTGTACGGCGGATTGAAAAAGTGCATGCCTATGACTCTCCCTCTCCTGCCCGTTGCGGATGCAATGGCAGTGATAGAAATGGAGGATGTGTTTGAAGCAAGCACTGCATGCTGCGGTGCTGCCGCATCGATCTCACGGAAAATCTTCTTCTTGACATCCAGATTTTCGAACGCGGCTTCGATAATCAGGTCGCAGCTGCCCAGATCGCTATAGGCGGTCGTTCCCCTGATCCTCGCCATAACCTCATGCATATCCTTATCCGTGTATTTCGGCCTGAGCGCTCCCTCTATGCTCGTTCTCTGTTCGGAGGTCAGCGTGACGCCAAGTTCCTCGATCTTTCTGATCTGCTCGGTCGCCTTCTTTCCCTGATACGCCACAAGCCCTGACATTATGCGCTCGATGTTCTTCGTTCCCTTCTGGACCAGTTCCTCGGACACATCCTTCAGGACAACTTCAATGCCGTTAAAAGCCATGACCTCGGCAATAGCCGATCCCATTGTTCCCGCGCCTATGATTCCGACTTTCTTCACAAAGAGCATATTCCACCACCGGTCACGACTAATTGCCACGGTGGCTATTAACGTTTACAGGCAACGTGTGCCGTCTGTTACCATGCGCGTCTGTGACAATAACGGCGTGATATAACAGCATGATGAGATATCCATTCCAAATATGCAGGCTCGTGTCATCCGGATTATCATACTGCATCTGCAGCTTCGGGAGAAGAGTCACTGCCATGCTCTTTGGCAATAATTTTTTCAAACACGATGCCCCTCCTGTAGCTCCTGGTGAAGCGCACTCTGTCACCCACTGCAACTTCATTCTTCGATCTGATGTCTGGCATCCAGCCCGACACGCCGCATCCCTCGTCAAGGTCCACGACTACATAGGTATACGGTGCATCGTTCACGAACTGTTCGGAAGGAACGGTGAGTATAGTAAAGGCACGAATGCGGCCATTGCCGGAAAAAGTGAATGGCTGCAGATCTGCAGAACCGCAGGTCTGACAGGCGACTGCAAAAGTAATTCCCTTCCTGCCGCATTTCGCGCAGGAAAATCCGGTCATCTTCCCTTCCTCTATTGCGGCATTCATCTGCCCTATGTATGCCACTGTCTCACCTGACCCTCTTCATCAGGTGTACAGTGCAGGAGCCGCCCGTTGCCCCGACATTGTGGGCAAGTCCTGTCTCCGCACCGCTGACCTGCCTGTGTTCCGCCCTGCCCGTCAGCTGCTCATAAAGTTCATGTATCTGCGCCACACCCGTCGCGCTGACCGGATGTCCCTTGGCTTTCAGCCCGCCCGAAGGGTTGACAGCAACCTTACCCCCTATGGCTGTCTGACCCTCCTGCACGGCCCTGCCTCCTTCTCCCCTTCCGAAGAGCCCCAGGTCTTCCGTTGCTATGATTTCCGCTATGGTGAAGCAGTCATGAACCTCTGCAACATCCACGTCTCCCGGTCCAATGCCTGCACGCCTGAATGCCTTTCCAGCAGCATCCACCGCGCCGCTGATGGATGTGATGTCCTGTCTGTCCTGCAGCGTCGCAACGCTTCCTCCCCGCTCGCTTGCCGCGATTTCAACCAGCTCGCTCTTAAGCTCCTTTGCCTTCTTCTCCGATGCTATGACCACGGCGGATGCGCCGTCGGAGAAGGGACAGCAGTCGTAAAGGTGGAACGGGTAGGCCACTATGGCCGATTCCATGTAAGCCTCCATTGAGATTTTCTTCTGAAAATGTGCCATGGGATTTTTCGTGGCATTCTCATGGTTCTTCAGCGCCACGCTGCCCATCATCTCCTGCGTCGTTCCGTACTTCTTCATATGCGCTATCGCCATGTTTGCATACAGTCCTGGAAACGTCACGCCATTCGCGGCCTCAAACGCGAAATCCGAACCCATCGCAAAGTATGTCGTGGCCGAGAGTGTGTCCAGGTGACTCAGTCTTTCGGCTCCTGCCACGAGGCAGACGTCGTCATGGCCGCTTGCCACGTGCATGAACGCCTCATGCAATGCGGCGCTCGAACTGGAGCAGGCGCTTTCAATCGTGACAGAGGGAACGCCGGGGATGCCCAGTGCCGTATTGATCAGCGGACCTACATGCGCCTGCTTCTCCGTTATGCCGAATGCATTGGAATAGAATGTCGACTTTATGTCGCGCGGCTCTATGCCCGCATCCTTTACGGCGTTCATCGAAACTCTTGCAAGTGTCTCTCTGCCGCTCTCCTGAATTCTGCCGAACTTCGATATGGAGCTGCCAATAACGAAAACCCTGCTTTCTGCCATCTTATCAGTCCTCTGCTCAG
>JAKABN010000062.1 GCA_021796895.1 Thermoplasmata archaeon | reverse complement strand
TCTCCGGGCCATTTCAGCGGCTCACTCTCCGCGCCCTCTGCGTATGCGAGTATGTACTGTCCGCTCTTCCGCGGCGTCGCGATGCGCGCAGTTCCAAATCCGGGTATCGACGAAAGCCTCTTCCTTGCTATCAGCGATTCCCCGTGATACTCAAGAAGCACGCAATCTGTGAGCCCACCGTCACTTCCAGCTCCGTTGAAGTGCAGGGGCACCTTCACGGCATCCCGGCCGCCTCCCGGGCGGAAGCTGAATGAAAGCGTCCTGAGCTGCCGCGCCCTCACCAGGACAGAGAGTCCCTTTATTTCCCCTTCAGAAGAAAAGCTCCACGAGACTCTCTGCCCTCGCGCGGCGTACAGATCGCCGCCGTACTTCACAGTTCTGAAACCGAACGTTCTGAATCTCATCTGTACCGCATTGTGAAAGTCTGCGGATCCTGAGAAGAGCTTCTTCCCGTTTGTGCTCAATGCAATGATATCAATCATTGCTTCAAGTTCTCCGGTCATTGTAGTCCAAATGTTGTAACCGTCATGAAAAACTCTTCTGCGGGCGCCTGCCATCGCGGCACCGGGCTTCAGCGGCTGCGCGGAGTAGACCAGCACACTGTGCGGAATCGCGACAGGATAGGATGTGTTGCTTACGCAGACATCTCTGCCGACACGTGCAAAAAGGCACTGAAAGCCGGGCCTGGTCACCCATACCGGAGACGACCATGCCCTGTGTCCGTCCTTCTGCAGCACTCTCAGATAATACCATGTAACGCCGCGTCCGGGAATGTCCGTGAACACTGTGTGAAATTTTTCCGAAGAGGGCTCCCACTTCCCGGCGAAACCGTTGTTCCTGACAACTTCGACACTGCTTATGCCTGCCGTACCCCTGACATGTACCGCCAGTTCCACCTTCTCATCGCTTCTGATGGTGAATTCCGAACCCATGGGCTTTCCGTTGACAGTGAATGATATCTCTATCCTCGCTCCGGTGGTAGCGTAGCATCTCCGTTCAGCGATTGCGCCGAAGACATCTTCTCTCGTGAGCCGTTCGGCAAGCACCGCGGTCAGTCCTCTTGTGTTTGCTGTCTCGTCTGAAATGAACTCAGCTATGTCTCTGCCCACACTGCTTCTGCCCAGAATGAGACCCTCAATGACATTTCTCTTCCTTCTCGGTCCGAAATAGGCATCACCGGGGTGACCGTCGTGGCTGTCACCGCCGCCGACAAAGCCCAGCCTGTACCCTCTGTTCAGCGCATCCCTGACATACCTGTCCGGCAGGACATCGGAAATGCCGTGATCAATGTCGGTATCCGGCGATTCGAAATTTCCCCACAACGACGTGATCTCCGTCACCGGCTGAAAAGCGGGATTGTGATAATTCCAGTCGTACGGCATCTGACTCACACCGACATGATGCGGCACCGTTATGACGCGACCCTCCATCCCCTCCAGAAGCTGCCACAGCTTCGATGGCGGCATCCAGTCCTGCGGCTCAGAGGGAGCCCATAGTGCCGTCTTCTCATCCGGACCGATCGCCTTCCCGGACTGCCTGCATTTGATGAGCGGGCCCGTATCCCCCAGAAAGTACAGATTCTGGTGACCGTACTTTGCGGACGTCCATTCAAATCCGGGAATCGTGACAAAGGCGTCGGGAACATTGGCCCCGTTTGAAGCTGCGACTATGCCGTTCCAGTCGTCCTGTGTAATGTTGAGGTCATGATCGGTGAGCGTCGCAAAGTCGAGACCGGCGCTGTGTCTCGCGTTCCTGTAATAAATTTCCGGCCTGCACGAAGGAAAATCAGTGTCCTTCCAGTAGCATTCGGAGAAGCCCGAGTGCCCGTGCGGATCTCCCCAGTATATTTTGTAGTCAGACATGCTCTCGAACAACCGTCACTGCGCCCGGCTACATTATTTGTTCGCCCGCAGGAACCGATATTCACACAGAATCACACTTATTTTCAGACGCTCTTTCAGATATTTACAGGCAGCCGCCCTCCTGCGCGCAGCGCACCGGCCAGAACGCCCACGGCGGCGAGAAGCGCATCATTTCTGTAGCTGTATGCAGCGACATACGGTATTTCCCGAATGAATGCCGCCTCGTACGGCGTTCCGGTGCCCAC
Organism: Thermoplasmata archaeon; assembly: GCA_021796895.1. Taxonomy (GTDB): domain Archaea; phylum Thermoplasmatota; class Thermoplasmata; order Sysuiplasmatales; family Sysuiplasmataceae; genus Sysuiplasma. Next base: position 8,274 of record JAKABN010000062.1, on the reverse strand, counting down.
CACTGCCACCCTGCCTTTCAGGCCGGATGCGAGCTTCTTCGCAAGCATCATCTGAGGAGGAACATCTTTGCTGCCGTGACCGGCGAGCGCGTCATTCGCGAATACGACTACGGAGTCCGTTCCGCGGGCGGCCGAAAGAATGCGTCCCGCCTCTTCCGCAACTCTCTCTGCGGTCATGTTCCTGGGCAGCTGCACGCTCATGCCAGGGCGCAATCCCCACTCGATCAGCGCTCTTGAAGCAGGACTCTCTCTGCCTTGTCCAGCCGCATTCCGTTTCTCTTCGAGGAGCCGGCTCCTGCTGAAAAAGACACTGTGCACTTTTCCATCCGATGCCGCCGGAAGGCGGAATCCGTTCATTCTGTTCACCTCTGTTATTGCAGAAAACGTCGCCCGTCCGGTCACCCGTCTTCTCACTTCAGCCGACCAGGGCACGGCATCGTTCTCTGCGCCGGCGAGTATCCTCCTCAATCTTCCGAATCTCATCAGGCTCTCTCTAATTCTCCCCAGTTTTATATGCCCCGATCTTACGGATGCCACCAGACTTGTGTAGAGCTCAAGGTACCTGTCAGGCACAGCGCATTCAAGCACATCAACGCCGGCATCGATTGCCATTACGGCCGCTTTCTCCATCGGGAAATTGTCTGCTATCGCCGCCATCGATAGAGAATCGGTCAGCACGAGACCGTCGTAGCCCATCACACCACGCAAAAGCTTCGTGACGACTTTTCCCGACAGGGAAGCAGGGAGCGGAACAGTCCCGTTCTCAAGTCGCGGAAAATGTATGTGTGAAATCATGATAGAGTCCACTTTGCCCTCTATTGCTGTTCTGTATGGCCGGAGATCGTATTTCTCCAGTTCCTTCATACCCCTGCCTATAGACGGCAGGACGAGGTGAGAGTCGGTTGAGCTTGCGCCATGCCCCGGAAAGTGTTTCGCGCACGAGAGAACACCCGCATCCCTCATTCCCTGTATTGCTGCAGCGGTATGCTTCGAGACAGTCTCCGGATGGTCTCCAAATGATCTTACTCCGATAATCGGATTCGCCGGCTCGGTGTTGACATCCACCGTAGGCGCCAGATTCCAATGTATTCCGCACAGGCGCAGCTCCTCTGACATCGCCCTGTATGAGGAATATGCAGATTCGATGTCGCCGCATGCTCCCAGCGCCATGTTGCCGGGACTGTTGGCAATGTCATCGACCCTGCTGATCCATCCCCCTTCCTGCGTTATGCAGATCAGCGGCATCATCTTCTGCGGAATATCCGCATCCATGCAGATCCTGTTAACTCTGCTGACAAACTTCCTTATGTCACGCGCACAGGAAACATTTGCTCCCTGGATCACAATGCTTCCCGGCCTTATCTCCTCAATCAGGTCCGCCCAGCTGGATTTTCTGTCTTGCGGCAGCGATATCTGGAAGAGCTGACCGATGCTTTCATGTAATGCGGAGTCCTTCATTTTTTTCATCTGTCCTTCTATCCTTCCCTGTCCGTGTATGCGGAGGACGGCATAATTCTTGCGCACTCCATGACCGGAAAATCTTATTAGACATGGTCAATTCAATGGTCCGGTTTATATGAACAGCGGGAAAAAACTGTTTCTTGTCGGAATCGACGGCATGTCGCCGAAAATTATGGATCGCTTTGTTTCGGAGGGAAGCATGCCGAACATGAAGAGACTGATTTCAGAGGGAGTTTATTCGAAGGCCATTTCCAGCCTTCCGGTCTTCACTCCAACAAACTGGGCAACGATTTCAACAGGTTCGACCTCCGGAACTCACGGTGTCTTCCTGTGGGGTTCGCACTCCTCAGGGGAGAGCCTCGAGGAAGACCATTTCGATGAATGCATGACATCGACAGTCTGCAGGGCCGAATATCTCTGGGAGGCAGCACTCAGACAGGGCAGGAAATCTGTCCTGCTCAACTATATCGGTTACCCGTCGGACAGAGAGGGCATTTACCACGTCGACTGGTTCTACGGACCTAACAGGGACTATTTCGGTCTCGCCACATCCTGTGTCTACAACATACCGCTGGGCGATAAAGGAAGGGAATCAAAGTGGGAGAAATGGACGGAGCCGTGGGGCCGGGACGGCAGCGTCTCAATCGACGTCGCGTTCAGGAACAATCACGGCAATCACACTTTCCGCCTGAAAAAGAGTCCGGTGGAATCGGACGGACGCATACTGCTGGAGCACGGAAGCGGGACAGTCGAGCTGAAACAGGGCATGTGGACCGACTGGCTGCGCATCCAATGCGCGGATGGTGTCGCAACCGTCAGATGGAAGATCCTTCCCGTCAGCACGCATGAGGAGGGGGTTTCCATGCGCATTTACCGCAGCAGCATGTACCTGGATTCCGATTTCTGCTCTCCGGGTGACATTGGCCGGGATCTATATTCGGGCATCGGCCCCTATGTTAATGACGACGTGGGCAAACTGTATGTTGCCGGCCTCATAGACCGCGAGACGTTTCTCGATGAGGCACGATACAAGATCCGCTGGATAGCGAACTGCTTCAAGTTCATGGGCGGGCATACAGGCGCATCGCTCTTCTTCCTCCACTGGCATTATGTGGACACGCTGCAGCACTCATTTCTGGGTTATGCCGACAGAACAGGCGGAGACTTTAGCGGAGGAGAGAGTGAGAAGCATGCGGTTGAAATGCTCCGCGAGGGATACGCGCTAGCGGACGAACTCGTGGGTAAACTGATGGAAATCAGGGGCAATGAGGATGCTTTCATTGTTGTTTCGGATCACGGGAATATACCGAATCACCACAGAGTATCCCTTTACAATCTCTTCATGCAGAAGGGTTGGACAAACATCGACGTGGTCAATGGCGTGCCCAGGGTGGACATGCATTCATCAAAAGTGTTTGTAAACCTCTCGCATGTCTATCTCAACGTCAGTGGAAGGGATCCTGAAGGCATTGTCGACCCCTCCGAGTACGACAGCTTCAGGGAGGAGGTCCGTTCAGCCATCCTCTCTATCAGAGATCCGGACAGCGGTCTTTCGCCCTTTGCATCGGTGCTGAGAAGAGAAGAGGCAGATGTCGCGGGCCTGTGGGGAAAGGGTATAGGTGACATAGCTCTCGTCTTCGACAGAGGTTATGTCTGGAGCGGAAGCGAAGTGGTCTCCCTCGGGGAGAAGAGAATCGTGTGGAAGACGGGAGGAGCGAATCACGGTTCGCAGCCTCCCACCGCGGAAACTGAGTTTTCGTCGAATTTTGCAGCATTCGCAGCTTCGGCGCCGGGGCTGAAGAAGGGATATGGCAGAAGTCACGCAATCTCGCTGAAGGATGTTGTGCCTCTGGCGTGCAGGCTGCTTGACATGGAAACAACAGAGCAGTGCGAGGGTGCCGTACCGAAAGACATGTTCGAAGGGCATGCCCAGAGGCTGAGCCACAAAGGTGCCAGGGCAAAGTATCCCGTGAGAACCAAAGTTATCGTGACGCCGAAAGGCTTCAAGGGCGATGTTACGGATGAGGATTAGTGTCCATTTCGGCTGAGAGTTTGCATTTCGGCGCGTCGCCCCAATTCGCCTTCAGCAAAACGGTTCCGTGCCAATGCCATACTGCCCTGATGCCCATCATGATTCACATACACTGTCGATTGTGCATCCGGCAGGAGCGGCGAGGGTCACCGGTTCCCTGCAACGATCGGGGCATCATACCAGCAAGAGCGATGTGGTCGGAGCATACCGGGCGAGGGGCAGAGCGGAAAGCAAATATTCTCAGTCCATGACTTTCCTTAGATGCTTTTCTTCAGGAGTCCAGATCTTGCAGCTTTCCGGTAATCTCACTGAGGACCATTTGCTTCTTCTCCTTGCTCAGATGAAAAACAGTCTTGAGTATGGCGTCGTTTGTTATCGTGAAAATATAATTCAGCTTGATTATGCTTTCCTGAGCGGCGCCCTCCACCTTGGACAAAGGTATGCCTTTCATACGCAAATTTGTTGTTATGCCGGCAATTACGACGTTGTCGAGGTCCTCGAATAAGACCAGTGCAGGTCTTATCTTCGATCCTTCTGTGTCCGCAAACCTCACCCTTGTGATGATCACGTCTCCGGATCTAGGCACTTTCCCAGCCTCTGTAGTCGCCTTCGCCCCAGAGCTCTTTCATTTTAGATTCCTGGGCCTTCTGGACAAATGTATCAAATTCCCTGGTCTCTCGGGAATCCTTTATAAGTTCCAGTATAGTTTCGTTGTAAGTCTCTCTTGGATATTTCTTTATTTCTTTGAGTGCTTTGACAACTGACTTCCTGAGTTGTATTGTGGTAATCTCATCTTTCACTATGTGTCACCTATGTGCTAGATATTGTCTATTGTGTATTAGCAATTTGCTTCTTAACGCCGCTGGCAAAGGCTAACAATTTTCAAAGTGCCGTCCAGGGTAATCCGCTCTACGCTCATCTCGCCTGAATTCTTGACGCTTTGGGGTTGAGGATGTGTGATTAGCCGTTTTTGTCAAATTTTACTCCTGCGTAACTGGCAAAGGCTGAAACGGCACTTCCAGATATAACGCCATCCGGTGAATCATGCCGGTGAACGGGTCTGTATGCCCGAAACTGGCAAGTGCGATCAGACGAAGGGGGACAGGCTAACGCCCACTCCTGGCCCCCAGAACCTGTCGTCGAATCTTCCTGCAGTTACCGATCTCTTGCCTCGGCCGCAATCGGCTGTGCTCCAACACCGGCAGGAGAAGAAACGTAGCTCTGCAGCGGTCCCCATATTGAGTTGTCCACGTCGCCAAGCCTCCACATCGCTATTCCCTTTATATGGAGTTCCGCGAGGTAGCTCAGCCTGAGCTGCATCGCATGACTGTTGACATAGTAGTACTCGTAGGCTGTGCCGTTCTCGCCGGGATATACAATGTTGTAGTAGGGTTCGCCGTAGAATGAGCCGAAGTGCTTAGTCACGTTCGCATGCTGGAGAAGCGCACTGTGGACTATCGTCTTGACCTGCCCGTACATTCGCGCTTTGACAGTCTTGATGATGTTGAACGGGAACTGTGTCGACGAGGTCGTATTCACAAGGAAACCGAATCCGTAATCAGGCAGGGCAACGGAGAGCTTGTCAGCCGGCATGTGCGCTACCGAATAGTTGACAACAAGCTTGAAGTCACCTATGGAAAAATAGTCCATCACGATCAGCCTGGTCACATCGGTTCCAGCGATCGCGGTCCAGTTGTAGGCGCCGCCGTATGACTTCGGCGAGAAGTTCTGCAGAACGGCGCTTCCGGGAAGGTCCACCGACAGGGAAAGGCCGGATTTCTCAAGCGCCGAGGAGAAATTTGCGATGAATCCGGTCAGCGCTGCAGAATCTGTGTAATAGGGAACCTCAAAGTCCATATTGTAGCCCGCATACCCTCTCGTCTTCGCTGTCTTCAGCGCATCATTTATGAATCTCGACTGAATGGTCGCGTTTGTGAACAGTTTATGCATGGCCGCCTTGTCTGACGAGACTACCATTGGATAGACAGGCAGCCCGTACCTGGCCGCGATCAGTTTCGGTGACTCGAGGCCAAACCTCGAAAAGGAGTAGTTCAAAGGACCAAGGTAGTACTGTTCGTACGAAAGTGAGGTGAACTGACTGTGATGCTCCACGATTGCGTTCAGGGAACTGTTGTAGTTTCCGCAGAACTGGCATATCCAGGGCATGAACTCCGGCGATGTGCCTGCCGTTCCTTTTCCGCTGCTTGCAATCTGCTGCTGTCCCGACGCCGATACAAGCGTCGACGACGACAGCACCAGCACTGTGATGGTTGCCATAATCAAGATGCTGAGATTCCTGTTTTTCATAGGTACGTCACTGAGTGGCACGATGAGCCTTCTCCTATTTGGGAATAGTGCTCTACTGACTCATTCAGCTCAGCAGCTTCCCCAGGAAATCAAAATGCGGCTGCGGAATCATTCTGTCATGCGCCTGCAGAGAATCAATCATGCGCCTCATGACCAGCTCGAGACCGTCTCCAGCCCTTCTTGCGCTTTCGTCATTGGTTGACAGCAGGTTGTTCTTTTCCGCACTGTCTTCAGCAAGACTGTATAGTTCCGGACGTCTGTGGTCGACGACGCTCTTCCTGTCCGCGGATGACATTCGCTCTGTAATGTCGCATGCGAGATACCTCGTTGCCTCCTCTTCGAGATATGTTATGTATTTCCAGTTTCCGTCCGTAACGGCCCACGATTTCCTGAAATAACCGCTCAGGACGTAATCTCTCAGCTTCTCTCGCTCTCCGCTCAGTAGCGGCAGAATGCTTTCGCCATGTGTTGGCGGCGGAGCTTCTCCCTCCCTCTCCATCCTGCCTGGTATGCCGAAGAAATCCAGAACAGTGGGCATCAGATCGCATGTCTGGACCATGCCAGTGACGCTTCTGCCGTCCATAGCTCCTTCGGGGTGGTGGATGAGCATCGGTATCCTGATCAGTTCCTCGTATGGCCACGGTCTCGCCTTCATTACCATTCCGTGTTCCCCTAGAGGCTCCCCGTGATCGGAAAGCCAAACTACCATGGTATCGGACATGAGCCCCTTCCTCTCTATCGCATCGAACACCTTCCCGATCCATTTATCCACCAGCGTGATTTCGCCTGCGTAGAGGGATGTGACGCGTTTCAGTTCCTCTTCGGTAAGATAACCGTCGACTGGTCCGTATACCGGTGATATCACATCAGCCACACCCTTTGTCTCGCTGTACATGCTCCAGTACGGCTCGGGAGGATCCCACGGTTCATGCGGATCGAAACTGTCCACCCAGAGGAAGAAATCGCCTTTGTCCGACTTTTCGTCTATCCATTCCGCTGCCTTGCGTGCAACCTGTGCTACGAAATGGTTGCTGTCGTCCTGCCAGTCGTATCTGGATATGTTCCTGAAATACTGCTCGAGTCTCCTGCCGTGCGTTGGATCCGATTTGTGCTCCTTGTCGAATTTGCCTATGTCGGGAATCTTCACGTTGCCTGTTTCAAACAGATCAGACTCCTGTCCCCTGATCCATTGCACTTCGTCGAAACCTCTGTCGAATCCCATTCCCGGCTTGTGCATGTGGTACGTGTCGCCTATCAGCGCCGTTCTGATGCCCTTGCCCCACAGAATTTCGGCCAGAAGAACATCCTGCCTTTCGAGTCCCTGCCATCCCCTGAACGGTAGCGTGTAGCGCCCGGTAAACAGCGCTGTTCTCACGGGTATTGTCGCGAGCCCTTCCGGATATGCATGGGTCACCCTCATCGATTTTCGGCTGAACCGGTCGAAGTTGTCTGTCTTTATCCATCTGTTTCCGTAGCAGGAGACAAAATCAGCTCTGAGGCTGTCCGTCACTATGACTATCGTGTTCATCTTTCTGCACCGTTACAGGGCTGTGCAAGTGTGCCACGGTTATAATGTTTAGCGGAAAGACACCAAAAACAAGTTGGGGGATGAAAGCGAGCGCATCCTTCTGGTTGTGGAAATGAATATGTCTGACTCGGTACGACAGGGCATGCCGTAATCAATGCACGTGGAGAGAGTGTAAGATCCGACAGCACCCTGGAGTCCCTCCGGGGTCCCTGCTGTCCCCCTTCGAATCGTTAACCGCCCGGACGAAAGTCCGGGAAGTCTCCCTGCTTGCAGGGAGGAGGATGTTGCAATTCTGGCGATGCACGTATTGCCCGGCAGGCATGCATCACTCATCGTCCGTTACCGTAAAACTCCTCGGCGCAATCCGCGGCACTGGATTTCGCAGGGCTGACAACACAGTTGCAATTGCAAGCAGGACAGCGGACAGCTCAAAGGCAAACCCCTGTCCCGCAAGGTACTCGCCTGCAAGCCGGATGGGAAGCCTGCCGCTTATATCCCCTATGAACAGGTGATACACGTAGGCTGCGGGAATAACACTCGTTGCGGCTACCAGTGACAGGGCAAAGCTCAGCACCATGCCCGTGCTTCTGAACGTGTTCATGACACCGGAAGCGACGCCGTACTTGTTTCCCGGCGTAGCAGACATTATTGCACTGGTGTTGGCAGGCCAGAACAGCCCTCCCCCGACGCCGTAGATGCCCTCGACGATTGCGACGAGGGCGAGAGGTGTCGTCCTGCTCAACTGACTCAGCATCACGAGGACAAGCGCCTGCACGGCAAGTCCGGCGGACGCCACAATCCTTGATCCCACTCTGTCTGAAAGCGCTCCTGCGAAAGGGCCGACAATGGATGTCGTGACGGCCATCGGTATGATGAGGTACGCAGCCGTGAGAATCGGCAGTCCGTCTATGCCCTCAAAATAGAACAGCAGCAGGAAATTGGCGCT
>JAKABN010000061.1 GCA_021796895.1 Thermoplasmata archaeon | reverse complement strand
GTCACAGACCAAAAGGAACATACTGGCATCAATTGCCAGCCGCTGGGGACCCGGCTTCTATTACAGGAAATTCAAGAAACCGGAATTCGTCAGGAAACTGTTCTTCAGCGGAATAGAGAGGAACAATGACTACGGCGGCCCTGTCAATCCGGGCGTTGCGGTCAATAACAGAATAGCAGAATTCGAATTTTCGCGTGCGCGCACACTGGATACCGATGTCCTGCTGATAGGAGCGGGAAGAGCAGGCATTGCCGCCTCTCTCGCGATTGCTGCAGAAGGCTCGAGCGTGGTAATGCTCGACAGGACGAGTTTGAGCAGCATCGAAAATGTCTACCGCCATGTTATCGCCGAGGCTGCCGAGTCGCCGCAACTGATGGGGCCAGCATTCCGCGAGGGGGAGACGTTCGCATCGGTGCTGGCGGCAAAGGGCATCACGTTGATGCCGGAGACGACAGTGTTCGGTTATTATGAAGGCGTGTTTGCGGCTGTTTCGAGCGAATCACGCATCGTGATGCTTAAACCCCGTCTTATTGCGCTGTGTGCAGGCTCTGAGGAGATAAAGCCCAGGTTCCGCAACAATGACCTTCCGGGTATCATGACAGCGGCATCATTCATCGCACTGCCCGATGTTTTGAAAGCATCATACGCAAAGGGAGACACCACACTATTCATGGAGAGCCGGGTTTCCCTGCACGAGACTGCTGAAATTGTTTCCACCGCACACGTGAAAAATCTGGTGATTGGCTACGAATGCGACGAGCAGCAGAGGAAGAGAGTGGCAACGTCATTCTCAATCGATGCAGCAAGAGTGTTTGCGGGCACCATTGCTTCGGCCGACGGCAGGCATTCCGTTGAACGTATAACAGTGCGGACAGCGGAGGGAACCAGCGTCCAGCTGAAGACAGAACTCCTGATCCTAGCGGGGAGGAGGCAGCCTAGGATCGAGATACCGTGCCTGATGGATGTGCCGCTGCGATTCGACGAGGGACTGCACATGCCGCTACCTGTTGTCGATGAAATATTCTCCGCGGGAAATGTGTTCGTGTGCGGCTCCCTCGCCGGCATGTCCGGCAGGGCATCAATCGCTTCGGGGCTCATATGCGGTTCGGCACTTTCCCAAAGGCTCGGACGGAAGGGGGCGAACGGGGATGATCTGGAAGTATGGCTGTCACTCATAGGCTCTATTGAAAAGGACAGGCCCTACCCCTATGCGGGTGCAGCTGAAGAATGCGTCCTCTGCCCCTGCGTCGATGTTACTGCAGTGGATATTGCGGATGCAATAGCCGGCGGGTACGACACGCTGAACATGATAAAGCGGTACACCGGCCTGTTCATGGGACCGTGCCAGGGCGCCAGATGCCTTAGAAATTCGATGGAAGTTTTCTCTGCGCTTTCCGGCAGGGATGCAGATATGCCCACCGTGAGGTCTCCCATAACGCCGGTATATCTCGGTGCTCTTGCTCTCGCCGAACTGGAAGGCGTGGTGGACAGATAATGAAGACACACTATGACGTTGCAATCATCGGCGGAGGCGTCACCGGCATGATGACGGCGCACAAACTCCTGCAGAAGGGCGTCGGAAATGTTGCCGTGTTTGAGGAGAAATGGATGGGCTCCGGCCAGTCGAACAGGAACAGCGGGGGCATCCGTGCACAGTTCGGAAGCCCGGAGACTGTCAGGCTGATGGCAGCTTCCCTGAAGGAGTGGAGGAAACTCACAGTCGAACTGGATTATAACATACTCTTCCATCAGGCGGGATACCTTTTTCTGGTGCTCAACGATGAAAACGTCTCCGATTATGACTCACAGCGCATCGTGCAGAACAGGAACGGAATAAACACCAGGTGGCTGGACAACGACGAGGTGGCAGGGCTGGTGCCGGGCATCAGACGGGACATCATAGCAGGCGGAAACTACCACGCCCTCGACGGCACTGCCCATCACGACGCCGTCCTCAACGCGCTAAGATTTTCTGTGGCACGGCAGGGAGGGGAACTGCATGAGCATGCACCGGTCACCTCTCTATCTTTTGACGGCGACGGACGCGGCACGATTAAAACACCGCTCGGCAGCGCGACGGCCGACTTCGTCGTATGCGCTGCGGCCGCAAAGTCTCCAGGCATTGCGGCGATGGCCGGCATAGACCTTCCCGTAACGCCCTACAGGAGAGAACTGCTTGTCACCGAGCCGTTGAGACATTTCCTTGGTCCGATGATTGTTTCCCTGAAGTTCGGATTGACGGCACACCAGACGCTGAGGGGCGAAGTCGTCGGCAACACGAGAGTTGAGGAGCCGGAGAGTTTTGATACGAAAGGCAGCCTTTCTTTCCTTGTCCAGTTTGCAAAGGATGTTACGCATCTGCTGCCGTTCATGAAATACGTGAAGGTGGTGAGACACTGGGCAGGCACCTATGACATGACGCCGGACGGTTCTCCGGTAATCTGTCCGGCACCGCGCATACCGAATTTCATAATCGCGGCCGGCAGCAGCGGCCACGGCTTCATGATGGCGCCGGAGGTCGGCAAACTCGTGGCCGAATACATAACCACGGGAACTGTGCCGGAGATTATGAGGCCTTTCTCGATTGATCGCTTCGAACAGGGAGAGCTGCTGAAAGAGTCGTCTGTCACAGGCAAGAAACTTGACTGAAGAACCGTGACGCATACCAATGTAACGTGTTACGTGCAACAAGTCTTTTTATCGGGGGCAGCAATACGGCAGCCGAACAGATGAAATCAGCGAACCTGCCAGATGACGAATTACTCCACACTGCCAAACGCATCATTTCCAGCGCCAGGGAGAAAGGAATAGGTCTCAAGCTGGTGGGGGGCCTCGGCATATACGCCGACATCTCCACGAGAGATGAGCATGTGAACTTTTTCAAAAGAATGGGCAGAATGCAGAACCGGAGCTCGTTCGCCGACATTGATTTCATTTCATCCTCAAAGAGGCATAAGGACGTCAAACAGCTTTTCGAAGGAGAGCTGTCGTTTAAGGGCGACATGTATGTCAATACCGTTTACGCTGCGCAGAGAAACATTTTCTACCATCCGGAACAGCTGTTCGACGTTGACATATTCTACGACAGGATGCTGTTCAGCCATCTGATCGAGTTTGTAACAAGAGATGGTGTCGACAGGCTTGGCGGTGATTCTGTGACGCTGACCCCGGCAGATCTGCTTCTCACCAAACTGCAGATACACGCTTCGGAAAGGAAGGACATCGTGGACATCTCCGCCCTGATGCTCGGGCACGATATTGCCGCCGGAGACGACGCAATCGACATCAACAGGGTAGTGAGCGTGCTCCAGGAAGACTGGGGATTCTGGTACGATGCAATGAACAACCTGAAGAAGACTCTCGAATTCGTGCGCAATGAAAAGGCAGCGGGCAGCGTTGAAGCAGCCGAGGCTGGAATAATAGAGAGCAGAGTGCAGTCGCTCATCTCCACGCTCGAAAACTGCGAAAAATCCAAAAAATGGCAGAAGCGCTGCAAGAAAGGCACGAAGAAGATATGGTACAACGAAATAGAAGAAGTCACGAGATGATGCTTGCATACGGTGGTTTTTTCTCCGATGGATGCAGATAAGATTGAGAGCAAAATTGCGGAACTTGTGATTTCCTCGAAAAGTCCTGGCAGAGAAACGGATGCGAGAATCAGGGAGTTGATGCTGGATACATCTGGCATTTTGATTGCATCGGCCAGAACGGATTTTGCCGGACTGATGGCGAATGCAGGACTCGTTTCCGGCGGTGACGTGCCGCTGATGACAGGGGGAAGTGCGGATCTCCTCGGAGCCGTGCTGCTGAATTCAACTCTTGGCTATTGCCTGGATCTCGATGCAGTTTACAATCCCGCCACTCTTCATATCGCTGCTGCACTTTATCCTGCGCTGCTCACGCTGTCCACGCACGCGGGAAGCAGCGGCCGGGAGCTCATCCGGGCGTTCAACACAGGCTGTGATGTTGCCGCCGCATTCGGAAGGGCGTTCTCCCCTTCCGAAATGTATGCCAGAAATTTCCATCCAAGTTCGGTGTGCGATGTCTTCGGCTGTGCAGCTGCTTCCTCCCTCCTCCTCGGTCTCGACGAAGAACAGGTGGCAGGCGCCATGGGCCTTGCGGCCACAATGGCATCAGGGCTCACGACCGTTTTTGACGAAGAGAAGCACCATGCGGCTCCTTTTCAGGTGGGTCATGCGGCGAGATGCGGTGTTGAGGCTGCCATTCTCGCCCGAGCGGGCATCAAGGGACCGCCCATGTTCGGGAGGAAGAACATAATGGACACATTTTCTTCGGGGCAATCGTCAGAAAAAGCTTCGCTTCTGATTGAAACAATGGAGAATGGCGGCAGCGTAATGCAGACAGGCTTCAAGAGGCATCCCGCATGCAAGTTCCTGCAGACTGCCATCGATGCGGCCATTGAATTGAGGGAGGAGGACAAAGATGTCAGGGACATAGCCGATATCACGCTGTCCGTTGCGCCTTCAACCGCACCATTGATTGACAACGCTGGGGATCTGACTCACAATGCCCAGCTTGTGTTGTCGGCCGCATTGATTGACGGACACGTTTCCAATGAGCAGTATGTGACCATCAGATCGAGGAATGACATTGCCGATTTGAGCGCGAAAGTCAGTGTCGTTGCCGACGTGGATCTGGAGCGTTATTACCCGCAAGCCATGCCGGCCAGGCTGGAATTGAAAAAGAGGAATGGCAGGAAAATGTCAAGATTCGTTGAATATGCAAAAGGCGATCCTATGAATCCGTTAAGCACAGCAGAGCTTATGAACAAATTCGAAAAGCTTGCATTTGGCCGTCCAGATGCAAGGAGCATGTACGGCGCAATAGAGCAACTGCATGAAGCAAACGGTACGAGACACGTGCTGGAAATGCTCTGCCAGGGCAAAGGTGCCTGATTATGAAGATTTCGGGCATCGAGCTTTTTCCCGTCAGGATACCGATGGAGAGCGAGCAGCTTTCATTCGGCAGGGTTGACACGATGCACTTCGTGCTTGTCCGGCTCAAAGAGACGTCCGGAGTGGACGGATGGGGGGAGGCAGCCATACTGCAGGGACCGTACTGGTCGTCCGAGAGTCAGGAGAGCGTCTATTACACAATCGCACGATATCTTTCGCCGCTCATACTCGGAAAGGAGATAAGCACTGCGTTCGAGGCACAGCGACTGATGGACGGCGTGAGGGGCAACCCATTTGCAAAGGCGGCCATAGAGATGGCGCTGATGGACATCGAGGGGAAGATGAAAGGAAAGAGCGTGGCTTCCATGCTCGGCGGCAGGAGAAGGGATAAGCTTGCAGTCAGCTGGACGCTCGCTGCAAACGATGCGGCGAGGGACTGCATCAGGGCGGAGGAAATGATTTCGAGGGGATGGACAATACTGAAGGTTAAGGTCGGCTCTCTACCGGTAGAAGATGAAATTCTGCGCGTGAGGCGCATATTCGAAATTGTCCGCGGCCGCGCGGGACTCAGAATAGACGCAAACCAGGGGTGGAGTATGAAGCAGGCGATTCAGGCATTCGAAAAACTCGATCGGCTGGGACTCGATTTCATAGAGCAGCCTCTGAGGAAAGGGGATTTCGACGGCCTGGCCAAACTCGCCTCCTGTTATTCGACGCCCATAATGGCAGACGAAAGCGCCGAGTCGCCCGAGGATGTGTCGCTGATTGCAAGGGACAGGTGCGCTTCCATAATCAGCTACAAGATTGAAAAATCGGGAGGTTTCTCCAATTCTGCTGAAATGGAACGCATCGCTTTCGAAAACGGTCTGGATGGATACATGGGCTGCATGATTGAGACGAGCATAGGGAATGCAGCATACGCCGCGTTCGCCTCCTGTGTGAGAAAACTTTCCTACGGCACGGAACTGTTCGGCCCGCTGAGACTGTCTGAGGACGTAGCCGCTTCAGCCATGACATACGACAATGGACACCTCAGGCTGTCGGAAGCTCCGGGCCTCGGAATCAAGGTGGATATGGACAGGGTCGGCAAATATTCATGCAAGGGATGGGATAAAGCCATCAGCGCGTGAACCCGCACTCCGGGGAAAGATAGTGTTTTACCCTCCCGGCGTATGATTTCAATCTTCAGGCCACAAACCCTGCGGCGATATGCCGAGCCTGCCCGCGACGTTTTCACCAATCTCCTGCACCTTCGTGCAGAGTTCAGACTCATCGATCGTGGTGACATGTCCGTTCTCAACTACCGTCTCACCACCTATCATTACGCGCTCGATGCTTCTGCCGTCCGATGAATTTATCAGACTGCTCACAGGATTGAAGAGCGCTGTCCACTGAGGCGTTGTCGTGTTGAAAATCAGCAGATCGGCGGACTTTCCGGTGCTCAGCGATCCGACTTCATTTTCCATGCGCAGCGCCCTTGCTCCGAAGATGGTGCCCATTTCAAGCACCTGATCGGGGGACAGAGTTGGCCTGCCCTGCCCGGCATCCGCACTCAGCAGTGACAGGAGATGCATTGACCTTATCATATCCAGATGACAGGACGAACTGGCAGAGTCGCTTCCCAGGCCGACCGTTATGCCGCTGTTGAGCATTTTCGGCACCACTCCGGCCGCGCCGGGACCGGAACTCCTTGTCGAGGAGGACGGGCAGAATACAGCGCGCGTATCTGTAGACGCGATCAGCTCAAGTTCTCTGTCGTCGGCAAATATCGGGTGGGCAAGGAGCATCCTTTCGCCGAGCGCACCTGCGCTTCCCAGACGTGCAATCTGCAAACCTGCGCTTTCACGACGCCTGGAGCAGTGGGTGGTGATGCCCGCGTCATATCTCTCAGCCATCTCAGAAGCAGAGTGCAGGAATTCGTCGCTGCAGCAGTCGGGGGAGAATGGCATAATCCATGCCCTGACCCGTTTACGGTTTCCGCCATAACTCGTTAAAATCCACCTCGTCTGTCTAATCGCCTCGTCTGTTTCCGTCAGATGCATGCCAATGCTGCTTTCCATGTCGGCAAACGACCTGCCGATCACGGCCCTTATGCCCGTGGCTGTCACAGCCCTGACAACACTGTTCACGTCGTTGACAAGTCCCGGCTCCAGCAGACTGGTGCATCCGTTCTTGAGCAATTCGGTGATGGCGAGAAGCGCCGTGTGATACTCCTCTTCGGGCTTCATGGCCCTCTGGAATCTGAATACGCGGCGGAGATATTCAGGATGGGGCGTCGTATCTGGTATCAGGCCTCTCATGCTGTGCCCGTAGCTCAGATGCGCATGGCAGTCGATAAAACCCGGAGCAACAAGTTTTCCATTTCCGCTGATGACGACATCCGCCTTTGCCGACCGGAATGCGTCGGAAGCGCCTATGCCCGAGATCTTTCCGTCCTCTATGAGTATTGTCCCGTCTCTGATGATGCGTCTGTCCCTGTCGAGCGTGATGATCCAGCTTATGCCCTCTATCTTTGTAGACAGCATCAGCAGCGCATCGACTCACCGGATATTAAAGAGGAGGAGGCACGGCATCAGGTGGTCATCAGCCGTCGAGGAAAATGTGATCTTTGACCTTTGCGCCGTCGAGTGTTATGATGCATAGTTTGAGTACGCCGTTGTGATACTCGCTTCCCGGATTCAGAGAGACAGTCCTGCCGATTTTCGTGTAACCGCGTGATTCGTGTATGTGGCCATGCAGTCCGAGCAGCGGCTGATATCGCCTGATAGCCTCTTTCACCGCCGTGCTTCCGACCGACACCATCTGCATATGGCCGCCGGTCGCCACCGGTTTGCCGTCCGGCCCGAGCCTCGGTGCCTTGTCCAGCGGCGTGTCGTAGGGCGGGCAGTGGAAATTGAAAATAACCTTTTCGAAGTCACTGATGCCCGATACCTTTTCATCGATCCTCTTTTCGAGATCCTCTTCGCTGACATCGCGCGGCGCGTTCCATGGAGTTGTGTTTGCATAGCCTGTGCTGATCATTGTATATTCACCGCCGAGAGTGAGCCTCCTGTCCTCGGAAAAAATGAACGAGTCATTCTCTATGGAGCGCGCGAAACTGTTCAGTTCCATCCTGTCGTCGTTTCCAAAATTTATTATCAGCTGCATCTTCCTGTCGGAAAGCCGCTGTTTTGCCAGTTCGGCCCATTCGGCCAGCGTGCCTTTCATGGACTCAAGGAAAAGTCTGTCGACTTCCGCTGGATCGGCAGATAGCCTGCTGAACTCCTCTTCCGAGACCACAACCGGGTAGACACCGTCACCCTTAAGCGCGTCCAGTGTGCCCTGCAATTTTCCCTCGGGAACGGTGTTCTTTGTGCCGCGATATGTGTATGTGTAGGCGTCCTGTCCCTTTACAACAGGAACAAGGAACTTGCCGGTGATGTCCGCACCGACCACGAGCACATCCGACTTGTAGTAGTTCACAGAGTTCAGCAGTTTCAGGTAGCACTTCCTGCTCGCATGCAGATCACTGACGAAGGTTATCCTGTACATGTGCTCACTCGACTTGACCGGTTGACTGTGGAGTTCTGTTCTACGTCGGCGGTAGCTCTCTGCCAACCAGTGCGGTGTTTATTCCCGCATTCGACAGCTTCTTCATGAAGTAGATGTACATCAGGAATATCAGACCAATCACGACGGAGATTATGAGCATAACCGTGAGGCCAACATTCGCGCTGAATGCGTTGTAGAAGGAGTCTCCGAGCAGGAACACCCAGCTACCGAGGGAGAGCGTACCGATGAGCGATATGATTGGTATTCCGCCAACCTCGATGTTGGCAGGCCTTCCCGCCTTCTCGAACAGGTCCGGATTCGTTATAGGGAACACGATTGCAGCCATTGCGGTGAATATCTGCAGGAAACCGATCGACAGAACATAGAGGTCTGCGCCTATGAAAAGACCGAGCTTGAAGAACGGACTTATCAGGACGATGGAGATGATTATCGCGATTGATGTGACAATGTAGCTGATTACAGGCTGCCCGCTCTTCGGGCTCACATAGAGTAGTTTCATCGGAAGCAGGCGGTCGAATGCTGCGCCGAAAAGCTGCCTGGACTGGAACACGATGGAAGGGAATACATCCTTTATGGGGAACAGAAAGACAATGAACCCAATCAGTATCGCGAGCCAGGCGACGTTTCCAAACGCAACCGCACCGAGCAGCGGTATCGAGGGCGTTAAGTGCAGGCTGCCCGCCACGAATGACATTCTTGAAATGAACTCCAGCCCGTACATATGTTGGTATGCCAGTATCGTGAAACCCATGAGAAAGAGGGCAACGAGACCCGCCCCGATAGTGCCGAAGAACATGCTTCTGTTTGGCACCTTGGTTTCACCGGACATCCAGCCGCCAAAATGACTGAAACCGCTCCACGAGGAAATTAACGGTATAGCAGCGAGGAATGTTGCTGCCATGCTTGGAGCAAGCAACGAGGATTTCCAGCCCTTGCTCGTGGACAGAGAATACACGTTCTGATATGCCCCGCTTCCAAAAACGTGGTTCCAAAGCGAAGGCACTGACGATTGCGGCGTGAGCATCATGCCGATGTCCGCAATCAGCAGTATTGCGAGAGGGATGAAGAACGTCAGCACCACCGTGGCCCTCGACACGCGGTGTCCGAAGAATGTGAGGACAGTGAGCAGCACTGTGATGCCCGACGCGATCAAAATCACGTTCAGCGGATGAGTGAAAAATTCACCCATATTAGTGATTGAAGCAGAATGCGTGATGAATCCTGCAATTGTGAATGCCTGAGCCAGGAAGGACGCGCCGATGTATGCAACGACACCCATGATCAGGCAGTAACCGGCCCATGCAAAAATATTGGAAAAATAGCCTATTGAGGGATTCAGTATTCTGCTTATCCATACGTACTGACCGCCGACCCTGGGCATTGCCGTGCTCAGCAGATAAATGACGGCAGCTCCGGAGAATAGAGGTATTACATCAATCAGTAATGCCAGCAATGCGTTCGAACCATGATAAGCGCCCACTATGCCAACTGTAAAAAACAATATACCGGAACCAATCGTGAATGCAAGGACGAATACAACCATATCAAAAGCGGTGTAAGGCCTTGACAAACCCGACGATTTCCTGGCAAAAACTCCCCCAGTACTGTCTGAATTTACCATGCTTATAACCAGCAGGGTATTCGCCGATGATTTAAAAGACTTTGGTCGATGCTGAAATTATCTCTGCGAGGAACACGGAAGATACTCATGCAATCGGGCATTCCTCACCGTTTATCGAATTCAGAATTCGAACTCAACGTCGCCACTCCATTACCGGCCTTCGCATGCACAGTTACTTTGCTGAACTTTGTTGGTTTCCGGCAGCTCAGCAGTGCGTTGTTGAACTGTTTATGACAGCATATTTTACGGAAAAAACTCCTGCGTGAAAAGTGATGGCCTTCATCAGATTGTTGATGCCCATCACACTCAACACGGCTCTCACGCTTTTTGAAACTTTATTTTCTTGGATGGCAACGTTATTGCAACGTATACACGAATACTCTTTTTCTTCAATTCACTTGCC
>JAKABN010000060.1 GCA_021796895.1 Thermoplasmata archaeon | reverse complement strand
TCCTTCTATGATTTTTTCCCGGACTGGAAGAGAGAGCTGATAGGCGATTCCACCCCAGTGGAAAATGGTCATTTCCGTGTGAGCGACAAACCGGGCCTCGGCGTCACTGTAAACGAAAAAATGCTCGAATCGCTGCGTGTCGAGGGTCAGGAGTACTTCAATCCGGACGAGCCCGTCTGGGTAATAGGCGGAACATGGAAAAAATGACAGTGTGCGCCACGCGTCCGGATCAGTCGAGACCGATGCTGTTGATCACGCCGCCGGAGTTTGCGTCAAGCACCACGATTATTTTCTTTCCTTTGTGACTGAATCTGGCAAACCAGACGGGAACATGCATCAGTTCCGGATCGGAAACATCCATTTCGGTTTTGATTTTCTGAACCATGTGATGCTGTTTATGCGCCTTCGCAGACTGCAGCTGGTCGACAGCTGTCTTCGCGTTGCTCTTGGCCGTGTCCTCTCCGACGTCGCCGTTCAGTATCCTGGCAAACTTGGGTATGGCAGAGGTCGAGAACGGCACCCTCTGCTGCAGGGCAAACGCGTACTCCTTCGGCTGGTATTCCGCCAGAGCCTTCATTGCAATGACGGGAAACTGGTAATTTGCGTCCATGGAATACGACCTGATTGTGTTGTTCCCTCCTCCGCCAAAGCCGCCCATCGCCATGCCGCCGAACATGGCTCCTTCCATCATGCCTGTGCCGAAACCAGAATTTCTTCCGCCTCCGCCGAAGGCGCCTCCCATCAGGCCGAAAAGCGCCGCGGTAGTAGCTATGCTCCCAACTTCCGCAGCCGCATCCACTGCGGTATAAGCTGTCCTGGCCGAAACGGGAACTATCCAGTACGGCACGACACTCAGCGTCATTTCCTCGTTAACAGACTCTTCCTCCAGATGTTTCCTCAGGAGGCCCTTGTCCATGATATTCCTGACGAGCGAAAGCCCGTCTTCCTTTGTAGCATATTTCAGTGGAAGCATCGAGTGTTTGTCGACACCGCGCCAGCCGTCGGTCGAAAGGCTGACGCTTGAACCGCAGTATTCGCAAGTTACGACCATTTCACCGAATTGCGGCTTTATCGGGGCGCCGCAACCCGGGCATTTCATCTCGCTGACCTGGGGTCCGGCAATGGCCGCCGCACCCGCTGAAGCCGTGGTAGCCGCGGGCGCCTGACCGGAGGCGCCTCCCTGTCCAGCCTGCCCGCCTGTCTGCGCACCGCATTTGGAGCAGAATCTCGCATCATCCGGAAGCTGTGCACCGCACTTGGAACAAAACATATCATCACCTCAAATCGGTTTGCCGCAGTTGGGGCAGAATTTGGCAGCGGTCTGCAGCTGGAAACCGCAGCTGCCGCACTTCGGCAGCGGCGCGTTCATGTCGGCGCCGCACTCTGGACAGAATTTCACTCCCGCAGTGACATCTTTGCCGCACTTCGGGCACTTTACCGTCTGCTGGGCACTCTGCTGCGCAAGCTGCGCGCCGCAGTTGGGGCAGAAATTGGTTGCGGTGGTTATGAGTGAGCCGCATTTGGGGCACTGCCTGGAAGGCTGCATCGCGCCCATCATCTGGCCAGACATTGCATAGCCCATTCCCGCACCGGCACCGATGCCGACGCCCATTCCAGCACCGAGTCCGGCAAATCCGGAAGGATTCTTCGAAGCGTCGACCATTGCCTGTCCCGCCTGGTACTGCATATAGTTGACACCCAGAACGGACATCTCCGACCTGGTGTCAATTGCCTTCTGAACAGAATCAGGAAGGTTTATTGTCAGGCCCGGAACCTTGTTTATCTCGACGCCGTACTGCTGGAAATGGTCAGGTGATGTGGCAAGCACCATCTGCTCTATATTGGTCAGGTTTGACGCAATGTCTGTCACTTTGAGGCCCTTGTCCTTCATCTTGCCTATTGCGGAATAAAGAAGAACGACCATCTGGTCTCTCAGCCTGCTCTCCACCTGATCCATCGTTTCCTCGTTGAATGTGCCGACGAACTGATTTATGAAGTTCTCAGGATTGGAAACGCGCCATCTGTATTCGCCGAAAACCCTGAGGCTCACCACGCCGAAAAGCTGATCGGTGAACTCGTACGGCTCCGTGCTCCCGAATTTGCTGTCGAAAAACCGCTTCTGCAGATAATAAACCTCGGCCTGCTGCTGAACACCGGTAAAGGACTTCAGCAGCTTGCCAACTATCGGAGCGTTGAAATCGGTAAGCGCGTATCTGTCCGGCTGGTCGAAGTAAGTGAGCACCTTTCCGTCCCTGAAGAATGCCGCAATTTCATCCTCCCTGACGACTATGTTGTCGTTCAGTCTTATCAGGCGGGGGACCTTCCACATCACGTTATCCTGCTTGAACTGTGTCTCCCACGCAATTGTTATCGAGCCTGCGACGCTGCCGCCCGAATAAGGAATTTCCTTTGATTTCCTTCCAAACATATGCGCATCACACTACCTTGATATTCTCCACCGCTTCCATTCTCTTTGAAAGCGAGGATCTTATGTCGTCTGCCATGACCGACAGTTTTGCCAGCTCCGAATTCAGATTGTCTCCAGAGAGCGAAGCTATGCCGGCGGCATCCGCTGTGCTTTTCAGCAGGGAAGCCGATGCAATAAAGGCATAGTCGTATTCATAGAGTGCATCAAGCGTCTGCTGCTTCACCCTTATTGCCGGAGAAATGCCGGAGTAACCCTGTTCCGCATGCATGATGTCGCCCTCGAGCATCTGCATCTTGGAAAGAAGAGATGCGGCAGGCTGCAGATTGCCGTAATCACCGTTGTTGACCATGTTGGTTCTGGCCTGCTTGACGAGTGATTCCGTGCCCTGAAGCATCTGCACCACCTGTCTGCGCAGGAGCTCGTCCGCTTCTCTCAGATCTTCCAGCTGTCTGTAGCCTCTGAAACCCGGGACAACCAGCTGTATCTTTTTCAACAGTCCCCTGCTGTCCTCGACCCTGTTACGTAAATCCGGAGTCTCTGACGACATTTTCTCTGTGTATTATTCAGCAAGGTGTATTTGATTATTCATACTCACTGATGACAACTGATAATTGGATTCCATGCATTCAGCCTCTGCAACTGAACGCTCCATTACGGCTCATTCCCCGTGTGCCTGTACCACTCGATTGCCTTCCGCTCCGTCTCCTTTATGAAGCAGTCCTTTCCGTCTATGTATGATTCTATGTCCCACGTGAATTTCTTTGCCAGCCCGATCTTGATGCCGGCGTATTCGGCAGCGGCGGCCGGAAAGGCACGAAGGTAGTCGCGAAACGCGAGATGCCGTTCGACATTAGTGTCGCCATGCTGGAAAACATGCGCATTGACTCTGTGCGCTGCATCCCCGTCCCTCCGTGTAAAGAACCTCCTCCCGGGTATGCCGTACTCTCCCATCGCTGTGTACCCGATCTCCTCCATCCCGTGATTGCACTCATCTACAGCAACTATGTCCCTGACAACTGGCATAATGTCTATTATCGGTTTTGCTGCCAAGCCCTGGACGGAGGTGCTGCCTATGTGGTAAATGTCCAGTGCCCTTTCTCCGAGGACTGTGGCAATTCTAGCCTTCTCCTCCTCGAACAACCCGGGCCACGCAGGATTGTAGGCAACGACTTCCACCTTTCTCTTCAAAACATCAACCAGTAGGTGACATTCTCTCCGGCCAGAAGACCGGGGAATGCGCTAGCGATTCTTTCATAATTCACAGCCGGTAATAAACATATCCTTTGTCCCGTCAGGCTTTCCGGCGCGACAGTATCAAGGTTGAATTGTGCTTCCTGGCCGAAAAGGTTAATTTATCACGTGATTGGTGTTACAGCGGTTTTGAAATGTTCTGCATAAAGTGCGGAAAGACCGCGCTCACCGGACTGGTATTCTGTGCGGAATGCTATTCGAGGGAGGAACTGTTCGTAACTCTGCCTGACGTCTTTTCATTCGACATATGCCCGTCCTGCGGCCGCATAAAGAAGGGAGCACACTGGATGCGCGTGAACGCTGTCGAGCACATCTCATCGGAGCTCGGCAAGACGGCGGTGCTGCCTTCCGGCGCGTTCCTCCGATCATTTGATGTCATCGGCCTCAACCCCGCGGAACATTATTCAAACGTCGCTGTGGCTATGACCATTTCCATGAACGGCGTGGAGAAGTCGGAGAGTAAACAGATGCGGGTGATGGTCAAGGGCAACACGTGTCCGACATGCAGCAGGAGGAGCGGCCATTACTTCGAATGCACCATTCAGGTCAGGGCCGTCGGACGGGAGCGGACGGAAGTCATACTTGGCGTCGTCGAATTCATAAGGAAGATGTGCGAGGAAGTGGAACAGAAGGAACCGGACTTCTTCGTATCAAGCATCAAGCGCACGAAGGGTGGTGTCGACGTAAGTCTGAGTTCCAGCGCCATTGGCGCATCGATAGCAAGGACATCCGCCCAGCGCTTCGGCACAGACGTGCGCACGACGAGAAAACTGTACGGTCAGAAGGACGGAAGAGAAGTGTACCGGACAACACATCTCCTGAGGATACCAATGCTGCTGCGAGGAGACTACGTTGAGTACGGCGGCGCGTATTTTCGCGTTCATGAAATGTCTGATTACATAGTGCTCGATGCTCTTGAGCGCAGTAAACGGATGAAGCTCGATCGCAGACACGAAGGAGGCGTGCGGTATCTCGGCGGAGCAGAACTGGAGCTGGAAGTGCAAGTCGTTTCCAAAAACTCCGAATACGCCGTCGTGAAGGATCCTGAAACAGATGACGATGTGAAGATTCCGCTCAGCGGGGCAGACAGCACAGGCACCGATACCATGCTCGCTGTCAGAATAGGGAAGTCTCTCTTCCGCGTTCCGCCAAGCTCTTAAGACGCCGTTCAGCCCGAGTTGAGGAAAAGCACTCTCTTCTCACCGCTCTCCACCCTCACCGTCACATATCTCAGCAGCATACCCACTGAAAACGCGAGCAGGGACAGAATCACCGGTGACGCATAAGGCAAATTCAGCTCGATGAAGAAGAGCAGAAGAAGCGTGGATCCGAGCAGGGCTGCAAGCACGGAGGAAAGCGCCCTGTAAAAAATGTACGCAGCGGCAAACACGACCGCCGACAGAACGATTGCTGTCCCGATGTGTGATATCGACAGCACTATGCTTCCTGCGGTTATGGCTATGGCGGCAGATACGAGCAGTCTTGCCTTTGAAAAGAAAAGGAGTGCGAAGAGCAGGGGTAGTGCTGCAAACATGAGGTATTCGTAACCGAAGTGCGGCACAACGCCGGAGGCGTAAATGGCTATGAAGTATCCAACTATGCCACCGTAGAGCAGGAAGAGCGCATTCCACAATTTTCTTCCTGCGACTATGAGTCCGACACCTGTCGCGAATATTATGGCAAGAAGTTCAGGCTGCGGGCTGAACCCTGCATGGCGTGAAATCTCGGTGGCCATCGACCAGGGGGAAAAGATCCCGTAGATGTACATCAGCAGGCTGAGCGGATATCCCATCCTCACCCTCGCCATTAAGAGTCTGTAACGATCTAAATAAACTATGGCATCGACGCGATTTTGCGTATTTCGATAAGCATCCCGGGCTCACGCCTGGAGCGGCGGAGCACTGGCATTATTCTTCTGCGACCGTCCGCATCGGGATATCATCTTCTGAGCGTCGCAAACTGGGCATGGACAGTTTCTCCTATTTTCAGCACCCTGTCCTTATCCACATAGCCCAGGTCAATCGCCTTCTGAACAGCCCGTGTTCCGACAATGTTCACGATCGTCGCCTCTTCCATGTATGCCGCCAGGCTCTCCTCCTCTATCGACCGATCGCCGTAGAAACTCCCGTACACTTCTATTCGCTTCTCGCCGTCCGCGAACTTCCTGCCAAGTATCTCTTCATCGCAGACCGCGAGTATTGTCTCCTTCGGCATCCTGTGTATCTTTATCGAAAACAATTGATCACTTTTGAACTACCTTGTATACACCGGACTTCATTTCAAACAGTTCACCGGCCTTGAGAAGCTTTTCGACGAGCCTGCGCGACTCGGAGGAATCAATCTTGTATCTCTCTGCCTCTGCCGAAATCTCATCGATTGAAATGCCCTCCCCTGCAGCGCTCTTCCTCACTATGTCGAGTATTATATTCACATGGGCTCTCTGGCTGTGACTCATATCGCCTGCTATTCTGTCGATGTCCAGCACTCCTCCTTCTCTCGCCACCTTTGAGAGGTAATAGCCGACTATGCGAATGGCCCGCTCGGCGTCCTCATGCTCCACCGTCCGGCTCAGTCTGCCTCTCGCGCTCGCCTCCGAAAGCCGGACATATGCCTCAAGCTGTCTCGCGGTTATTGGCACAGAGGCACCGTTTCCCTCTCCCATCTTCCTGATGCGGAGATATTCCTCCTCGATCATGCTTATCGCTTCGTCTGTCAGAACAGGATTTATCCTCTTGACATACGAAATGTACTTCCGCAGGAACTCCTTGTCGAATCTTGGTTCGACGACCCTGCTCTCTGCCTCCACGGTCTTCGTGGATATGCTCTCAGGAAGTTTGTCGACTTTTCTGCCCTCTCCCACCCTGTGCGCCTTCAGTATGTGTGTTGCAATGTTCCTGTCAATCGCTACATTAGGCTTGTCCTGAAGAACAAAAATCATGTCGAATCTTGAAAGCAGCGCGGGAGGAAGATCAATCTGGTCTCCTATGAGCTGCTCGTCTTCGAATCTGCCATATCTCGGGTTCGCAGCACCGAGTATTGAACAGCGCGCCTGCAGAGTTGCAGTGATGCCCGCCTTCGCCACCGTGATTATCTGGCTCTCCATAATCTGATGCATCGCGCTTCTGTCGTAATCAGTCATCTTGTCCAGTTCGTCCACGCATGCTATTCCCTTATCCGCAAGAACCAGCGCGCCTGCTTCGAGTGTCCATCTGCCCTCGCCGAATTCATCCTTCACCGCAGCGGCCGTCAGTCCTGCGGCCGAAGAGCTTTTTCCGCTCGCATAGATGCCGCGCGGAGCGAGTTCGGACATGTAGCGCAGCAACTGACTCTTCGCAAGACCGGGATCTCCGACAAGGAGGATGTGTATGTCCCCCCTGATACGTGTTCCGTCCTGCATTTCCTTCGACACGCCGCCGAAGAGCTGCAGAGCAAAAGCCTCCTTTTCTATGTCAAATCCGTATATCGTCGGAGAAATGGAGGCGGCAATCTCCCTCATAATGTCCCCCTTGGAGGCAATGTCCTTTATCTTCTCAATATCATCAGCTGTGATCTGTATTTCATCATATTCGTGTTCGCGATATTCCACAGAGTTTACCTGCAGCACTATGTTGAAAAGCGTCGACTTCCCCTGAGGACCCGTGCGCTGCATACCCGTGAGCGTACCGTTCAGTACAACCCTGTCTCCGGGCGCTATTCTTCCGGATATGTCATCAAGAATGAATCCCTCAAGCCTCTCGGGCTGTGCCCCTCCTCTCAATCCTTCCGGAGGCTCCTGGACCTCCACCTTCTGCGTGTCAACATAGGTGCTAATCTCCGGAATCAGTATGAATTTTGTTGCACCGGCCGCTTTGGCGCACTCGCTGCACTCCATGGGTTCTCTGAGATTCACGCCTTCCTGCTCTTCGTAGGAAACGGCATCACACCTTGCGCACCGGAAGGCGGCCTTCATCAGTCTGGGCCTCACCTCCGTTGCCTTCCTCACGAGTCCTTCTATGCAGACGAACTTCCCGAGGTGCTTGCTGCGCAGATTCCTTATGTCGATCCTGGAATCGGCAGGCAGGCCTGTTATCCTGAAGTTGATTGAAACGGCATGTCTCTCCGGCGGGAGCATCGCCTTTATGGTTTTCTCTGCCGCTGGGAGAGATTTCGCCGGATCTTCGAGCAGATAATTTGCAAAGTCCGCGTCAAATCTGTCAATTATTGAGAACGGAACAGTCAGGCTCCTCTCCTCGGGATATCTGTCGCTGAGTATGATTGCCTGGCTCCTCAGACCGGTGTCGTTGAAGAAAGTCTCCCATCTCGTTGTAAGACTTTCCTCATTGTACTGTATCGTGGAAGAATAAGCCATCTCAAAATCTCCGCTGGCTGCAGAGCGTGTGACTAGCCAATTAATAGATAAAGCTGACGTATGGTTCACCGCAAACATGCATGAGCCAGCAGTTCCACAGGAACCGTCGGAAGTTGTGCTTCGCGTGGAAGCCCCAGACATACCATGAGCATCCGTCACGGTTCGGAGGAATGCGGCTCCTCCTGCGGAGCGTAATCCCATTGGATTGAGACGACTTCCGCACTTGTCCGCGCTTCTGAATATCTCCCCAGCGGCTCTCTGTTGAGATCTATGAAATTGTTTCCCCACGAGAATTTGGAGAGTATCCCCGATGCCTCCTCCCTCTCACCGACAATATAGAGCGCCGCCGCAACCGCTTCGACACTGCTGAGCTGCATTGGCCGCCCCCACATAACAGGATTGGCTGCGACCAGATAGGGCAGCGCCCGTCTGTTCGTCAGCTGTAACGATCGCGGCATCTCCTCCAGCTTCTTCCACGATAGATCGAGCACAACGATTCCATGTTTGGCAATTCTTTCCCTGTCTTCCCTGGAGACCGCTTTTGGCGCGGTTGGATCGAGTATGACAGCATCCCTGGAAATGGCAGATATCCTTCGCACCGGTGTCGCTATGTGGAATCTCACCATTTTCTCCGCCGTGCACTTTTTGGGGTCATCCTGACCCGCGAGAAACGCATATATTGTTGTCATATTCGGGCTGCTCTGTATGTCATACCGACTCTTCCAGGATTATAATAACGAGCTGGAAGACGATCAGTTCCGGTGAAAAGCGAACCGCCGCGAACTTTGGAGGCTGCATTTTAGTGTCCGGGGAAGCTTCCCTGCCTGCAGGGCGGAGGACGTCACACTTTTCTTCCGTTAATCGAATGATTTTTACTATATTCATCATCAGTGTTTTCGCTGTAACCGTTTCATTGAGGTGGTAGAATCAAATGCGCAACGGCTGTTCGTGCAGCACGCCCCTCAATCTAAGTGCATGCTGTCACTCTTGAACGTTTCACAAGCCGCGGTCTCTGACTGGCTATAAGGTCTGTCATTTTGTTACAACGTCGAAAACGGCAATCTGCGTGACTGGTTTCTTCTACCGCATTTGACTTGAAAGAAAGAAGTGAAAGCTCCTCTTTTTCCGGACCTAACGCTGTCTTTCCTCACAATTCCTTAGTCGCGTGTCATACATAGGGTTTAAAAACCTAGACGTTGTTTCGGTTAATTGCGAGGGAGAGTAGTATTCGTAAGACCACGTCTCCGTGGATTAGAGTAGCTGTAGCTTTTTGCTATCTCAGCTGGAGGAGGTTGAGAGACGCAAACTTCGATTACAGCCCGGCTGCCGTTCTGCGGACCTTTGCATACAACAAAGGAGGGGGAGTTCATTTGCCGCTTTACAATCCCGTGTAAGATAAATCTTGGTTTCAGGAGCCGCTGGATAAAGCTCTTTTAAGTTCCTTGCTGGGTATTGCATCCATAATGGACTTGGATGCATTCATCTCAGCTAGGGCTTTGTCATTTTCATTTCTCGTCAGTAGTGCTCTGGCATATTCTTCATGGCATTCTGCAAGCAATGCTGAGTTTCCAGATGTCGAGGCAAACCGTATTGCAGAGAGGAATCTCTTTTCTGCATCGGCCCACGGTCCCCTAGCTGTGTTGTACATACCGAGTATTAGGTCGTTGTAACAAAGCAGATATGAATCGAAGCCTTCCCTGAGTGCATCTTTGACCGACTCGGCCGCCTGCCTTGCAACCTCGAAATTCTTGAGTTTTGCGTTGGCATACGCAAAATTCAGAGCCGCGATACATTCGGAGTACTTATCATTTATTTCTCTGCAGAAGAGTATGCTTTTCCTGAGGTAGCCTATGGCACCTTCATACTTTCTGGTTTCAATCATCATTGCACCGAGGTTAGTCAGGATCTTGGCAACTGTTTCCTTGTCTTCCAGTATTTCGAAAAATTCAAGGGCGTGGAGCCAGTATTTTTCCGCAGTGTCATAATCCTTGGCTATTGAGCACAGAATGCCCAGGTTTATCTTCGCCTTCGAAACGCCCATCATATTCCTGGTTTCGAAGAACTTCTCCCTGCTCTGTTCGAACATCATCATGGACCTTTCGTAGTCTCCCATCTTGAACAGAACGCCGCCGGCCATTCGAAGACTCTCCGCCTCACGGGTTGTCTCTCCGACCTTTTCAAAGATCTCCACTGCCTCAACATAGTATTTCAGCGAAGCTTCCGGTTCTCCCCTGGCATTCTCCGCTTTCCCGAGCAGGAACGCCGATTCTCCCCTGAAGTAGTTGCTGTTCATTTCGGCCGCCCTCTTCTGCAGATCCATGGCGTACATGAGGGCACTGTCGTACCTGCCTGTGCCGATGCAGGAGTTTGAAAGCGCCATCAGCGTCTGCGGCATCATGGCCACGTCGTCTTCCCGTCTCAGGGAATCGAGTCTTCTCAGCAGGGACACGTGCTCCTGTTCCACATCGGAAAGGTTGAGCAGCTCGGCAGGATTTTCAAAAATCTTCCTGCCTTTGTCCGTGAAGGCGTATATTACATAGTCGCCATCCGGTTTCCCGCTCTTCTGTTCCTTTATCCAGCCAATATCAATCAGCGCGTTTATGTATTCGAGCTGCTGCTTTTCCGGAAGGCTGGAAAAGTCTTTGCTTGACAGCTTTTCCCTTGTCTCCCTGCAAACGATGAGTGTAATGAGCGCCCTGCAACCGTACTCTATGTCATAGGCCATTCATACACAAAATGTCATGGCATCCCTTTTTAAGCTTCCCACCTTAATTCCATAATTGATAATCGCATTCCTCAACCTC
>JAKABN010000059.1 GCA_021796895.1 Thermoplasmata archaeon | reverse complement strand
ATGTCTGCATTGCCTCCCTGAATATCTCATCATCATCTTCCTCGCCGTCCTGCATCTCGCTGAGTATTCTGTGAAAACTGGTGCTGTCGAGTATGCGCCCCCCGTCAATGGCCTTTTCAAAGAATTCGTAGAATTTTATGAGTCTGCCAATGCTTTCCTTTATGGCTGCGACGCTGCTCTCGAACCTCTTCAGCAGGCCGTACTTCTGGAGATCTGCCCTGAACTGGGCGATCTGCCTTTCCTCCTCCTCTGCCTTCTTGACGTAGGTCTGCAACCTGTAAGGAACAAGGTTCAGCTCGTCTATTGTATCGAGCACCTGTTTGTAAATCGTGGTACCGAATATCTGCGTAAGGCTGTATTCCGCCTTCTTCAGTCTGCGCTTCGGAAAAGTCACAGGCTTTCCGTTGATCGTCGCATTCGGGTAATTTTCACTGATGAACTGTCTTGTTCTCCTCACCA
Source organism: Thermoplasmata archaeon (assembly GCA_021796895.1). Classification (GTDB taxonomy): domain Archaea; phylum Thermoplasmatota; class Thermoplasmata; order Sysuiplasmatales; family Sysuiplasmataceae; genus Sysuiplasma. The sequence continues at coordinate 10,377 of JAKABN010000059.1, read as the reverse complement.
TGATCTCGTCAAGGAGCCTGATTATGTCCTCGACGCCGAGCAGCAGGTCTTTCCTGTCGGCAGACAGAAAGTGATGCCTCAAATCCCTGATATCCAGGTCGACAAAATGTGCGTCATCTCCTGCGGTTATTAGACTGATCTGGTGGTAGAGGTCCATAAGACTGTTGTTCACCGGCGTGGCTGTGAGAAGTATCACCTGCTTCCTCTTTCCGCCGGAAAGCAGCTTCATCAGGTTGATGCGCCTGTTGGTTGACGGATTCCTGTAATTGTGGCTCTCATCTATCAGGACAATGTCGTAGTCGACATATCTCTCGGGCTCGAAGCTCGATGTGCCTGTCATTTCGATGGAAATGTTCTTTGTCTTGATGCTTTCCGCGTCCAGTCTCGGTTCCCAGACCGTATCGATTACCTGTGAAGGCGCAAGCAGAATGGCTCTCTTCCTGTGAACAGAAACAAGCTCGCGGAGCATTTCGAGACCAATGTGTGTCTTCCCAAGACCGGTGGAATCGGCGATAATCACTCCGGAGTATTTCCGGAGTATGCGAAGCGCCGTCTTGACCGCGTCGGTCTGAAAGGCAGCCAGCTCGGTTCGCCTTTCCTCCCCTTCCTGGATTTCTGCTATTTTTGGCTTGTAGTACTCGTACAGGAACTTCAGATATGCCATGAAGGGCTCAAGTGGAAGACCAAATTTAGATTCTTCAAGTATATTGATGAGATAGTCGCTCGCGTCTTCAGCCTCGTTCCACCGCCGGTCGAACCATTCCTTCACTTCACGCTGCGCAGAGGGCTGATACAGGATGGCGTTGAGTTCCATATTCCCTATCAATCCGCCCTTGGTGAAGTTGGAGGAGCCGAGTGCAACAGCACTGTCAAAGATGTAGCACTTTGCATGATTGAATCTCCGCGCGTTCCTGCGCACTTCGACCTTTTCCTTGTTTTTCAGGAATGCTATCAGTCTGTCTATCGTTTCTGCAGTGCCTGGCGTAATTGGCGATAACTGCAGTTCATCTGACAGTGCTTCGAATTTACCTTCAGCGGATGCCTGTGAATCAATAAGACCATTCTCTCGTTTTATTGCGTCCCTGCCGAAGAGTAGCCGCAAATGAAAATCCTTCGTCTGGAGTGCCTTTTCCAGGGATTTGCTAACCAGAGCGTAGCCGGAGGCGTTGAAATAGCCCGTCGCGATGTCTATTGGAGATGACTCCCCGGATATGCTGTCATTGAGGAAATCCACCATTCTGTATTCGCCTGTTTCGTTGTCAATGATATCTTTCTTCATCATGCTACGATTCCCCGTTTGATGAAATAGCGTCGAAATAGCCAATTACTCTCTTCCGCACTTCTCCATTCAACTTACGGATGAGATCATCGGTCCAGGCAATGTCCTCCTTGAGGTCAAGGATGCCAGCATCCTCCTTGAAACCTTCGAATGAGTCGAGAATTACTGACAGCTCCTCCTCGTTGAGGCCATAGTGCTTGGCGACAAGGGCGTTCAGTTCTGAAAGGAGTTCTATTCTCTCCTTCAAGGTGAGACGTTTTGGTTGAATACCGAAATCAGATGCGAATTTCGCGAAGTCCTCACTTTGTGAACTGAGCACTGCTGAAATGTGTCCTATCCTGCTTGCCAAACTTCCTTTGAAATCTCCAGGCACGGGTGTCTGATAGACGTAGAAGAAATTCATAGCCATCGTAATTCTGGTCCTGATCAAAAAGTCAAAAACCATAGAATTGAGTATTCCGCAAAGATAGGACACAAGATGACAATAATCATGTTCAAATGTCTCTGTTTTTGGAACAACAAGAGGCGCCTTGTTTGAGCAGAATGTTTGAGGAGGAATGATGCAGGAAATGCAGGACCTTACATTAGTACTGCTGGCAACATCACGAAAGACCAGTCTCACATTATCGTGAATAAAATTGTTTCTCGATTTGAATTCCTTGTGCCTCGAGGTCCTTTCCAGCCCTTCCTTCGCGTCAACCGTGTACACCGGCTTTTCGTAATCTGGTATGAACTGGTGGAAGTTCTTACCTTCGATGAGAGGCCATCCCTTGCCGTCAGTCCTGAACAGGTCGCTGTCAGTAGTTCTGTTAAGTTCTTGAATCAGGACAACGGACCATCTCTTTCTCTCATCATTCAGGAGTGGATTTGTCTGGTAAAGTTTTGAAAAGACTTCAAGCTGCTTTGCGTTCCTTACCTCAGGTATGGACAGACTCTCAGGAGCGCATAGCCTGACGAGACTGGCTGGAATTGTGACAAACTTCTCTTTCTCACTCTTTCCCTCCAGCGAGTCGATGTCGTGGAGATAGAAGGCAGCCGGTATGTTATCCGACTTTCTGGATTTGTCGAAGACAATCAGTGCGAACTTGTAGCTCTTGTGGATGTCCGGGAAGATTCCTTTCTTGTTCTCAAACTCGTAAAGCAGACTGATATTGCCTTCGAACAGCGCCTCTCTTAACTGTTTTCCGCCCTCATCTGTTACTATGGCCGAAGGGAGGACTATTGCAAGTTTTCCATCACTGGCCTGTATGCTAAGTGCACGCTCGAGGAAGAGTTTCCACAGGTTGGTGTGACCGCCGCCTCTTCTCCTGTAGACACCGGAATCCTTGTAGAACGCGAGTCTGGTGCTGATGGACTGGCGATATGCATCGTATTTCTTCCTGATTTGCTGATCTGAGAGCATTTTCTCCATAACCTTCTTCTTCTCAGGCTTGCTCCCGATGTTTCTGAACCTTGGCTCATAGGTGGAAAAGAAATCGTCATCCTCAGGCATGACTTCATCCCAAGGTGGATTGGCTATGACGAGGTCAAAACCCCTTGCATGCTCAGAGAACGCATCCGGGAATTCAATCTCCCAGTGGAATGCATGAAACGAATTTGCGAGTTTGAGTCCTTCGTCGACTCCTTTCCACCAGGAGGGTTTGGCCTGTTCCCTGTTTCTCAGGAATTCGAGTATCATCAATGTGTTGACAGGGATCTCATTAGAAAGATCGCTCTTGAGTATGATGGCTGTCTTCAGGTCGAGCAGCGACTTGGCATCTTCAGTCGTTTTCCTTGTGTTGTAATAGGTATCTCTGCTCCTTTTCACTTCTTCCGGCGTGAGGTCGGCGCTGCTGTTGACTATATTCAGAACGGATGCGCCACCTTCTGATATTGCGCCGGTCCAGCCATCAAGTGTCTTCTGAAGTGTAGAGCTCCTGATGTCTTCCATGAGCAGGCCCATGAGACTGTCTCCGCACCTTATGTGGTGGTCAAGAAAAGTCAGGGGCGTACCGATGGTGAATGAATCAAGCCAGAGGGAAAGCTTTGCAAGTTCCACAGCCAGTGGGTTGATATCCACACCGTAGACACACCTCTTCATCACCATGCGTTTCAATATAACACTGTCTGTGAGCAGTGCGGCATCGATTTCAATTCCCCTGCTCTGCTGATAGAGTATTACAGTTTTCCTGTCTTCCTCAATGATCCTCGACACAGGGGCATCTGGATAATCATTCAACCGCTCTATCACCCAGTTGGTTATTTGATCAACACATGCGACAAGGAAATGGCCGCTACCCATCGCCGGGTCAACAACCCTAATGTCCAGCAAATCGGAAACTATCTTATTTTCAATAGAGTCGTGCTTTCTATCTGGAGAACGCCATTCCTTCATGTGGCCCTCGAATCTCTTCCTTCTCTCCTCCAGGATAGACTCGAGACCCTTTCTTGCCAGAAACCTGACTATCTCATCAGGGGTGTAATAACTGCCAGTTCCCTTCCTCACCACCCCCCCTATTGAGAGGTACAGATCCCCACTCTGTATCATTGAACTCGGTTTAACCTTGTGGTCTGAAAGGAAACTGGCATCTAGCAGCTTATCCTTGTAAACAATCAAATCGCCTTTTGCCTGGCTCACCCTATATTCAAGCAGTCCTTCATAGAGTGAGCCCAAGTGCCTCACTCCGAGGTTTTGATAGTCTATACCCCTTCCGTCGGAGGTTGTCAGTTCCCGGATAGCTGCAGCAAGATAACGGTTCTCGATGGTAAGGTCGTCAATGTCTGAAGCAAAATGAAAGAGTTCTCCGTCATATTCAGGAACCCCTGCCTTTGGATTGCCGCTGCTTATGGACGTAAACAACTGCCTGAGCGTATTCCACAATTCGTTTCCACTTGGATTGGCATCGTATTCAGATAATCGCTGCTTGATGGTCTGCAGCGACATTTCATCGTAGCTCGGATTTCCGACTGGTAGAAGGTTTCTCGATTCGGCATAGAGTATGAAGAGTATGCGGTAGAGCAGCCTGAGCGCCACTGCTTTACCTTCTTCCAGCCTCTCCTCGGAATAATGCTCCGTGCTGGAAAAAGAAATTACAGCCTTTACAAGATTTGTGAAGAGCGTTCCATTGAACACCTTCAGCTTCAACTCTTCCTCTATTTCTCCGGCATATCTCAGGCTTCCATCATAGATGACATCGAGATCGGCGGACCCTTCCCTTTGAACCAGGGAGGATGATGAGAAAAGAGAAACGTAGTACTTCAGCCGTTCATCATCCTCCGAGGCGATGCCGCTGATATCTATTTCGAAATAGTTGGTGCTTGCAGCACTTGCCTTAGCTGAGTACAGACGCCACTGAAGGCCGTTTGTTAGGATTACCCATCTGAAACGCTGCAGTGCCGAGACAGCCTGATGACCTGGTACTGTCTCGTCCGATTCCCTGGTGTCAAACGAAGATGCATCTGCAAATACACACACGGCTTCAGACAGCAAACCGCTCACGCCAAGCCTGTACTCCTCGTGCTGACCCTCAGGAGGCGGACTGGCAATCGGTTTGGGACTGTAGCCCAGACCTTTGAGCAGTTCAACAACCCCGGAACGCCCACCCGGTATCTCGCCGTTTATTTTCCTGAAGAAAGCCGAAGCCTCCTTTTCGACGTTTCGTCCCCTGCTCGACAGGTATGGTTTCATCCTCTCCCTCAGGTAATAATTAGAGAAGAGGCCGAGATTCACAAAATGCTGTCCCGTGTCTCTCTTCAGCAAATCCACAGCATGGGATAATGTGGAATGTGCCATCAGTATGTCAGAATTCAAATCTATTTGCTTGATCGCATTCCTTACCTTTTCAAAGTCTGCTTCCTTTCTCATAGCGACTCTGACGGTACCGTTTCTGTCGTTTCCGGGTTTCTTCATGACAAGAAGCGTCAGACCATCCAGTTCGGCAACGAATATGAACGACTCTTTCTTGATGCCTGAAACGAAGGCATACATGGCAGGCAGTTTGCTTGAGACTGCCTGAACGACATAAAACGGAACTTCACTGGGAGAATCGGCGGAGAATGCTTTCCAAGCATCCGATGGTGCTTTTGTGGAAAATGCAAAAGAGCATTCTCTCACCATGCCAAGTCTCAGCCTGAAATCTTCTATGAGCCGGGTCAATCTCTCATTCATCTGCAGTTGGTTCCTCCCTGCAACAACCAAATTATGCGCCATGAATGCGTCGTTGAATTTAAAAGATGTTTGCTACGAGTCAGAATTTGGAGATTAGGATATGCATGCCTATGCAATTTCTTCGTGCATCCATCTCAGGGCCCGCTTGTATACACGCACATCCAAAGCCGTCAGACGTTGGCAACTCGCATGATTCACGGCTTGAAAATATGTAAAAGTCTCAAGAACGCGACAAGAGATTGTGGCCTTATTGTAAAACCTGGCATGCCGACTATTTGGCGACGTTGATTCTTGAGTTTGCATAGTCGGAATATTACCACAAAGTTTTTAGAAAACCAAAAGGCATCCAGGTTCTGGAATACTTATGCAGGCCATCGATATCAAGAAGATGTTACCCACTTTTGATGATTTTCTCAAACCTATACTCAAACATGCTTCAGATCGCAAACCTCATGATCTTGGAGAAACAGTATCTGCAATGGCAGAAGAATTACAGATTCCGATGGAAGCAAGGGAGATTCTATTGCCCGATGGCAGGAGGACTTATCTTTATAATCGAGTCCAATGGGCAACCACTTACCTTTCACAGGCTGGTTTGGTTGAAAGGGCAGGAAGAGGCAGATACCACATAACAAATATGGGGTTGGAGGAATTGGGAAACTTTCCAGATAACGCAAAATGGAATTACTTATTGAAATTTGAATCTTTCCGCCAGTTCAAACAAAGATTGACAAGTAACAAGGTCGGCCTTGTCGATAAGTCAAAAGTAAACTCCGTGCCGACAAATTTCGCCGACTCTCCCGACATCACTATAACCGAACTCATTAAAATGAAGGAGGAAGCCCTGTCAAAGGAGCTTCTATCTCAGTTAAGGCGTGTCACTCCTTCTTACTTTGAACGATTGATCATTGATGTCATGCTCTCATTGGGCTACGGAAAGGATTTTGAAGACATGGCTAAGGTTCTAGGAAAATCTGGAGACGATGGAATCGACGGTGAGATCCCGCAGGATAGACTTGGTTTTGAAAAGATATATCTGCAAGCGAAGAGGTGGTCTGACAATAATGTTGGGTCTAGAGAGATTAACGGTTTCATTGGATCTTTAACTCGTAAGCATGCACGTAAGGGAGTTTTCATAACTAGTTCCTCATTTACTAAAGATGCAAGACGTGCTGCAGAAGAGGATACCGATCACAAGATTGTTCTCATTGACGGAGAAGAGTTGGCAGGAATAATGATTGAAAAGGAAGTTGGAGTAAGAAAATCGAGGAGCTATGTTGTCAAAGAAATAGACAACGACTATTTCGACGAGTCTGAAGCATGATCATTTCCATGCAGATAATGCACCTGACCCAGTGTCTATTCAAAATCGCAGCTAACCGCGTACACGTCCCTGATTATGTACGCGCCCGTAACCTTGGTTAAGTGCGCCATTGAATCGTTCATTGTAATTGGTGAAGAGGTTCAGGAAGTGTTTAACGCTTAGAATATCAGGTGATTGCATAGAGTTTGTGACGTCACACAACATCCTGCGGCTTAATTGCAGAATACGCGACGGAGGTATCGTGCATCACTCACTTTATTTCCAACATGTATAACATTGGTTTCAATTCATCTTCATTGACGATCCACGGATTTATGACTTTCTTTACACCCGATCTTGGTTTATCCAAATCTATGGAATGAAGAATGAACAATGCCATTTTCTTTGGGTTCTCACGTGCAAACTTAACTTCACCAGCGGTGATGATTATTCCTGTTCCCCTGTTTTGGGTTCCTTTGACCTCAACTAGTAATTGTTTGTTTTTCTTAGAACATCTTAAATCGTAGTGATGGTTTGAATGAACATCTTTTACTTTCCAACCTCTATCGATGAAATGCTTCTTTGCTTGTTTCATCGCCGTATTTTCAATTTCTTTCCTTTTTATCTTTGAAATCTTGAATCCTTGCCCTTTTCCTACTCGTTCAAATTCATCATCTTTTTCTGATTTGCCGTAACTATCCTGATATGCCTCTCCAGTCGTGCGGGCCCCAACCATCAAACGATAAATGGGGGCTAATTGGTCAAAACCATCCTTTATTTCATATATGAAAGAACTTCCTTTCCCGATTACGTCGATGCTGTCGTAGTCCCTTACTATGGCAAACTGCGATCCAGATTCAGTCATTAAACTTAGCGCCGTCTGCATGTCATTTGAGGTGGCCCTTTTACATGCAAATTTCTTAACAAGATCCTCGTCATCAAAGACACACACGTCATAATTGTTAAGGGTTCTAATCAGCTTGATAGCCAATGGGAGATTCCTTTTAGTATTTCTCTGGATCGTTAGCTTCATTCTGTGCTCAGCTGTCTTGTCAATCCAGATTAAGAATCTTACACCATCTTCGTGGATGGACACTTGAAGTTGAGCGGAAGAATGTGGGTTCTCTTTCCCAAGTCTCGAATCAGTAAAACCAATCCAATGGAAATCGCTATACAGAACTCCTTTACCGCGTCCAGCTCTTCGATGTGGCCTTGACACGTAGCTATAGAATTTACTTGCATTATATGCAGGATATTTTCCGACGAATGTGTCTCTGAGTAGCCTCATCCTTTTGCTAACAAACAATGCTCCACTTCGTTTTGCCACGCAGGAGTCAAAATCTTTTTCTATGAATCCTCGAAATCCCACAGTCATGTCAGCTTCCACTTATTTGTACCGGCATATATGTATATATTTACATAGAAGAATTTTGGCAACACAAGGCGATGCTTTTCTTCTTGTTGACCGTCACACTGCTGGTCTGCCCCCTAAATACTGCGACATTATTGGCTTATAAGGATCCAGAGAAAACAAGTCAGAAAGAGAGTGGCGTGGAGGGGGAACAATGACAGCAAGAACAAGAAGGAGGTGGCATCCTGAGGAGAAGCTACTTCTGTTTGTGAAAAATAACATCGACAGCACAGACAACACTTAGGCGTTGGCGCTGAAGAACGGCGCCATATTGCACGTCTGCTTATGGAGGGCCGAAGAGGAAATCAAAGAGAATGCTGCCAAAGCTATGCCTGCTGGTCCTCTCTGTTGCCTCGAATCGCTCATGAGCCTTCACAGGCTTGAGAATGAGCTGTTGTCTGTTTCTATCGCTTACGCCGATTGAGCTTTTACTTCTGCTTCCATTTGCCTCTTTGCCAGAAGGCGTAGCGGTGAATTTGAAAACGTTCTTTCCCAGTGCATCGCAAACATGCGTTCTGCTGGCTGATGTGTCATAGCCGCACTTGCACTGCACACATGTGAAGATTATCACTTCATTCTTCGGAGCCTTCTGGAGCACGTCCCACTCAGCCCAGCTCAGCTCACCGCCACAGCAGCCGCATTTTAAATCCATATTATTTTCTCCATTATTATCTATTAGCTAATAGCTTATACATCGAACAGCATTATCTACTATATAATCGATACTGTAGGTATGCCGAATCTCAAAGATATGGAACGCCAGTCGGGGCTCCTGCGTCTGTTACTGTATCTCCTTGAGGGCGATTCCTATGTAGTCAAACTTCTTCATTACCATGACATTCCGAACAACCAGTTGATGCGATCAATAAATCAGCTCCTGAAATTGGAATTGATAGTTAGTAAGCCCGACACCAGCACTTTTCCACAGAGGAAGATGCTTTCGTTAACGGAAAAGGGTAAAAAAGTTGCTAGGAAGTTGAGAGAAATCAACGATATGTTGAAACAAGGATGATTGTTCACTGTTGGAAGGATCCATTTTTAGACAGTCTCTTCGAGATGTGCTAAACTCAGTACTTGGGCAAATCGCCCTCAATCTGACGCATTCGTAGAAATGACTTCCAACAAGCAATTCTTCAATACACAAATTTGTGAAGGAGCTTTCAGCTTTGTGATTCCGAGCTAACTCTTATCTCTTGGCAACCTATCAGTAGGTAGGAAGGAAAATTACTTCAGCGTCAGCCAAGTTTGTATTAATATTCACCATATCTGGAATATCACTTATAACTGCGTTAGAAGGTAGTGTTGGCCAATTTGGTGGAGGTATCAAGGGATATTCCATCACGTCTTTTATCATAGCGGTATTGGCGCTTGCAGGAATCGTTTCATACAACAGGCTGCAGAAACACCAAATCGCGCTCAATAAAGGTGCAAATGCGAACACTTTTAGCACGCAGAAATACTACGAAACAAAAAGTAATGCCACGGGTCCAAAGATCGAAAGCATGAATGAGGAAAATAAGAAAAATGGTAACTATTCAGCTTTTTGGCACGACTGCTTGAGGAATCCTTGCAATAAACCAGTCACTCACGAGTGACCTGAGCACGAGTTCTGTGAAATTGATCCCCTTCTTCAGCGATGTCCTGTAAACCGAAAGAATGCACTGCAGCGAGTCTGCGCCCTTCCATGTTCTCCTGCCGCCGCTTACTTTGCGGTGCAGCACTCCCTGCCTGATTGCATTCTCGGCGTCATTGTTGTGCCATGGTACGCCCGGATGCTTCAGGAATGTGAACAGCGTGTCTTTCCGCCTCCTCAGCTCCTTTGAAATACGTATGCAGTCTGCATCGTGATACGGGCGGGAGAGCAACTGCCCCATGCGTGCAGTACATTTCCTGAATGCCATCAGTCTCGCTCTCTCCGTGCCGTCCTTCTTCGAGACGGCATATGAGATTATCGAACGCAGTTCATCCGCATATGTCCTGAACTCATCGGGAGGGCGGCCCCTCCTGACCATCTTCGCTTTCTCGTTGCCCAGCAGACTCCTCGGCTCTATGCCATGCCTGACTTCCGCAGTCTCGATCCATCTGTTTGTGTGCAGCAGGTCGAGCTGATGTCTGGCCGTTGTTATAGCGTCATACGGTTTCCAGGCGTCATGAATCATGACGCCGCTGTAGCCTGAGAGCAGTTCTATTGGAACTCTCTTTCCTCTCGTGTTTGCAATTACATAGACGGATGAATT
>JAKABN010000058.1 GCA_021796895.1 Thermoplasmata archaeon | reverse complement strand
TGACGAAGAGCGTCTTATCGAATTTTCTCTCCAGGTTTTTGATCTTAATGCTAATGGATGGCTGAGACACTCTAAGGTTCTTCGCCGCCTGACTGAATGAAAGTGTGTCAGCGACTGCCAGGAGGGCCTCCAGTTCCTTGAGCTGTATGCTCTTTACTGCATCCGATATGTTCATTGTCTTGCCCTTCTATAACAAACTGTTATACTTCACAAGATAGTTAACATTTGGCTGTCATGATAGTCCGATCGTACTTTCCAAGGCTGTTCCCTTTTCAAGACACGGTGAAGCGAAACCACCAACTGTCTCCGGGAGCAATCAGATACAAGATGGAATTGTAAAGTGGCTTCCAAATCTTTGCGAATTTGGGGCAAGATGATGGCAATTGCGCCAAATTGTGTAAAGATGTTTGCCACCAAGTCTGATCATCAAACAAACGCAAGACGAATGAAGTTTGTCCGCCATAAACAGTGTCATTGACGGATTCTTAATAGTACCGTAGCGACCTGAGCCAACGTCTAGATCGATTCACACTTTTAACCTGTTATTTTGAGAAAGTGAAATGCGTCTGTTCAAAATTAAAAAGTCATATTCGACTCCTTGGGACAGGGCACACGGGTAGTTTGTTCAGCATGCCTGACAGATGACAAATTTACATCAGCTGTCCTAATGCACCAGGATTAATCGCATCAACTCTGACAAATTTTTTGTCTCTGATTCCGGTACAGATAAGCCAGGTAACCTCAATCCAGGATTTTTTATAACATTTCGTAACCGCAATAATTCCTTTTCAATTGCCACAAACTGGTCAAAGTGGTTTTCCATATAGTGAAAGTAAGGATTCAGCAATGACAGAGTTTTCAATCCATCATTCCAATTATGTTTGAATGATGTGAATGCTCTTGCAATAATGTCTGAAAAAGACAAGCCGGGGATAGTTCCCGAAACGCCATCGCGTATCTCTTCTGGGAGATTTATTCCCAATTTTCCGCCTAAAATTGAAATCCTGGAGCCGTATATCGTGTGCAATTCTCTGACTAGCTTCTGTGAGCCTTCACCTTCAATCTTGAGAGCTTTGATGTTCTGGAATTCTCCCAGCAATCTGTCAATTTCCTTCAGACTGAATTGTATGGAGTTGTCAGTGTTGAAAAACTGCAGAATTACAGGTAACTTACATTTATCACAAAACACTCGTATGAACTGCATCTTCGTTTCTTCAATCTCCTTTCTCATTGAAGTGAAATAAGGTGTGGTAAGTATTACACCATCCGCTCCAATATTTTCCGCATGTTTCGCCAGGTCAATTGCAGGTGGTAAACCGGAGTGAGACACACCAACATAAACTGGCATCCTGCCCTGAGTGGCCTTCACGGAAGCCGAAGCGATGCGTTTTCTTTCGCCTTCACTGAGCTTATAAAATTCACCGCCTATCACAAGGACAGCGATTCCCGACACCTTACATCTAATTGCAAAATCTACGGCCAATTGTAAGTCGCTGTAGCACACATCTCCCGTATCTTTGAAGAATGTCGGCATTGCAGGAATTACACCTTTGATTTGAGTCAAACAAGACACCGCAAATATTTCAAACCGATAACGCATCGTTCCCGTTAAAATTATCGGCGAACCATTCCGGATAATGTATTAAATACCGAATTTCTCTAAACATGATCAATTATGGGGAAAATTTCTAGTATCGAGCTGACTAAATTTGAGGGTGTTACGCAGCCCATTTATCCGTACGTAAAGCCCACGGACTATTACAAAGATTTGTTGGGGGAAACTTCACCTGTTGAAGCCGCGATGCTGAGTCGTATTGGTTTTGTGAAGATGGTCACTGACGAAGGCCTCGCTTCTTACATTCCTGTTTCGGAACCTGTCGCAAATTTCGTGGCTGCGATTTCTAAAAGCATTATAGGTTTCGATACCTCAGAAATTACCAGAGCATGGGATTATCTTTACAGGAAGACATTGCCACTTGGCAGAAGCGGACTCGCACTTCACTCAATCAGTGCCTTGAATATCCTGATGTTTGACCTGCTCGGAAAGGAGATGGGACGCCCCGTTTACAAGTTGATTGGCGGTTCTACACGGAATGGCATAAGAGCTTACGCAAGCCATTTGCACCCTTTACCAGTCAAAGAACTGCAGAAAGAGGCGCTGGATTATGTTGAAAACGGGTACAGAACCATGAAAATGCGCTTTGTTGCCGGTCCTGCAGATCCATTCGCAATGGAAAAAAATATTTCGCTGGTGAAAGCTATAAGGGACGCCGTAGGTTATGAAATAGAACTGGCCGGGGACGCATGGATGTCCTGGAATTACAACTTCGCACTCTTTATGATTTCAAAACTCGAAAAGTACGAGATGAGATGGATCGAGGAACCACTGCTTCCGGATGATTTCCAGGGTTTTGAAGATCTCACGAAGAAACTCGTAACGCCTATTTCGTCAGGTGAACATCATTACCATATTTATGACTTCAAAAGACTTCTCGATTGCGGTGTTAAAATACTCCAGCCTGATACCACATGGGTCGGCGGCATCACCTCAATGCTCAAGATTTCAGCTCTTGCGGAGGCGTATGGAGCATGGATAATCCCACACTCAGGGAACGTGTATAATCTGCACTTCATTCTCAGCCAGCCTGAGTCCATTACTCCTATGGCGGAATATTTGACGAAGTATAGGGAATGGATGGAGCAGCACGCTACGGGCATACCGACCCCGCATCGCGGTTACATAACCCTGTCTGACGAACCCGGTTTTGGAGTGAAACATGACTTCAAGTGACGTTGTGTATAAAGTTGAAGTGATAAAAACGGGAGAAGCCGAAGTCCCGGCTCCGGAGGTTTATTGGATGTCTTCCTGGGGGGAATGGGAAAAACTCTCGTTTCACATGTTGCTTGCTCATAACAGCAGAGCCAATTTTCTTATTAATACGGGCCTTCCAAGCAATCTCTCTTTGAGAAATAACGAGATGATCAAGTTTGCGGGAGAAAGATGTTTGTTCAAACCTGCAGATCCGATCGGTGAACTCCGCAGTAAAGGCTTTGATCCAGATGACATTCAAAATGTTTCATTCACACCGATTCAGGACTATGCTGTGGGAAAGCTAAATGCATTCAGAAAGGCAACAATATTCATTCACAGGCAGGGTTGGATCGATGATGTTCAGGCGCCCAAGTACTCAAAGCATCTGTCACGAGAACTTTTCGTACCTGATGACATTCTGAAATACATCGAGTTTGAAGCATGGGACAGAGTGAGATTTTTCGATTGCGCAGAACCCACGGAGCTGGTTCCAGGCATCGATGCATTCTGGGTTGGCTGTCACCACAGATCGAGTGTTGCATTTATAATAAATACAGTACATGGTAAGGTCATATTTACAGACTGTGCTTTCAAGCAACGAAACATCTCGGAAAACCATCCAATAGGAATCGCGGAGAACATTTTTGAATGCACGGATGCCTACGAGGCCCTTCAAAAACTGGGAAGAGTTCTGCCTGCATATGACCCTTCAATAGACGGGTTGCAGTTCTGACCAAATACACTACAGAATGCCTAGTGGTGTTGCGTGATTTAATTGCTTTTGACGGTATGGCGTTGCGGAAGATTGTTAAAGGCGATACCGGAACTGTACGTGCATCGTGTTTTATAACCGGATCCAGTTTTAAGATTAAGAGGGGATATACGTTACCGATATAGATATTATTGATAATGCAGGACTTTCCCGAAGACACTATAGCTGGACATTTATTGCATCGCTGGGAGACTTTCTGGACGCAGGAATGTTTGCAGGTACTGGCATCACACTCCTTGCATTGATAACTTATCTGCATCTGAACGTTTTTGAGTCTGGACTTCCAGCCCTTGTTACCCTGCTTGGAACAGCTTTCGGTGCCCTTGGCTTCGGGCCATTGGGAGACAAGTTCGGGAGGAAATATATCTATCAGCTGGATATGATAATATATGCAGTTGCCGCGATACTTCTTGCTTTCACTTTCAGTATTTACTGGGCATTGCCACTTTACGGTCTCATAGGAATCGCCGTAGGTGCAGACGTCCCGACGTCCTGGTCCCTCATTTCAGAATTCTCACCTAAGAATCAGCGAGGAAAGCTGATGACTATCACCAATGTAATGTGGTATGTCGCTGTCCTCGTAGAATTGGGTATCGCTATCGTTTTGTGGAACACAGGAATGATTTTATTCAGGCTCATATGGCTGATGCTTGGCGTAGTTGCCATCATTGCATGGTTCCTGAGGAGAAATCTCGCTGAATCGCCTCGTTATGATGCGCTGTCTGGTCATTCCGAGAAGATCAAAAAGACAATAAAGGATCTCGGGCAAGCTGTTCCCTCTGGACAGGCCGAATCTAAAACAGTAATCTATTCAAAGTACCATTACAAGCACCTGTTCACAAAGTACTGGAAACCACTCGTTTTCGCCTGGTTCCTGTACCTTATGTGGGGAATACCCGCTTCCACTTATGGAGAGTTTTTCCCGTACATATTCGCTTCTCTGCATCTGGCAAGCATCCAGGTTGTTTTTGCGTTCGAAGCGATATATTTCGGCAGCGCTATATTTCCAGGATTGTTCATATATTATTATCTCGCGGATAAGGTCGGTCGTGTCCCTCTATATCTTGTGAGTGCGATCATGTGCAGCCTTTCCTTCTTCCTGCTTGTATACAAACCGTTCCTGACAAATGTTCCCATACTTCTGGCATCCTTCCTGTTATTCGGAGTCGGTCAGGGAATAGGCGTTTGGCCTGTGACTAGGCTGATGTCGCTGGAGCACTTCCCCACTAGCGTGAGGAATTCAGGACAGGGATTCATCTGGTTTACCATGAGATTCGAGGGTGCAATCTTTGGTCTTTTCACTCCTCTTATTGTGGCTGCCAGCGTCACTTACATTGGATGGATATCCGGTATCTTCTTCCTCGCGGCAATAATAGTAGTATTTGTGGTATCACGTGCAAGTCCCGGTTTCATAAGCACAGAAAGGAAAACGCTCGAGGAAACATCCGATGAAACAATTTCAGCATGAATAATTACACATTTGTGAAGTTAGATGAAGACAGCTTTATCCTTCAAAGGGAAGAATGCACTGGTTACCGGTGGTTCTAAAGGCATCGGCAGGGCAATTGCACTGGGACTCGCTAGGAGAGGGGCAAATGTATGCATTGCCTACTCTAAAAGCGATGCCAGTGCAAAAGAAGCAATCTCTGAAATGTCTGAATGTGGAGTCGAAGCCTGCAGTTACAAGATTGATCAGAACCATGTCAAAGACATACCCGGATTATTCAATTATGCACGCAAGAATCTCGGAGACATCCACGTACTTGTGAACAACGCAGGGATATGTCCTTTCAGGAATTTTTACGAAATTGACCAGGAACTGCTGGAAAGAGTCTGGAGGGTAAATTTTGAAAGTCACTTTTTCCTGACACAACTGGTTGCAAAAAACATGATCGAGAAGAAGATCTCAGGGAGAATACTTTTCATCAGTTCGATAAGTTCGAGAGTGGGCGGCGAATTTCAGACTCACTATACACCAACCAAGTCTGCAATAAACGGTCTGGTTCATTCGCTGGCTATCGTTTTCGGAAAGAATGGCATACTTGTCAATTCACTGGAGCCCGGAACCATTCTCACTGACATCAACAGAGATGATCTGGCCAATACCGAAAAGAGAGAATACATGACCAGAAGGATTGCAATCAAGAGAATAGGCATGCCTGAAGACATGGCATGGCCGGCGCTGTTCCTTCTTTCGGATGAAAATACATACGTAACGGGAACAGAGCTGCTGGCCGATGGTGGCATGCTGGTAAATCTTCAGTAAACACGATTCGAGTCAAAAGTGCATTCTTTTGCAATCAGTCGAGTCTGAATACTTCAGCAAGATTGTCTGAAAGTCTCTTCGATGACGGCGTCTCCAAAACATCCGACATGTACTTTTGCCAATCTGTATTTATCTGGCTCCTGCCCAAAAATGCAAGAGTGGTGTTGATGTCATCGCATTCCCAATATCCGAACAGGTCATTACCATCTGCAAAGATCGAATAGTTTCTGATCCCCGCTTTCTTCAATTCAGAGAGCATATTGGACCATACCTGACGATGCCTTTCGGCATACACCTTCTCCATGCCTTGCCTGATTCTCAGATGAAAAGCATATCGCAATTTCACCAGCCACCATCAATTTTCACTTGAGTGATTTATATCGCATTCCACTGACGACTCTCGCATATTTTCATAGACCCACCTGGACAATATCTTATTTTCAGCCTTTCGAAGATTTTCCTGCAGAGTGGATTTTGATATATTCAGCAGCCCGCAAACATCCTCAAGGTGTGACTTTCTTGGAATGACATAATATCCAAGCTCAATTGCCACGGCAAGTGACTTTTTCTCGCCCTCCGATAGATCAAAGGTAATTGGCAGCTGGCATTTGATGTCTGAGGGAAGAACTTTAAAATATTCCAGGGAGCCGAGATTTTTCAGATCTCTGGACAGTTGATTAATTTCACTTCTTGGTAAAACGGTGGTTATATTTTCCTGGTCCCCGAATATGAGATCGTTCTGATATATGGATGAATGTTCATACAGAACAGAAGATACCATGTCATCGTATACCTCCTTAAAAGATACTCTGAAAAGCCTGCGCTGAATATCGATTGGCACGATATCCAGTATCTCTATTACTTTCACTGACTTTCTTAACGATCCTATAAATTTCTTAAATGAATCTATAGTCGAACTCTTGACTTCAATCACGCCGAGTATGAATTTCTTTTCCCTGAAGGGTCTGCTTATGAGTGTATGAACCTTCACGTTGCTGTTTCCCGTGAGTTCTGTCCAGCAACCTTCGTGTTTCATGCTGAAGCGGACTGATGCAAAATATTCCTGGGCGCTTTCCGTGAATTTCATTGCAACCCTAGCAACCTAATACCACTTTTACAATTAACTTCTTTTCGGTATCTGTAATGCTCCACCAGACTACCCGGTTCCCTTTGCCAGGCGTCTCATGGTCAATGCATATTGGCTGGAATCCGGATGCATTGTTCACATAATCACGGCAACCTGTAACAATCTCCGGACATGTGCGGCTAAACCTTATTGATACAGAACCCCATTTACATGCCGGTGCTTAAGTTGAAATCTCTTGTATGGACGGAAATCGGGCGTATCGAAGTCAAGGATGCAGATATGCCAACTCCTGATGATAATTCAGTGCTCCTCAAGGTGAAGGATTGTGGCATTTGTGGATCAGAGTTGTCAGCGTATCTTGGCCACAATGAGCTGAGGAAACCTCCAAGCGTCATGGGTCACGAGTTTTCAGGAGAAGTTGTTGGCACAGGTACTCATGCGCCAAAAGAGCTGGTCGGTAAGCTTGTCACAGTCAATCCGCTTGTTACGTGTGGTAAGTGCCGGTATTGTCAGAACGGCGACAGACAGCTTTGCCCGGAGAGAAAAATCATCGGCATCAATTTTCCGGGCGGTTTCGATCAGTTTTTATCCATACCCTTTTACACCGTTCATGAAGTGAAGGACCCCGTTTATGGCTCTCTTGCAGAGCCGCTTGCGACTGCAGTGAGAGCTGTAAGGACCGCTGGCGTGACGCCTGGAGACCAAGTAATGATAACGGGTGCCGGCACAATAGGCCTCTTCTGTTCCAAGATAGCGTCACTGTCCGGAGCATCGGAAATAGTCATGGTTGAAACAAACAAGTTCAGACAGAAACTTGCTGTAGCTTATGGTGCTACTGATGCAGTACATCCTGAGATGCTTCAGGAATTTATTGACAAATCTGGCAATAAACTGGGTTTTGACAGGGCAATAGATGCTGTGGGATATAATACCACACGAAACGCCGTCGTCAGGTACTTGAGACGGGGCGGTAATGCAGTAATTCTGGGACTGCATGAAAACAAGATGGATATTGACGGAAATTATGTCGTAAGAAATGAGATTAAAGTAGCCGGCTCATTTTGCTACAGCAATGATGATTTCAGGGTTGCAGTGGACATCATAAACAAAGGTTATCTGGCGGGATCTGAAAAATGGTTTGAAATCAGGAAGGGTGGCGAGGTGGATGAGAGCTTTAAGGAACTCCTGAAACCGGAAAGTGCAGTTTCCAAGATAATCTTGGATATTGAGCACACATGAGTAGCAATCAAACAGCCTTGTGAAATGGAGACAAAGTATGATGGCAGCCTTAATCTTCGTTCATTCTTCTGCTTTTCCGGAGGTTTGGTGAGCTTGGATTCTTTACGTACGATGAAACAATTGACCATCATAAGGAAAATCATACTCGAAAACCTGAAGAAGGATTTCGTACCGTTTCCCATAAACAAGAAATTGTGCACCAAATGGGCAGATGGGCTGAATATACCGGAAAAGGGAGAAACCGTTCTTTACACTTCATACATGTATCAGCTTGCTGGCATTTTCAAATCATATGAAGCACTGCTTCCAAAAATTGGTGCGCTTGGAGGCATTCAGTCATTAGGCAGTCTTGGAAAATTGCTGGTCAGGCCGGACAGGAAGGACATGGAAAGGGCAGGAAAAATCCTCGCAGGAATTTCACAGATGCTCAAAGACTCAAGCTTGGACGTCTGCTATCTTTACGAGGATGAGCCTTACAGTGGTGCACTTTTGCTGGAACTTGGAATGATCAGGGAGTTTCGTGAATATGGCAACAGGCTTTCTAAATTCTTTGAAGCGCGTGGAATATCCAGAATCATTACGGTTGACCCGCACACTCTCAATGCACTCACGCGGTTGAGAGAAATGTCTGTTCTCAAAGTTGAGTTGAATAGCTATCTCGACGTGATTGATATGCGCCGCACAACTGGGTTGAACAAAACGTACGTTTTGCATGATTCATGCCTTTATGCCAGATATCTCGGAAGGAGGGCGGTGATAAGGGAAAAACTGAGCCAGGCCGGAATAGAGTTGAAGGAAGATAATATCGTGACCGGGCATGACACCTCAATGTGCTGTGGTGCTCCAGTGGGTGCAGTCAACAGAGAATTGAGCGAGAAAATAGCACAGGCACGAAGCTCAGCATTGCTCAAAGTTTCAGACAGCATACTGGTTGCCTGTCCATTGTGCTATCAGAACCTTGCAGCGTTTGCCGATGACGTCAAGGACATTATGGAGGTGATTGTCTGAAAGCCAATTGGGATGTTGCTGTGGAAAAAGCCATAAACAATAATATTCCGACAGTCAGGACTATCCTTGAAAACCATAAAGATCTGAAAGCAATGGCAGATGAAGTCAGAAGAGTCAAACTCAATGTACTTGATAATTTAGATTATTATATAGATCAAACAGTGAAATCAGTTGAAAAAACCGGTGGCACTGCGCACGTGGCCAAGACAAAGGGAGACGCAATAAGAATAGTCACTGAATTGGTCGGCAAAAGAAATAATATTATTCTCTCCAAATCCAATGTGGCGCTCGAAGTAGGCGTCAGAGAACACCTGACGTCAATTGGCAAAGATGTATGGGAAACAGATCTTGGTGAATACATACTTCAGATTGCTGAAGATTCACCTTCACACATTGTTGCCCCTGCCCTGCACTTTACAAAGGAACAGGTCGGTCAGCTGCTCAACCGAAACCTCGACAGGGCAATCAATGAAAATTCAACGCACGAACAGATGGTAGCCAGTGTGCGTGAATTCCTTCTAAGCAAATACCTGAAAGCAGAAGTGGGCATAACCGGTGTCAATGCAGTGGCTGCAGACACCGGCTCGGTGGCTCTGCTGGAAAACGAGGGTAACATCAGGATGGTAACAATTCTTCCTTCGATCCACATAGCCATAACTGGAATAGATAAAATTGTCCCTTCACTCAAAGACGCCATGCTTGAAACCATGGTTCAGTCTGGTTACGGTGGATTATACCCCCCCAGCTACATCAACATAACCTCCGGACCCAGTTCTACTGCAGATATAGAATTCAAGAGGGTCGTTCCTGCAACCGGCCCAAGGGAATTTCACCTCATTCTACTGGATAACGGCAGGACCATTGCAAACGAGGATCCGGAGCTTAGAGAGGCACTGCTTTGTATCAAATGTGGAAGATGCTACTTCTCCTGTCCTGTTTACCGGGCATTAGGCAAAGACTGGGTCAAACCGCCCTATGGTGGACCGACGGGCGCAATGTGGGCGGCAATCATTGACAGAGATACGTTTCCCGCAAATCTTTGCACCCATTCAGGCGGTTGTAAAGAAGTCTGCCCTGTCGGGATTAACATACCGCGCGTCCTTGAGCACATTAAAGAGATGAGTCTGGGAGGAGCACCCGCAACACGGAGCTCCCCAATTGAGGATACAAAAAGCAATTAGGTGATTCGTTGAAGTATTGCAATCTTAAAATTGATGGCAAACAGCACCTTGGGATAGAGATTGATGATCGTTATTTGCTATTGGATGACCTGAAGACGATTACAAAGAGAAAATATCAGGGGCTGAGCGACACCGCCTCGGTAATAATGAGTCCTGTCTCCGATAATGTGTTGAGGAAGGATGTGAATTCAAATCTTAAGAGATTCAATAAATTTCTGCTCGATGAGGAGGATTTGCAATTCCTGCCTTGTGTGCTCAATCCAAGAAAGATAGTCTGTATCGGCTTGAATTACAGGCGCCATGCAATGGAGACCGGCGCCAGCATACCAATGTTTCCAGTCATCTTCAGTAAATTTTCCGATGCAGTTACAGGACATCGAGAAGAGGTTGAACTGCCAAAAACTTCTGAGAAGGTGGATTATGAAGCGGAACTTGGAATTGTAATGGGACTCAAAACCTATCGCACAAAGAAGGAAGATGCTCTGGCACAAGTCTATGGTTACTTTCCTGCAAACGATGTCTCGGCAAGAGATCTGCAATTCACCAGCAGCCAGTGGCTGCTGGGTAAGACTTCACCGGGATTCGCTCCCATTGGTCCCTGCGTTACGACCAGGGATGAAATACAGAACCCAAATGCGCTTAGAATCAGTACAACGGTGAATGGAGAGGTTAGACAGGACTCAAATACGTCGGATATGATTTTTGACTGTGCAGCAATAATATCATACTGCAGTCAGTACTTTGTTCTTGAACCAGGTGATATCATCCTTACAGGTACACCGGAAGGTGTTATTCTCGGCATGCGTGAGAGTGAACAGAAGTGGCTCAAGCATGGC
>JAKABN010000057.1 GCA_021796895.1 Thermoplasmata archaeon | reverse complement strand
AGGAGCATGGGCATAAAGTCAGGAGATCTTCTTGTCCTGACGAGAGGAGAGAACGGGGTGCTGACAGTGAGTCTCTCCATACCTTCCGGCAGGATTCCAAGGACAAAAGAGTTCCTGATCACGAATGAAAGTCCGGTACATCTGGAGAGGATGTTAATCGGAGCGTATGTAATGGGTTTTGACACGATAACGGTCAGGGCGAAAGAGAGGATAGACAACGCAATGAAGGAGAAGATCAGGCATTTTACGAGATCTGTTACGGGAGTCGAGATAGTCGAGGAGAGCATGAATGGCATAGTGATAAAGGATCTGAGCGACCCGCTCGAACTTTCGCAGGAAAAAGGGGTGAGGAGACTTCATCTTATAGTGAAATCCATGCAGGAAGACTCGATAGAATCGCTGGTGAGGCGAGATCAGTCGCTGGCAGTGGATGTGATAAACAGGGATTACGACGCAGACAGGCTCTACTGGATAATCATGAAGGAACACAACATGATGGTAAAAGACATGAGCATGGTAGAGAAGCTGAAAATGACAATAGATGAAAGCAATGCGTATTTCCAGGTGGCAAGGTATCTGGAACGCATTGGAGACCATGCAGTTCAGATAGCAAAATCGATGATTGCCCTTGGCAACTTCGAACCTGATGAGAAACTGCTCTCCCAGTTCAGGAACGTGCACGCACTTGCAATGAAGATGCTTGACGGTTCAATAAGTGCCTTCTTCAGGAGGAATGTGGAGGAAGCCAACAACGTGATTGACCAGAGGGAGAAACTGAAAGCCTCACTCGGTGAACTTTCCAGAAAAATACAGAATGTAAAGGGTGAGTCGGCGATTCAGCTTGCGCTGATAGAGGAATCGGTGAGGAGAACGGCCTACTACGCGACGGATATCTGCGAAGTGTCGATTAACTACTGCATGCTCCCGTGATGTTCCACGTGGAACATGTGGTCACGCCCGGAAGGTGCAGCGTGTACGCGTTCACGCCGTAGCTTCGATTAAAAAAAAAAACTGACCGGATCACTGTTGCATAGTACATATACATGAGGGCAATTAGACCGTATCGCAATGGAGAAAACGACCGGTGCTGTAAAGATCGATGCTGCTCCGGAAAAACGCCGGGATGGCGGTGCCGCGCATTTTCCTCTGATGATATCGATGAAGGAGAAGAATGTCGTCATCATTGGGGGAGGGGAAGTTGCCTATCACAAAGCATCGCTACTCGCACCCTACTCCGGATCAATAACTGTCTTGAGCGAGGAATTCTCGGAAAAGTTTGACGGGCTCGATGTGAAGAAGATTGTCGCCCGCGGAGCGGATATAAAGGCTCTGCTGGGAAAGCCATTTCTGGTAATCTGTGCCACGGACGACAATGAGCTGAATAATGAGATAATGGTTCACTGCCGGAGGAACGGCATACTGTGCAACAATGTCGACGTGCTCGACTCCGACGTCTATTTCGGTTCGATGATAAAGGCGGGCACGCTGACCATATCCATATCGACCAACGGGCTGTCTCCCACTATGGCAAGATTTACAAAGGAGACACTGACTGGTGCCCTAAACAGGAGTTTCCGGGAGATGCTGGGCATTCAGACAGAACTCAGGACGGAGTTAAGACACTCGATTCAGGATATGCGGAAGAGAAAAGAAGCTCTCGATTCCATAGTGTACGACCCTGAAATATGGTCGCTTCTCGACGATGGGAAGACGAAGCAGGCGAAGGAGCTTGCAGTAAGGAAACTGGGTGAGCATCAATGAAGTACGAGGAGAATGGAGCGGCGCGTCCGGTTCCTTTTGATGAAGTCGACAGGAAACTGCTGAATGAGATACAGTGGGAATTTCCCCTTGTCAAAAGGCCTTACCTTTCGATTGGCAAAAAACTCGGGCTGAGCGAGGAGGAGGCGATGCGGCGTGTTATTGATCTTCGCGGAAAAGACGTAATCAGGCAGATCAATGCGATTTACGATACAAGGAGACTCGGTTACTCGAGCACTCTTGTCTCATTCTCAGTGGAGGAGGACAGGATAGACGCCGTGGCTGAAAAGATAAACGCACATCCCGGCGTGAGCCATAACTACAGGCGGGAAGGAGATTTCAATCTCTGGTTTACGCTCGCGACACCACCCGGTAGAGATGTAGGAAGCGAGGCTGCAAGACTGGCAATAGACAACGGCGTGGAAAGGTGGCATCTCCTGCCGGCACTGAAACTGTACAAGATAGGCGTCAGGCTCAACATGACTGACGAGCGCGTGGAGACGCCGGGGGAAAAAAGGAGATGGGATGTTCCCTTTACCGCAACGGATGATGACATGAGATTCATAAGGGCGACCCAGAAGGATCTGCCGAACGTGGAAGAACCGTTCGAATCGATGGCGGAAGAAGCGGGAATGAGCATCGAAGAAATGTTTGATCGTTTTCATCACTATCACGAGATAGGTGTCATGAGGAGATTCGCCGCCATACTCAGACATCAGAAGGCGGGATTTGTGGCAAACGGAATGGTCTGCTGGAAGGCGGATGAAACCGCTTCGCAAAAGGTGGCTGAAGCCGCAGTGGAATACAGCGAGGTCAGTCACTGCTATATGCGCCCCACATACGGGGACTGGCCATACAGCACATATACGATGATACACGGCAGGGAGAAGAAGGAGTGCGAACGAATAGCTGCCGAAATTTCAGCCAGGACGGGCATCATCGATTATGTTGTGCTGTACAGCACCAGGGAATATAAGAAGCAGAGAGTGGAGTATTTCGTCTGAGGCAAGGTGAAATAAGTATGGCCGATGAAGGGGCAAATGAACTGCATAACTTCACGTTTTACAAACTGAATGAGACTGCACTGAAGCACAGTCGCAAAGAGAAAGAGACGCTCAAGACCGGATTTCTGAATGCGCTTGCAGACATAGAGACGAAACATGCAGAGTACACGCTATTCGGACTCAGGGGAGAGACGGACTTCATGATTCATCTCAGTTCCCCGGACATCGAACTGCTTCAGCACGATGCTGCGTTGCTGAGGAGAACGGCCATTGCCGCATATCTGACCACACCATATGTCTATCTCTGCACAAAGAGAAAGTCAGAGTACTCGGCAGAAGGGGAATCGGAGGTGCATCTTGCGAGCGGAGAGGGAAGATTCCTGTTTGTCTATCCGTTTGTAAAGACGAGGGAATGGTACCTGCTTTCCCCAGCCGAGAGGAGGCGGATAATGGCCGAGCACATAACCGTCGGAAGAAAATACCCCGGAGTAAGAATCAATACAGCTTACTCGTTCGGCATTGGCGATCAGGACTTCCTCCTGTCATTCGACTCCGACGATCTCTTTTCATTTCAGACGCTCGTGATGGACCTCAGGAACACGGAGTCCAGCAGATACACAGTCAGGGACACGCCCATGTTCGTATGCCTCAGAAAGGGAATGGAAAAGATACTCGATCAGATGCTCTGAGGACGGAATGGGGATATCCAGGCTGCCATATCCGGAAGCGTCAAAAAGTTGAGATAATCGTACTTGATGTAATGTCGATGAAATTCGGTGTAGCGGTTCACGGAGGTGCCGGTTCTCCTGCTTCGCTTTCAGACGGTCCGGCAGGCGCGGCAGAGATCGGGTTCGGGCTGCTTTCCGGCGGAGGATGTGCGCTTGATGCGGTCACACAGGCCGTGGTGCGCATGGAGGAGGACGACAGATTCAATGCCGGAACGGGATCAGTCCTGCGATTCGACGGGACAGCATACATGGATGCAGCCGTCATGACATCAGGCGGCGAATGCGGAGCAGTCGCCTGTGTGACTTCTATCAGAAATCCCGTCCTCGTCGCCAGGGAGGTTCTCTCGACACCGCATATTCTTCTCGTTGGGGACGGTGCGAATGATTTTGCACGATCGAAGGGGTTCGGGGAATACGACAACAGCACGGAAAGAACAAGGGAGAGGCTCAGAAGAGGGATGGAGGAATACAGGAAAGGTCAGAGACCCCAGTGGCCGAGAAACTGGAACTCATGGACGATTGACACGGTTGGTGCGGTCGCGATGGACGGCGATGGAAATTTTGCGGCTGCAAACTCCACGGGAGGCACATTTCCAGCGCTTAAGGGGAGGGTCGGAGATGTGCCGCTGATAGGGTGCGGCGTTTTCGCTGGAAAGAAAGGGGCAGTGGCGGCGACCGGCGTAGGGGAGGAGATAATCAGAAAGGTTCTGGCAAAGACGGTGTATGACTGCATCGATGGCGGAATGCATCCACAGCAGGCAGCGGAGAAAGGTGTTGGTCTCTATGACAGAAGCGTAAGCGTGGGCATCATCACAATATCCGAAAACGGCCTTGGTATCGCGTCGACGGGTGAGATGGCACATTACACGAAGTCGGAATGAATCGCTACTTCCGGGATTTCAATGCAGTCCTCTTTTCGATCAGCCATGAAACCTTGGGCCTGAGAACAGAGTGAGCCTCTTCCGAGAAATAGCATGCTGAGTCTCCGGATCTTCTGTGTGTTGTCTCATACTTTGGCACTTCAGCCCGGATTTCGCTCAGGCGCATCGCACCGCAGATGCCGGTGAGCACCGGAACCGTCCTGAGCCCCTCCCGAGTCTTGCGTTTAAGCTCCTGAGTAAACGTCTGTATGAAAAAAGGACACGCATCGCATCGATCCGGAAGAGGATAAGAAGACAAATAGTTCGCTCCTGAAGTCCATCATTTTTATATCAAATCAGCACGCATGCAAGCATCCTGTTTTAGCCACACGATAGCCTGTATCTCTTCCTGCCCTGACATCCTCCACGCCCTGAAGGACGGAAGTTCCGCCTGTGGCGCAGAGAGTCGCTATCTAATGCTGTTTCGGGCATATTTGTTTTACCACTTAATTATTTTGGCCCGTTTTCCCCGGCCAGAATATCGGGGGATGCACTCGCCATTCTTTCACAGTAGACATGATAGAGAATGCCGGGAATGTATCCGTTACTCTCTGGCGGCAGACACTGGGCCGAAGGAAATATGCTGCATACTCTTTCAGTCATATCTCTCGTAATAGATGTTGTTCGGACTCACGCCGGCAGATATGGCGAGGTCCTTGACCTGATCCACCATTATCTGAAGACCGCATATGTAGACGTCCTTCTTTGACGGGTCAAGGATATGTTCCTTCAGTGTTTCCTGAACGTGTCCTCTGTGACCGTTCCATGTATCGTCCGCTCTGCTGAGTGTCGGGCGATAATGGAAGTTATCGTACTTCTTCTCAAGATCCTCAAAATAAGATCTGTATATTATGTCCTCGGGATGCCTCGAACCGAAGATGAGATAAATCTGTTCATTGATTCCGTTAGAAAGAAGTGTTTCCGCCATGCTCCTGAAAGGTGCAACACCAGTCCCTGTTGACACAAAGAAAACTTCGGGCGGAAGCGGTTTCCTCATTATGAAGCCGCCCATCGGCCCGATCGCATTGATCTTGTCGCCGCTTTTAAGGTCACAGAGATAATTGGACATGAATCCCCCTTCGACGCGCTTAATGCACAGTTCGAAGCCCTCCCGGAATGATGGGGGCGAGAATATGGAATAATCTCTGGCAATTTTCTTGCCGTCGGGTTTCACGGCCGAAACAGAAACAAACTGACCTGCCTCGAATTCAAACATCTGACCGTTAGTGGGCACAAAGCGTATCACGTTAACCTGGGGATTGGTCTCTTCGTTCTGCGCCACCACGTACTCCCCTCTGGTAACTCTGCGCCTCTGAGTGGTCTGCGCAGGAGCACTGGCCTGTACTGTTGCCTCTGCCATGTTGATATTCTCCTGAAATAATATACCGATCCAGCCAAAATTCAGGAATTATAAAAAGGTAGTGAGACAAAACATGTCGCATTGCAAATTCGCAGTTGCACTCATTTGGTCTGCAGATGCCATTCAGTCCCGTTTGTGACGTATTTTCCTGCCCATCTTTCCCTTTACGCCCGGTTCGGTCATCGAATAGAGGTCCAGCACGTTATCAATCTCTTCCTTTTTCATCCAGCCTTTCTCCAGCACGACTTCTCTTATGGGCCTGGAAGTCTTAAGCGATTCCTTGACGGCTTCTGCAGCCCTCGCATAACCGATGTACGGATTGAGAACGAGTGCAATCCCCGGAGAGCGCTCCACGAGCTCGGCGCAGCGGTCCTCATTTGCAACAACATCCCTGACGAGCAGTTCCCTGAACATCCTCACCGCATTGCGCATAATTCTGGCGGAAAAGACGATGTTGAAAGCAATGAGAGGCATCATCACATTCAGTTCGAGCTGGCCTGCCTGGGCAGCCAGTGTTATGGAAAGATCGTTTCCCATGCACTGAAAGGCTACCATATTCATGCATTCGGCTATGACCGGATTGACCTTTCCCGGCATGATTGACGAGCCGGGCTGAACTGCGGGAAGGGTGATTTCTCCGAGTCCTGTTACAGGACCCGAATTCATGAGTCTGAAGTCATTGGCGATCTTGGTCATATCTACAGACAGCACGCGAAGCGCCCCGGAGCACTCTACAAAATCTGCCATGGACTGTGTCAGAGCCATAAGGCTCTTCGAATTTCTGAGCCTGAAACGCGTTATTGCCCTCAGCTCCTTTACCACGTTCCCGACATAAGCCGGATCGGCATTCACGCCCGTGCCGACTGCCGTTGCTCCTATGTTCAGCTCACAGAGCACTTCAATCTCGTGTTGGAATCGCCTGATATCATATTCCAGCATATCTGCGTAGGCGTTGAATTCCTGTCCGAGTCGAACCGGAGCGGCATCCTCGAGATGCGTCCTGCCGGACTTGATGACGCGGTCAAACTCTCTGCCCTTTTTCCTCAATGAACCTGTGAGGAGTGATAGTTCGGCATTCAGTTCATTCAGGAGTCTTATCGATGAAATGCGTATAGTCGTGGGGACCGTGTCATTTGTTGACTGCGACATGTTGACATGATCATTTGGATGCACGACTGAATAATCGCCTTTCCTGCCTCCCAGCAGTTCTATTGCCCTGTTGGCAATGACCTCATTGGCATTCATGTTGTGCGATGTGCCTGCACCAGCCTGGAAAACATCGACAACAAACTGTTCCCTGAGCTTTCCGGCCATTATCTCCATTGCCGCCTTCTCTATGGCCCTCCCCTTTGGAGCCTCCAGCATGCCTGTCTGCATGTTAGCCCTCGCTGCGGCGAGCTTCACTGCCGCAGTAGCCCAGATGAATTCATCAAATGGTCCAAAGCCGCTTATCCGGAAATTATCCAGGGCACGCTGCGTCTGGGCACCGTAGTATGCATATTCCGGCACGGCAACCTGTCCGAGAGAATCATTCTCCTTTCTGAACTTCACGAATATCAACAGCGGGATGGGAGAGGTTACACACATATTAGTTTTTGATGCTTAAATGAAAGTTTGAGATCCATGTCGCAGTACGCTCATTTCCAGGTTGAGCTGACTGTGCTGCCTCAAAGAGCGCCAGTCATACGATTTAGCCTCTTCCTTACAGATGGGTTGAATATTATTCTCAGCCTGTTGCGGACAGAACGATCGTTAGCGTATCGGCAGTCAATAAACATCGAACGCCGCATGCAAAAAATAATATTCAAGTAAATGCATCTTCGTTAAAATCAACATGAATGCTCCAGCGGCGTGCGCGGAACCCAGTTTGAAGACGAGGAGACGGGAGACAGACACCGTTTTATTTTAAAACACAGTGTGGAATCATGTTGCAAGAATGAAGCGGGTATCACCGGCAGAATGATTAAATGGAATCCAATGAAATTTTTAAAACCAATCACATCGCGAAGAAATTTTCGCAGACTCCGATTGACGAGGCAAAGGTAAAGACGCTCAACTCGGCCATAAGGAGTTGCCATTCCATGGACAACAGGCAGCCCTGGAAGGTGATATTCGTGAGAGACGAGGAGACGAAACGCAATCTTTCCTCTGCCTGCTCGAGCAACAAGATGCTTCTTGAGGCACCGATGGTTATCGTGATATGCGGCATACCGGACGATGCCTACCCGACGCTCGGAGGCTATCTCAACAGCTTCTCGGTCGATGCCGGCATTCTCATAGGACGGATAGCCCTTGCGGCGAATCAGCTTGGTTTGCAGACAGAGTGGATGTCCTCATTCAGGGAAGAGAAGATAAGGGAGATTGTCGGTGCTCCCGGGGAGTGCAGGATTGTGTCACTTTCGCCACTTGGTACGCCCAGTGAGCTGAGCAGTCTACCCCCTGCAAAACCTTTGCAGGCATTGGTAAACTACGATCGATTCTGATGACGCGTGTCAGGGAGTCGACAGGGCATCAAAGCGGAGGGATGAATATTTCCGAAGACATGTTTCGCATTGAGGAAAAATGGCAGAAGAGGTGGTCAGAAGCGAGGCTGTTCGAATCCACCCCTGACGGACGGGATAAGTTCTACGCTACGTACCCGTACAGCTATATGAACGGGCTGCCGCACATAGGCCACGCATTCACAGTGCTCAGAGTGGAATTTCAGTGCAGATACAGAAGGATGCGCGGCTACAATGTTCTCTTTCCATTCGCGTTTCACTGCACAGGTGTGCCCATTGTAGCTGCAGCAAAAAGAATTAAAGACGGAGAATCGACACAAATGCAGATTATGCGGTCTATGGGAATAACAGACAGGCAGGTGAAGAAATTTTCCGAACCTGAATACTGGACAAGATATTTCCCGAAGAGATGGGAAAACAGCATGCGACGTCTCGGCATGTCGATAGACTGGAGAAGAAAATTCATCACCACTCCTCTCAACCCCAGTTACGATTCGTTCGTCAGATGGCAATTCAATGTGCTCAGGGAGAAAAATTACGTCAGGCTGGGATCGCATGCGGTCATCTGGTGCCCGAAGGACAATATTCCGGTGGGAGACCACGACAGGGTAAAGGGGGAAGGGGAGACTCCGACAGAATACACATTGCTGAAATTCAGGACGGATGAAGGAGACTTTCTTGTCACTGCAACGCTCAGACCCGAGACTGCGTTCGGGCAGACAAATCTGTGGATTAATCCGGAAGCAGATTACGTGAGGGCCCTGGTGGATAATGAAGTGTGGATACTCAGCAAGGAAGCGGCTGACAAGCTGACTGAACAGGGCAGGAAACTCACGGTGAAAGGGAGTCTGAAGGGCGAAGAACTCACGGGTGCGTATGCATTCTCACCGACAATGGGAAAGAGACTCGTGGTGCTGCCTGCGCCTTTTGCCAGCCCGTCAAAGGGAACAGGCATTGTAACCTCCGTTCCCAGCGACTCGCCTGACGACTACATTGCTCTCAAAGACCTCAAAAGGAAAGCGGAAAATGACACACTTGAACCTTCAATCGCACATGCCGTGGTGAATATAGAGCCTGTGGAGATAATAGACACACCGGGGTATGGGACGCTGCCTGCAAAAACAGTTGTCGATAGGCTGAATATCCGCAGTCAGAAGGACAAGGAAAAGCTGGATAGAGCCAGGGAGGAGGTCTACAGGGAGGGCTACTACAAAGGAGTCATGCTGGAACGGTGCGCTGAATATGCGGGGCTGACAGTAGACGCCGCACGCAGCGCGATAAGGAAAAAGCTGCTCGAATCGGGTGATGCCGATACAATGTATGAACCTTCGGGAGAAGTGGTATGCAGATGCCTCACCAGATGTATCGTGAAAGTTGTCAGCAATCAGTGGTTTCTGGCTTACGGCGATCAGAAATGGAAGGAGGATACTCACGAGGCAATAGCGTCGATGAGATTTTACCCGCCTCTTGTGAGAAAGCAATTTGAGCATGTGGTGGACTGGCTGAAGGACTGGGCCTGTGTCCACCACACCGGCCTTGGGACGACACTGCCCTGGGATGATGCGTGGAAGATCGAGTCACTGTCGGATTCCACCATCTACATGGCATACTACACGATAGCACATGTCATACAGAAAGGGAAAATTACATCAGACAGGAAACTGGGACAGGCATTCTTTGATTATGTGTTCCTTGGAATCGGCGATTCCGATGAAGCGGCAGTCCAGAGCGGTTTCTCCAGGTCAAAAACCGAGGAAATGCGTAAAGAATTTCTGTACTGGTATCCCATGGATATGAGAAACTCTGGAAAGGATCTGGTGGGAAATCATCTCACATTCGCGGCATTCAATCATGTGGCCATCTTCCCCCGCGAACACTGGCCACGCTCTTACGGTGTAAACGGGTGGATTACGATCAGTGGTACAAAAATGGGCAAATCAGCCGGAAATTCGCTCTACCTGGACGATGCGATTGCACGGTTCGGCGCCGACGTTACGAGATTGACCGAGGCGTACGCGGACGAGGGATTCGACGACCCCAATTTTGACACCGGCTTTGCCGAAACTGCGGGAAAAAGACTGCTCCAGATGCTTGATACGGCGAAAAATCTGAACAGTCTCGACGATTCCGGTGAAAACAGCATGGATGTCTGGATGATGTCCATGATGGCGAGACACTACGGCGGGTACATAGCGGCAATGGAGGATATGTCGTACAAGAATGCGGTGAAGAGCGCACTGGTTGACATGCAGAATTCCGCCAGGTGGTACATCAAGAGAAGAGGAACGCCCAACAGAAGGACGATGCGTAAATTCGCCGAACTTCAGGTGATGATGCTTGCACCGTTCACGCCGCACGTCTGCGAGGAGGCCTGGGAGGCCATGGGAAACCAAACATTCGTCTCCACTCAGTTAATGCCGGAACCGTCAACCATGATCGAGAACGCCGGAGCCCTTGCGGGCGAAGGTTACCTGGAAGGAGTGATTGCGGACATTTCGGAGATATTGAAAGTTACTGAAATCGTGCCCGAAAAGATCACGATATATACTGCGGCAAAGTGGAAGACGCACCTCCTTATCGCAGAGCAGACGGGAAACAGGAATGATTCATCTGCGATCAGAAAACAGCTTTCCTCAGGCGTTGCGACGCGCGAAATGGAAAAATTTTACAGAAATCTTTCGAGAGAGAGGCAATCAGGGAGGCTGAAATCCATAGCTGAGACAGCGGGCGTCATAGATGAGCACAGGCTGCTGAATGAGAATACCGATTTCCTTGCAAAGGAGTTCCGATGCAGAATAGAGGTTCCGGACGGAGATGCGGCGGGAGTCGAGGACAGGGCAGGCAGACGGGAGAACAGTTTTCCTCTCAGGCCATCAATATTTGTAGAATGAATGAACAAAGTGCATCGCATGCGGCGGGCATTGGTGTGGCGTCAGAGCGTGCTTCAGTGCCTGTCAGCCGCAGCGCAGGACATGCGCTCAGCGTAGATATCTTTAAGTAACCATTCGTTTTAAACAATTTAATAACAAAATTGACGGGCCATTGATGGCCAATACATATCTAGATTCATGAGGAAATTCGATGACCACTGCGTATGATGTTCCGGCCGGGTCTTTAATAGAGGCCCTCACAGCCAAACTGAAAGAAATAGATGCGATTAAGATAGAGGAGTGGACACACTTCGTCAAAACGGGCAGGCACAGGGAGAAGGCGCCCGCGGAACCCGACTGGTGGCACAGGAGAGTCGCCTCGGTGCTCAGAAAGGTCTACATTCTGGGACCGATAGGCACCTCGAGGTTATCTGCAGAATTCGGAGGGCCCTCTGACCGGGGCTCAAAGCCGAATGCGGCCGTAAAGGGAAGCGGATCGATCAGCAGACTGGC